>JAQGOF010000010.1 GCA_028293745.1 Gammaproteobacteria bacterium | reverse complement strand
TGCTCGTTGTAGCCCCCTACATCTACGCAGACGCAGCGGACGATCAAGCCGTGCTCAATCTGCTGAAGCGACTCGAAGCGCGAGAAATCGACGCGGTCGCTTTCACGAGTACACCGCAAGTCGAGCGCCTGTTCTCCATCGCACCCCCCGAGGCTGTCACTAAGGCGCTCGCGAACACCCTCGTCGCGGCGGTCGGCCCCGTAGTCGCAGACGCGCTGCGCAAGCGTGGCATCGAAGCGCGCGTAATGCCTGAGGACTCATTCTTCCTCAAGCCTCTGACGACAGAGCTGGAAGAGGCATTGGGCAGCAGCAGCTAGCGAGATCTCGTCGGCCACGGTATCCATGGGCCCCAATGAGCGGTCCGGCCGTACGAAAAAACCGTATATCTGAGACCTGCTATGAAGCTGAAGTACTCGAACATCTTCGAAGCGATCATGGACAATGCCGAGGAAGCGGCTGATATGGAATTCCGCGCCGACCTGATGCTCGTGCTGCGGGACTTCTTCCGCGAGCAGAGGGCTTCACAAGCGCAGATCGGCCAGATGCTCGGCATCCCGCAACCGCGCGTCAGCGAGCTCATGACGGGCAAGGTCGACAAGTTCTCGTCGGACAAGCTGATCGGGTTCTGCGCGAAAGTTGGAATTCGCTTCAAGCCCGCAACTGTGCCAGCGGCGAAGGGCCGGTCCTGGAGAGTCAAGTGTGGCGTTTCAGTCGCAGAAGCCGTCTGACTTACTTTCTGCCTTTGGCGGTGAATGCTTTGGTGCGCTTGCGCTCAGCGTCCACTCTTTCCTTTATCTCTTTGTACCGCTTGGCTGCCGTCGCCACTTCACTATCGCCCGTCCCTTGCACCTCCGGGCTATTAATCGGACCAGGCATACGATTCGTCGGCGCGAAGGTAGCCGAATTCAGGCAAGCCGAGTTGGCTCCCTAACACCCGAGAACACGTCCTTAACGCGCGAGTGTCGGACGGCACGGATGCTCACAACGCCTCGAGCGAAACGCACCGTCGGCCGCAGGTACGCGTAGACGATAACGAGCTTGCGATCGTTCGGCTTGCCCCGCGGCTGCCGGGCCACAAAGTCCAGGCATTCTTCGATGTCGCGGGCAATCCGCGGCATCACATGGAGGTATGGAAGCATGTTTGCGCTCCACCTTCTCTACGATTGCATCGAGCCAAGCAGTCAGCGCAGCATCGGCGTCAGCCTGCGTGGCGTAATCGGCCGAATTGTACGAGAACCGCCCCGCCAAAAAGTCATCTTGGGTGGTGGCTAGGATCTCATCCCAATCAATTCCTTCGGACGTGTCGTCATACTTCCGAGCTTCCTCATCCGCCGGAGAGAGGTTGTTGGGATCATAAGCCGGACGCTTGCGCTCAACCGGCACCGGGGTTTCCAACTCGTCTTTCGTCAGTGTTCCCATGGCTTCTCCTATGTCAACAAAGTGGGCTGCTCTTTTTGTAGAATAAAGTCTACAGTCGGAACATGCCGGAAACAACGACTGGAAACCTAGCTCGACCACTGCAGCGAAGGAAGTGTCATAAAATACCAATTTTGCCCAGATATTTGAGTACCGCAATAATTCGGTTACGTCGAAGTTGGAAGCCGGAATGCTACGTCGGAGGCGGACGTCTCTGTTCGACGTGGAATTCGACGTCGCAACAGCCGTCGGCCCGAGCCTCCATGAGTGGGCCTCTCGGCGTGTTACTCGATATCATCCGGCCGGGGCAAGGCCTGTTGAAAACGGCTCATCGCATCTCAAGCCATCCGACGAATATTTGAATGCGAATAGTTCTTGTCGCTTGCTGACACCCGAATCAACATTTACTCGTGGAGAACCCATTGCAGCCCTCATATACGGCACGGCACCACTCAGAATGAGGCGGACGTCATGCGGTCCCTGCCACCAAACCCCAAGCCGCCGTCTCCCGAAACGCCGTCCATTTCTCGACTTCAGGCGGAGGGCGCAGCCGCCTCTAAGCGCTAAGATCTCCGCATGAGCAAACCCACACGGAAGAAGTCCGAGGAGAAAGGACTGGGGGCATTGAATGCACTCGATCCAACCGCGGATCGGTCCGTTCAAAATGCCGCGATTAAGAAGTGCCTCGCGGACAAACCCTGTCGCGTCGTCGCCCGGGCGGCCACGCTTGCGGGGGAGCGCTCTCTGCATGAGCGGCTACCGGATCTCTTGAGCGCGTATGGCCGTTTTATGGTGGAACCGATACAGCAGGACCCGCACTGCATCGCCAAGCAGGCCATTGCACGCGCGCTCGTCAATCTGGAATGCCAGGACGTGATGTTTTTTCTCGAGGGCATCCGTTACCGACAGCTCGAACCCGTATGGGGTGGCGCGACCGATGCGGCCATCGATGTACGTTGCAGCTGTGCCATAGGTCTCGTGGCCACAGGCTATTCCCGGGCCGTCCAGGAGCTGACAGGGCTCCTGCATGATTCCGAATGGCGCGCCCGCGCAGGCGCGGCACGCGCAATCTCATGCGGCAATCCGCGAGAAGCAGAAGCACTCTTGCGCCTCAAAGTGCTGGTGGGTGATCCGGAGTCGGAAGTGATCGGGGAATGCTTCACGGGACTCTTGAGCATTGCGCAGGAGGAGTGCCTACCGTTTGTCGCTGCATATCTTTCTGACGACAATGATGGCGTTCGCGATTTCGCGGCACTGGCGTTAGGCGAATCACGTCATCCCCGCGCGCTCGAGCATCTGCGCACAGCCTGGGATAGCCTCGATGACACAGGAGACTTTGGTGCAGTGTTGATCCGTGCCGCCGCGCTACACAGGAGCGAGGCGGCGTTCGATTGGCTCATCTCGATCATCGAGCACGGCATCCGGACGCATACCGACGTTGCGGTGGAGGCGTTGTCGGTATACGAGCGCAATACGAAGCTCAGGGAGCGCGTGCAAGCGGCGCTGGCGAAACGCAAGCACACCGCGGCCGAACCACGTTGTAAGCACCGCTAGGCGCGATTGATCGTTACCGGTGCGCGTATGCCATCGTGGCCGTGTCCGCCACCGAAGGACAATCTGGCCGCAGCATGCGGTCGGTCCCGGGTGAGACGCATACTGCAGGCAGCCAAATGTTACGCGCTCACCCTATTCAAAATATGCGCGGATAAACGGAGGGAGACCCGGCTCGATGAACACGCCGGTCCCTCCCTGAGTTCTTCTCGAAGCCTTGCCACAGTCGATGAGCAATATGGAGACCATGGATAACGATTTCACGAGACTCTCCTGTTCGAACATCAATGTTTGTTTTGCACGCTCGCTTGGCGTCACCAGGCACGTCCGAGGTCGGCATGGGACTTCGGCGCGACAGTGAAAGAGAATCCCGCTGTCACCTTCCCTGGTGCGTCGTCATCATTGCCGCACCAACGAAGACCGCGCAAGGCCTACGGAACAGCACGACCACAGGGCGAATGCTGACCGCGAAATGTATTCAACAGATCAGTGCGTGGGCCTGCCCGATACGAGAGGTACCGCTTCGTGCAGCGTCAGACACCTCCGTGCGGTGCGCAAAGTATCTCGGATCAACGATCGACTTCAGCTGCAACGCACAATCACGAAGCGCGTCTATGGACTTCACGCAAGTAATGATTAACAGGTTGGATGATTGAAGTGTTGACTCCACCAACGCCTTCAACACAACAACCACGTCTTCCAAGCTCGTAGTGACATGAGGTACATTTCTTGGCGATCGGAGGCGGAGTCCAAATTCCTCGAGCGCTACCGGTATCGAATCTGTTGTGATTGCGACCGTAAATCAAAAAAGCTGCCCGCAGCACGCGATCACGCCCCCTCCCAAGTGAAACGCACACTGCAGGCAGCCGAGCGTTCCTTGCTCATTCTACAATCACTGTTAGCCCCAATGATTGTACGGCGGCGATCCTCCCTCGGTGAATGGCGCGAACATGACTCCATGGGTCATCTTTGAGGCTTTGCCGCAGTCGATCAGCATCAAATGAGCACTGAACTTCAATTTCATGGGATTCTCCTGATCTTAAGCATCGATGATTGTCTTGCGCTCCATCGCTCGGTGTTATATCTGGCGCGTCCAAGGACGGCGTGTGACCCCTCAACGAAATTGAAAGGGACCAGAGTGTGTTCGCGGCTCTTTCTTCTTGAATTGTTTCGGCGATCTCGATGATGTGCGCAGGCTCGATTACCATCGCTTGCGGACTTCGAAGCTCACCAAACGTCCGTACAGATCGGCATTTTCCTGATCGTACCCCACCCCGACCGGATTGTTGAGAAACGGGGGATAAACGTTGAACAGATTCTGTGCGTTTAGAGCAAATTGCGTGTGACCGAGCCAGCTCAGTGTATCTGCCGTGGTTTCATAACTCAGCTGGAGGTCTATAGTAGTCCATGGGGAGACGCCCCTGTTCGGCACGCTCAGTGTATCCCGGTAGCTATTCTCGAAATTGAGGAACGTTGAAACGCCGAGCCCACGGTGGCTCCAGGCCGCAGAGCCTCTGGCTCGGAAGTTGATCGGATTGTTCTGCGTGCTCACTATGTCGAGCAGCGGACTGCCTGGTGTGTTCGCCTGTGAATATTCGAGCAGATACGTTCCGTTCAGTCCGAAGTCGAATCTTCCTGAGCGGCTCTCCAATGAGTATTTTCCAATCAGGTCGATGCCTTTCGTCTTCAGCTGGGAAATGTTGCGTAGTCGGTTGTCGATTATTGCGCCGATGGAGGAAGTGGCGCAGGTTCCCGCGCCACCCTGAAACACGCTGTTGGCGCAAGCGTCGTTAAGCTGACCTTGCGTGAAGTGACGATTCACCAGCCAGGCGAGGGTCGGTTGCGACAATACGTCCGCCGAAAGGCTCGCCTGGTCTATCCTGCGGGAGTATGAAATGTTGAAGTACGTCAGCGAAAGCGATGCGCCGGGCAAGAACCGGGGCGCGAAATCGGCCCCCAACGTCCAGCTGCGGGCCGTTTCGGGCTGCAATTCGGGGTTCGTGCCGTAACGCAACAACACTTCAGTAAATCCGTTAGCCGAAGAGGGATCGGGCAGAAAGGCTATTTTGCTGTAATTGTTCTTCTCCAGCATGTCCGTCAGATTGGGCGGCCTGAACGACTTTGTCCAAGTTCCGCGCACGCTCATTTCCTTGCTGAGCGACCAGAAAAGACCGAACTTGGGAATCGTAGCACTGCCGACGTCGCTGAAATTCTCGTGCCTTGCTCCCAGGGACAATTCGAGGCGCTTGGCGAAGCCGAACTCGTTGCCCTCGCCGATCAGAGGAATACGGAGTTCGCCGAACGCGGCGAAGATCCGGCGACTGAGGCGACCGCTGCTGTCGGCGTTAGCCCCAGGAACCGAAATCGCAGTCTCGATCGACTGAATTCTGTATTCCGTCCCGAGGCTGGCTTCGACGTCGCCGCCCGGCAGGGCAATGGTCGCTCCCCTCCCACTGAGGCTGGCCGTTCTCAGGCTCGAAGCCGAATCATACAGACCGGAACCGCTGATGGCCGCGAGCGTGGTGGGATTGGTATTTGAGCCATCACCGAAGGGATTGAATGCAGTCGACGGATTTGGGTCGGCAAGCGCGGCGTCAAGTGAGGCTGGATCGTAAAATCCGTGTTGTATGTCGTGCTGCTTCTCGAAGGTGTATGCAATACTTCCGGTCGCAGTCCAACCGTTGCTTGCCGACGTGGTAACGCCCAACGCAAAGTTGCCAGTATCGATTCGATTGTCAGCGATCAGCGGACCAAAAAATGTGCTCGTGCCCGTCAGTACCGTAACTGGGCCGGGTATTCCTGTTGGGTTGACATAGAAGGGATTGCTTTCGGGAACTGTCAACACCAGCGCGTTCGAGGATGTTTGAATGCTTTGGACTCTTCGTCGAGTAAAAAGGCCCTCTGTAAACAATCCGACATCGTCGGTGAGCTTCAGGCTGTTCTCTCCAAAGACACTCCAGCGTTCCTCTTTAGGCGTGATGTAGGTGCCTTGCTGTTGGTCGTACAGGTTGGCACCGCCCTGAGCAATGCTGCCAGCGGTCAACGACTTGCCATTCTGACCTTTTGGAAGCGGCCAGTAGTGGGCACCGTCCGTGATCGTTCCAGGGCTGCCGTACATGAAGTCGAAATTGCTACCGCCGAACGGCGTTAGATTGCTCGTCTGTTGCCAGCGATCCTGGGCTCGTAGCGCGTCGCGCTGGAAGTACTCGAACGAGAGCAGATCGCTCCCGGAGTCGCGCGTACGGCCAAACACCTGGCTGAACTGGCGCTCCCCCATTGAGCCATTCGTCACTCCACCCCCACGTGCCTGGGTCTGAATGCCTGAGAAGTTACTCCGTGTTACGAAGTTTACGACTCCGCCTACAGCGTCAGCGCCATACCGCGCCGATGCGCCATCGGGTAACACGTCGACATGGTCAACGATGCTGAGAGGTATGTTTGAAATGTCTTCGAACGAGCCTGCGATTCCGCTGGGAGCAATTCTCCTCCCATCGATCAGCACCAGAGTCGCGCCCGCATTGAGCCCGCGGAGATTGACGCCTGAACCGTGCGCGGAGTTGGTCCCTGCCTCCCGCCCCAACACCGTATCCTGCGTCGGCCCACCCCCAAACACCTGAGGCAAGGTCCGCAGAAAATCCTGCGTAGTAGCCAACCCCGAACGCTCAATCTCAGCCCGACCCAACTGCAGCGTCTCTCCACCCAACAGCGGATGAGTCCCACTCTCACCCGACCCCGAAATCAACACCTGCGCCAGCTCGTCGTCATCCGACGCATGCCTTGGACGCGTTTTCATACGGTGCCACAACCGGCTGAAGAACGACGGCTTCTTCGGCGTCACGGCCAGCGTACGGTCGTTGACGAAGTCGAAAACGAGGTTCGTACCCTTCAGCATCGACTTCAGGGCGGTAGAGGGGTCGAGGTCGCCGTTGACCTCACGCGTTTTCATCCCTCTGAGGATGTTGAAATCGAAGAGGACCTGCAGATCAGACTGACGGCTGAATTCGTTCAGCATGAGAGAAGCGTCGCCCGCTTCGAGCTGGAAGTGCCGAAGCGGCGCAGCGGGACCCGCATCCGCATCGGCTGTATGGAGAATCAGGCATACGACCAGTACTGCACACAACCGCTGTGCGGTGCGGCATAGAGTTACTAGCCGAAACCCGTCCTTGTGTTCGTCCATGCTGCGCACAGTAGTAGGCAACTCTGTAGAGCAAGGACGAACGGGCGCCGCATTTCCGCTATCACCCGTTGGTTCATTGCAACCTGTCAGTCCCCGCTTCACCATGGTGCAGAGCGCCACACGCCTCCGCAGGCGGCGGGCGCTGCAACACAACTGCGGGAGCCGGGATTTCATCAGTCAGCCATGCCAGCCGATGCCACACCTGACAATGTGCGCGCTCGTCCGGTCCGGCATGCTCGCAACAATAGCGGCGGCCGCGAGTTCGTCTCTCGGCCTCGTCGCTGGCATGATCGCCTCTGCAGTTCCATACGCAGTCGTTTCCATGGCGGTGCCCCGTACCCCAGTCGCGGCATCCTGGATCAACATCGTACAGACCGCCGGCCCTGCTGGCACGCGATCACATCCAGAGTGATTTAAAATGTCCGGCTCCCGTCAGAGACTTTCGATTTCTGCGGAGTCGTTGGCTATTCCCGCCTCGGACGGGAAGCTTGACGTGCAAATTTCCGGCACTGCAGCGTTCGCAGATCGTGAAACACGACTTGGCTATCCCCGCAGGAAGGGGCAACCGCCGAGGTCCAAGAGGTAGGGAAACCCCTCGCAGGATGCCCGAAATTCCGGGCGGGGCCGCCCCTCATTGCTGCTTCGGTATCTCGGACCAGTCGCCTCAAGGGTGGCTGCACAGAACTTTCGGGCTGGGGCGTATGCAGCGGCCGGCGCGACATGCCGGCGCTGCGGAAGGCCAGATAGGTAGTAGGCCTAAATACTGGACCGCGGTGGTGTCCCTCTACAACCGCTTTACAAACACATCGATCTTGCCGCGCGACCCGATCAAGGACGAACCGAGCCAGCCGGTAACGCCGACGACAACCGCCGTCGCGAATGCCGACCAGAACCCGCCGAAGATGTGGAAGCCTGGCAGCATCGCCGCGACCAGCCCCACCATGGCGGTGTTCACCACCAGGAGGAACAGACCGAGCGTCAGGATGGTGATTGGCAGCGTCAGGATGATTGCGATGGGCCGGACGATTGCATTGATCACACCCAGCAGCACTCCAGCGAGTACCAACGTCCATGGGTCGTCGATACGTATGCCCGAAACCAACCACGTTGCAACCCAAAGGCCCAGCGCCGTGATACAGGCGCGCAGTATGAAGCCCGTCATGACGCTTTGCTCCTGAGTTGTTTCTCGGCGAACACCTTGAGCCGCGTCATGGCCTGCTGCCAACCCAGCCGCAGGCGCAGATAGGGCTTGTTCCATTCCTCGGTCGCTGGAATCCCCGAGCCCAGCAGTCGCAGAATGGTGCCGGGCTCTTTGGCGTCCAGAATGAAATCGTCCACGAGGGGGTCATCCGTGGGCGGAAGAGACTTCGACGGCAGATAGATCAGCCGCAACCGGCGCGATGGCTCGAAAATATCGATGTGGGCCTCGAGCTCGATCACGCGATCCACGCTGGCGCGGAAGAGGCCGCCCTTCTGCCCGCGTATCTGCGCTCCTGGCGAGCACCAGCGGCCGAGATGCTCGGCTTCCGTGAGAGCGCTCCATACTTCGGCGGTGTCAGCGGCGATATCGACGCGGTGGGCATAGCCCCGGGCTCTGTCCCTCATGCGTACATTCTGCCATCCGTGCCGGCTCTGTTCTGCACTAAGCTGCTTGACCGTGGCCGTTCCGTAACTATCCGGCCCTGGAGAAAAAGATGCCCTACGTTCACATCGTCATCGTACTCGCGCTGGCTGAGTTCTTTTACTTTGGGCTCGCGGTAGGCAAAGCGCGGGGCCGTTACAATGTTCCCGCACCGGCGACGACCGGCAACGAGATGTTCGAGCGCTACTTCCGGGTGCACATGAATACGCTTGAACTGCTCGTCATGTTCATACCCTCGGTCCTGCTCTTCGGGCACTACCTCAATCCGTACCTCGCGGCAGGCCTGGGGGCTGTCTTCCTGATCGGACGACTCGTTTACCTGTTCGCTTATGTGAAAGACCCGAAAAAGCGCGAGGTCGGTTTCGCCCTGTCGATGGTACCGATCCTGATCCTGATGCTGGGCGCGCTTGTGGGCGCAGCGCGCGCGGCGTGCTACCGCTAGGCGGTCGAGCAACCTAGGCCGCCGACGTCCGCGAGCGGAAGAACGTCACCACCAGCGGTAGCAGCGAAACCAGGATGATCAGAATCGTGACGATACCGAAGTTCTGCTTCACCACCGGGATGTTTCCGAACAGGTAGCCACCCCACACAAACAGCGCCACCCACAGGACCCCGCCGAGCAGGTTGTAGCCCAGGAAGCGCGCGTAAGGCATCCGGCCGACACCTGCGACGAAAGGCGCAAAGGTGCGAATGATGGGCATGAAGCGCGACAAGGCCACTGCCATGCCTCCGTGCCGCTTGAAGAATTCCTCGGTGCGGTGGAGATATTCGACCTTGAGCAGACGGTAGCGGCCGCTGAAGGCGGGCGGACCGATCGCCCGTCCGATTGCATAGTTGACCGTGTTCCCCAAGACAGCCGCGAGGGACAGCAATACGAAGGCAACGGGTGCGCTGAGCGTGCCGCTCGTATCCACCGCCGAAAGTGCGCCGACGGCAAACAAGAGAGAGTCGCCAGGCAGAAACGGCGTTACGACCAGCCCAGTCTCGGAGAAGATGACCACGAACAGGATCGCGTAGATCCAGGCGTGGTACTGGGTGAGAAGGTCAACCAGGTGCTTGTCGAGATGCAGGACAATATCGATGAACCACGAAATCAAGCGGAGCATCCCCGAGTGCGCGCGGAAACCCTCCGCGTACGCACTCTAGGATACAAACGCTCTGGGACACAAACGTTGCGCCGACCCTCAGGGCACAAACGCTGCGCGCACCATCGCTGCCGACCCGCTCGGTGCCTTGGCAACCGCAACGCGAGTCTTCAGCGTATCCAGTGCCAACCGCACTTCCTTATCTCGCGCGGCCAGTGACGGTGCGGCCTTGCCCACCAGCAAGTCAGCCGGGGGATCTTCGGCTCCCTGGGCCACGATGTCGGGCACGATACCCTTGCCGTGGATCGAAGCCCCCGAGGGCGTGAAGTAGCGGGAGGTCGTCAATTTGACCGCGCCGCCGTGCGACAACGGCATTACGGTCTGCACAGACCCCTTGCCGTACGTCTTGTGGCCGATGAGCTCAGCGCGGCCGTGATCCTTGAGCGCGCCCGCCACGATCTCGGAAGCCGAGGCGGACCCGCCATTAACCAGCACGACAAGGGGTGCCCCATCTATGACGTCACCTGGGGTGGCGTCCATCCGAAAGCGCGCATCAGGCGTGCGTCCGTCCGCGGTAACAATCACGCCTTCATTGAGGAAGGCATCGGCTACGGCGACTCCAGCTTCGAGCACGCCACCCGGATTGTTTCGCAGGTCGAGCACCAGACCCTTGATACCGCCCGGATTGTCTCGTTTCAGGCGGGCGATCGCGTGATTCACATCGTCCGAAGTCGTCTCACTGAAACCGGTGATTCTCAAATAACCATAGCCAGGCTCGAGGCTCTGCTGTGCAACGCTGTGCACTTCGACCTTCGCCCGACGCAGGGAGAAGTCGAGCGTCTGTCCGGTCGTGGGACGAAGCACGGTGAGCTTTACGGCACTTCCTGACGAGCCGCGCATCCGGGAGATCGCACCTGCGAGATCAGCACCGATATCAGCGTCGTCAATCCGAACAATCTGGTCACCAGGCAACAGACCGGCTTGATCGGCAGGGGACCCCTCGATGGGTCGCAGGATCTTCACGGCGGAATCTTCTGCCACCACCTCGATACCCACACCCGGATATGAACCCATGGTGCTCAACCGGATCTCCTCGAACTCTTCAGTGTCGAGGAACGCGGAATGAGGATCGAGCGCGGCGACCATGCCGCGAATGGCTTTGTCCATGAGCGCGTGGTCGTCGACATCATCGACGTACTCACGCTTGACCCGCTCATACACTTCAGCGAACAGCCGTGCTTCTTCCCATGGCAGGGCGGCGGCAGGCTTCATTGCAGCCTGCGCAGTTTCGCTCGGGCGTTCCGCGAGCACACCACTGGTGAGCGCGGCGCAAAACCCAAAGACAGCCCCTGCGACGAGAGCGACCAGCGTCCGCGATCGCGTCGACATCATTTCGTCAAACCCCCCGGTTTGGATGAACAACGGATACTACAGCCATCCCTTGTGGGTCAATCCCAGAGACACCTTTACGGATGATGCGAACGATCGAATTGTTCAAGTTGATGATCAGTGCACAATTTCGGTGAACTGATCGATCGCGAATTCGCTGATCACGGTCGGCATCGTGTCCGCCGAGACCAGCAGTGGCAGCTCGGATAACAAATCCGCCAGCGGTGCCGGCCGGCCGATCGCGAAGCCCTGCCCATAATCGACACCCAGTGTCGCAACACGCGTACGAATCTCTTCGGTCTCGACGTACTCGGCCACGGTCGAGAGCGACATGCTTCGCGCAAGCTGAGCGATGGCGCGCACCATCGATTCGGCGCGCGGGTCCTTGAGAATGTCCCGCACGAAGCTGCCGTCGATCTTCAACATCGTGACGGGCAGCTGGCGCAAATAGGCGAGGGACGACAGCCCCGTGCCGAAATCATCCAGGGCGACACCGCAACCGAGCTCCCGCAGGCTGCGAATGAGGGATTCGGCGCGTGCGATGCTCGCGATCGTCGCGTTTTCCGTCAGCTCGAAACAGAACACGGCCGGGTCGATGCCGCTCGAGCGGATCCGCTCGAGCAGAAAACCCACGAACTCCTCGTCATTGAGCGACTGGCCCGAGAAGTTGATCGCAAAGGTCACCGCCTGGCCGGCCAGAAGTTCGGCCTGGGGCTTGAGCACCTCGATAGCGTGGTTGATCACCCAGCGGTCGATCTCGGGCATGAGCTGGTAGCGATTGGCCGCGGACAGGAAACGGTCCGGGCCAACGGTGCGGCCGTCCTCGTCCAGCATTCGCAAGAGCAGCTCGAAATGCGGGCGCGGACTCTCCGCGCAGGCGAACGGAAGAATCAGTTGTGAATACAGTTGCAGCCTGCCTGCGTCGATCGCTGCCCGCAGCTGGCCGGCAATGTTGATATCCGCAAAGCGGCGAACCAGGCTGACGTCGTTGGCCTTGTAGACCTCGACGCGGTTACGCCCGCGATCCTTGGCCGCCTTGCAGGCCGTCTCCGCTGCGGCCAGCGAATGCATCAGCTCGCCCGCCGCAGTGTCCAGGAGCGCAACACCAATGCTGGTCGACACGTGCAGACGGGACTCGCCGTGGGTCGTACCCAGCTGCTCGACCCCCTCGCGCAACGACTCTGCGAATTTCTCGGCGTCATCCAGTTGAGTCGGCAGGAGTACCGCGAACCGGTCGCCCGAAATGCGGGCCGCGAATGCACCCGGCGGCAACCGGTGCCGGATCAACTCGCCGAGTTGTCCCAACACCGAGTCTCCCACGTGCATGCCGAAACTGTCATTGATGACGTGCAGCTGGTCCGCATCGATATAGAGCGCGCTCCAGTGCTTCGAGCTCTTGGGGTCTGCGACGACTGCGCGCACGCGCTGTTCAAATGCGGGCCGCGTGTAAAGACCGCTCAGTGCGTCGTAACTGCTCTCGATGATGCCAACAGCCTTGCGTGCGAGAATTTCAGCCAAGCGCGCTTCCCGGTCGCCGAACGGTCGACCCAGGTCCTCGCGGAACAGGGCGAGCACCCCCATCGTCTTGCCGCCGCCGGAGCGCAGCGCGCACGACAGGATCTTGTACGGAAGAATGCCCATCGTGCTGTTGGGCGCGAGCTTGTTGACGATCAAGGGCTCGCGGCGGGCCTGCGCCACGGACAGCAGGTGGCGATGAGCACGCGCGACGAGCTGCTTGTCAGCCACGCGCCCCTTTTCCGACTGCAACATCGCAATGCTCTTGTCGGGAACGATCAATGCAGCCGTCGAACACCCAACATGTTCGATCGCCTGCTGCAGAACTCCTTTCAACTCATCGGCCCCGTCACCTGCCGGCCGATCCGCGGCCCCATCGGCAAGCAACAACTCCAGGTCACGGTCGCGCGAAGTGACCGTCCGGCTCAGCTGCTCGATGGCAGCGCGGGACAGCAGGTCCCGGCGCAGGCATTCGAGTACCGGCCGCAGCAGAGAATGAGAGAAGGAGAAGCCGCGGCTCTCGGAATCCGGATCGCTACTGGCGCGGCATACTACAGCGACGACACCGATCAGCTGCTCCGCGTCGTCGCGGACCCAGCACAGGTACACGGGCAGGTTGCCACCGAGCATGCGCATGAGGCCGGGGCCCTGCGGACTGGCGCCACCCGCCTTCAGCGCATTCTCAACGAGATCGTAGAAATCGGGCCCCGTCGTGGTCTCGCTCGTCCACCGCATGGTGCCCGTGGCATCGAACAGTGAAACGCTGACCGCGCGCGGCAGCAGCGATCTTACGAGTTGGACGTAAGGCTCAAAGGAGCCCCAGGGATCAGGGGTCTCATTCTTGGTGCTGAGGGCAGTCATCCACCGGCCTTGTGAGACCGAACAGCATTCGGTGTCCCACCTTCGCAGACCTCGGTCGCAGCGGTCCTTGCGCGAGTTGGCGAATCGACGGGATGCCGGCACGCCACTGCCGGAAAATAGAGCTTATTCACATCCCGGCTACGTCGCAGCGCGCCGCAAAATCGCTCCACCCGCCCGGATAGACGTCTAAGGCTCCGCAGCCTTGAACCACGGCCGCGGGTCGACGGCCTTTCCCCCTTTGCGGATTTCGAAATACAGCTCCGGCCGGTTGCTCCCCCCACTGTCGCCGGCGGAGCCCAGCGTATCCCCGGCGCTTACGCGCTCGCCGGCCGCCTTGTAAAGCCGCTCGTTGTGCCCGTACAGGCTCATGTAACCCTCGCCGTGATCGACGATGGTCAGCAGCCCGAGCCCCGGAAGCCAGTCGGCATAGATCACGCGCCCGCCATAGACGGCCCGGACTGGTGCGCCTCGCTCGGTCGCGACGAGCACTCCATCCCATTTCACGCCACCCGCGCGCGTTTCCCCGAAGCGCGCCACGAGCTTGCCGCCCACGGGCCAGCTAAGCTTGCCGCGCAAATGCGCGAAGGCATCGTTGTTGTCGATCGGAAACTTCTCGATCGCCCGCCGGAGCTCCCGCAGCAGCTTCTCCAAGCCTCCCTGCTGGCTCTTCAAGCGTTCCAGGTTCTGCGCGTGCGAGTTGGATTCGGCCGTCAGGCTCGCCAGTACTTCCGAGCGTTTCGCGCGCGCCTGCTCGAGCTCAGCAAGATCGGCCCGCTGCTGTTTTTCCAGCTCCGCGAGCTTCGCGTCCTCCTCCAGGAGTTGCTCGTCGACCGTCGCGATAGCCTGGACATCGCTCTCGATGCCATGGATCTGATCGGCGCGCGCACGGCCGAAGTAGCTGTAGTAGACGAACATGCGGCCCGCACGCTCTGGATCCTTTTGATTCAGCAGGAGCTTCAGAGGCTCTTCGCGCCCGATGAGATAGGCGGCCCGCAACTGCCCCGCCAACGCGCTTCGGTTCTGGTTCAGATCGCCCTCTCGCGCCCGCTTTTCGGCCGAGAGTGAGGCACGCTTGGAGGCACGTTCCGCACGCGCGCGACGAACCCCGTCCAGGCCCCCGCGAGCCCTTCCGACCGACACTTCCGCGGATCGAAGCTCTCGGGACAGCTTGTCCCGCGCCACCTGTTCCTCGCTGACCTGGCGAGTCACGCGCTCGATTTCCGACTTGACCGCCTGGAGCTCCGTTTCGGTCTTCCGTGCATCCGCCTGCGGCTGCACCGCGGGGACGGCAAGGTCCCAACCCCCCAAAAGCACCAGCAGGGTCAGGATCGCCGGGCCGAAAAGCGACCGGCGGTTGTGCAACGCGATCCGAATACGAAGTAGCTCCATAGGGGCGCTATAATGCGCGCCCTTTTTAAGACCGGCACGCATGGACCGTCTCCTCGAATACATCTCACATCATCCCTGGTACGCCAGCGGTGCGGCGCTCGCGGCCCTCCTGGTCATTGCTTACGAATTGCGGACCCGAAGCGAGAATAGCGCCGCCGTATCGCCACAGGATGTGGTGCGCCTGATGAACCAGGGCGCCGTGGTCATCGATCTGCGGCCCACGGAAGCCTTCGCATCGGGCCACGTCGCCGGCGCCCGGCAGATGTCGGGCGAGCAGATCCTGAAGGCCGGCGACACCCTGAAGAAGCAGAAGGAGAAGGTGCTCGTCGTGTACGACGACACTGGCTCCCTCGGCGCGTCGGCTGTGCGGCAGCTTGCCGCACAGGGGTTCACGAAGGCGTTCAACCTGCGAGGCGGAATTGCCGCCTGGCGGGCCGAAAACCTCCCGCTGTCGAAGGCGTGAGCTCACCCGGAGCGAGCGTCATGGCAGAACCCCGGATAGTGGTGTATTTGACCGACTGGTGCCCGTTTTGTACGCGGGCGCTCAGCCTCCTCGAACGCAAACGTGCCACGTTCGAGGTGATCAATATTGAAGAGCGCGCTGAGGCGCGCGCAGAAATGATGGCACGCAGCGGCCGTCGCACCGTGCCGCAGATCTTCATTGGCGATACTCATGTCGGCGGTTGCGACGACCTGTACGCTCTTGATGCAGCTGGCGGCCTGGACCCCTTACTCAAATCTGGAGCGTGATGATGAGCAGTAACATGGCCGGCGGTGTGCCGGTTTCCGATGCGCAGGGCGACATGGGCCCGCAGCTTGCCCTGCAGAACGTCTATCTGAAGGATTGTTCGTACGAGGCGCCGAACGGTCCTCGTGTGGATGGCAACTGGAATCCGCAGATCAACCTCGATCTGCACACCACTGCAAACGGGTTGACGCCGGAGCTGCGCGAGGTCGTCCTCACGGTGACCGTCGCCGCCAAGCAGAATGACGTGACGATCTTCCTGGTCGAGGTCAAACAGGCCGGTATCTTCCTGATGCGCAATCTGTCCGAGCCGGACGTCAAGCGCGCCGTGAGCAGCGTTTGCCCGAGCGTGTTGTTTCCGTACGCTCGTGCGGCCGTGTCACACCTCGTCACGCAGGGTGGCTTCCCGCAATTCCTGCTGCCGCCAGTCAACTTCGACGCCCTGTACGCGCAGTCAGCCACTCAACAGCAGCCCACCGCAACAAACTAACCGCAGGCGGCTCCGTGAACGATAACGATGGCCCGGTCGTCGTGCTCGGTGCCGGTTCATGGGGTACCGCGCTCGCAATCCAATTTGCGCGCAGCGGCCGTCCGACTCGTTTCTGGGGCCGCAATCGCGAAGCCTTAGGCGCGATGGCGGCGAGCCGCCGCAACGAGCGTTACCTCTCAGCTGAGTTCCCGGCCTCGCTGGTAGTCGAGCCTGATCTCGGCGCCGCGCTGGCCGGTGCGCGCGATGCTCTGATTGCAGTGCCGAGTCATGCGTTTCGCGGCATGTTGCAACAACTGCAGCCGCATCTGACAGCCGACACCCGGCTCGCCTGGGCCACGAAGGGTTTCGAGCTCGATACCGGCCTCCTGCCTCACCAGGTTGCGCGCGAAGTGCTCGGCTCAATGCGCGCTGTGGCCGTGCTCTCCGGGCCCACGTTTGCGCGCGAGGTCGGGGCCGGCTTGCCTACAGCCATGACGATTGCTTCGCCAGATGCACAATTCGCCAAGGCGTTGGCGCTCGGCCTGTCGTCCGCCAATTTTCGTGCATACACCTCCACTGACATTACAGGCGTCGAGGTTGGGGGAGCTGTGAAGAATGTGCTCGCGGTCGGAGCCGGTCTCTCGGACGGGCTCGGATTCGGTGCCAACACTCGGGTTGCATTGATCACCCGCGGGCTCGTCGAGATGATGCGACTGGGTGTGGCTGCAGGAGCCAACCGTGAAACGTTCATGGGGCTCGCAGGGCTGGGTGACCTGGTGCTCACCTGCACGGACAATCAATCACGCAACCGCCGGTTCGGTTTGTCACTGGCGGCCGGCCGCACGCCGCAACAGGCTTTGGCGGAAATTGGCCAGGTTGTCGAAGGCTATAAGGCCGCCAAAGCCGCTTACACCGTTGCAAAGCGCATGAATGTCGAAATGCCACTGTGTACCGGGGTGTACAGAGTCCTGTATGAGGGCGTGCCGGCGCGCGACGCCGTCCACGAACTGATGACACGCCCGATCAAGCCGGAAACGGACTGATCAATTCGCCGCAAATCGCCGGGGCGCCCCGGGCCGGGGCACATCGCCTGCAACGCTTTCATCCTGCCGCGGTAAACCCGCACTGCCGCCACGCCTCGTACACCACGAGCGCCACGCTATTCGACAGATTGATGCTGCGGTTACCCGGCCGCATGGGAATGTACAAGCGCCGTTCGACCGGTATCCGGTCCATAACCGTAGCAGGCAGCCCCCGGGTTTCCGGCCCGAATACCAACGCATCGCCGGCCTCGAACGCGGCCTCGCTGTATATCCGCGTCCCGCCGGTTTCAACACAAAACACGCGTGCGCCCGGCAAATCACTCAGACAGGCATCCAGGCTCACGTGGACCCGAACCTGCGCCAGCTCGTCATAGTCGAGTCCCGCGCGGCGCACCGCGTTGCCCTCGATATCAAAACCCAGCGGCCGTATCAGATGCAGCGTGCATCCGGAATTGGCACACAACCGGATGACGTTACCCGTATTCGGCGGAATCTCGGGCTGGAACAGCACGACGTGGAACATTTCTGAAGGGGGGACGCAAACCAAGCCCTTGGGCCATAATGCCCGGCATGAATGTGGTTTCCCACCCCGTGCGCGACCCATTGCGGTTCAGCTTCTGTGGGCTGGATTTCGGGTCCCCGCTCGTGCTCCTGTCCGGATGCGTGGGCTTCGGGGAGGAATACACGCGAATCGAGGGCTTTTCGAACCGCGACGCCGGCGCCATCGTGCTCAAGGGCACGACACAGAATCCCCGGTTGGGTAACCCACCGCACCGCGTCTACGAGACACCGGCGGGAATGCTGAACGCCATCGGCCTGCAGAACCCGGGCGTCGATCATGTTGTGCGGCGGATTCTTCCCGAGCTCGATTTCAGCGAGACACGCTTCATTGCGAACGTCTCGGGCTCGACTATCGAGGAGTACGTCGAAGTCACACGCCGGTTCGACCAGTCACCGATCGATGCTATCGAAATCAACATCTCCTGTCCTAACGTCAAGGAGGGTGGCGTCGCGTTCGGCAACTATCCCGACATGTCGGCCCAGGTGGTACAGGCCTGCCGCCGCGTGACGGGCAAACCGCTCATCACCAAGCTCTCCCCCAATCAGACCGACATCCGCGAAAACGCCCGGCGCTGCATCGAGGCAGGCTCGGATGCGCTTGCCGTCATCAACACCATCATGGGCATGGCGATCGACGTGGATTCGCGCCGGCCCATCATCGGCAACATCCAGGGTGGACTGTCGGGACCGGCGATCAAGCCGATCGCACTCCTCAAGGTGCACCAGGTGTACGAGGTCGCGCGGCGGCATCACGTACCCATCATCGGCCAAGGCGGAATCACCACGGCCACCGACGCCCTCGAATTCATCATTGCCGGCGCGTCCGCGGTTGGAATCGGGACCTCGCTGTTTTACGATCCCATGGTCTGCAAAAAAATCAACGCGGGTATCCGGGAGTATCTGGAAAGCCAGCACCTGGGGAACATTGAGGAGCTGGTCGGCACGTTGCGGACCGGCAAGGAAGTCTTTGCGGCGCCGGCGCCGACGCTGTAAGTAATGCGCAAGCGCGATTCAACCGCGCGCCTGCTCGCCGTATGGATCATCTCTCTTTGGGCTACGCCGGCGCTGGCGTGTGATCCGACCGTGGAGTCCGAACAACCCTGCCCCGAATCC
Source organism: Gammaproteobacteria bacterium (assembly GCA_028293745.1). Lineage (GTDB taxonomy): Bacteria > Pseudomonadota > Gammaproteobacteria > Steroidobacterales > Steroidobacteraceae > 13-2-20CM-66-19. The sequence continues at coordinate 27,733 of JAQGOF010000010.1, read as the reverse complement.
AATTGGCCAACGCTCGTCGGTGCCCAGTACACGTTCGTGCGTCAGCACCAGTCGCGACTGACCTCTGCGTACCAGGGGCCCTTGAGTCTCGACCCGAACGGCGATACCGAGCAGACGCATACCATCGGACTGTATCTCGGCTGGGCACTCGCCAGTTGGGCCCAGATCTATCTCGACACCGAGAAGTTCATGGGAGCAGGTGTCAGCAACTCAGTTGGTTTGGCCGGACTCACCAACGGCGACGTCGTGCGGCAAGGTGGCGCGGGGCTTCCCAAAGTATTCTATATAGCGCGCCAGTACGTACGACTCATGCTACCCCTGGCACCAGGTACGACTCGCATCGAACGGGGGCAGGATCAGTTGCCGGGCACCGAAGCGGCCACGCGGCTGGAGTTCAAGTTTGGCGCGCTGGCCGCCAGCGACGATTTCGATCACAACCGCTACGCCAGCTCGACCCGGACCCAGTTCATGAACTGGTCCCTCTGGGACAACACTGCGTGGGACTATGCCGCCGACACGCGGGGTTACACCTACGGCGCCGTCTTCGGATTCGTGAGTCCCCGCTGGTCGTTGAAATACGGTGCCTACCTCATGCCAACCAGGGCAAACGGCCAGGAGCTCGAAAACGCGCCGCGCCGTGCGCGAGGCGACAACCTGGAATTGACCCTGTCAGCAGCACAGTCAGGTACGGTGATACGGCTTCTGGCCTATCGCAATCTCGCGCGTATGGGCAACTATCGCGAAGCTCTGCAAATCGCCGCCGCAACGGGGAGCGTACCCAACATTGTGGCCGACGACCGGGTGGGACGCCGCAAGTATGGATTCGGCATCAATGTCGAACAACCGTTGGCCGATGATGGTGAGACCGGTGTGTTTGCGCGTCTCGGCTGGAATGACGGTCACACCGAGAGCTTCGCATTCACGGAAGTCGACAGACTATTGAGTTTTGGCGGCCAGGTTTCAGGCAGCCATTGGGCCCGCAGCGAGGACCGTGCCGGCGCCGCGGTGGCCATCGAAGGCCTCTCCGGCCCGCACCGCGACTATCTTGCTGCGGGCGGATCCGGCTTTCTGCTCGGCGATGGCACCCTCACCTACGCGCACGAGCAGATCCTGGAGCTCTACTATCGCGTCCAGCTTCCCTGGCCACTGAACGATAGCTCGCCCGTGTTCCGCAAACTACCGCTGAAAATACAGGTTACGCCTGATTTCCAGTACATCCGCAATCCCGCCTACAATCACGATCGCGGCCCGGTCAAATTCTGGGCTGTCCGGTTCCACCTCGAGTTGTGAGCGATCCGCGAAGGCCGGCACTCCCGCGGTCAACCTGACTTGGCGCCCCCCACAGGCAGCTCGACATACACCAGCGCCCGTGTCGGCGCCGCAAGCTGCACTTTCATTTCCCGCAGGCGGTCCAGCAGTGCGAGATTGATCGCCTGCTGCGTATCGGCATACACCCCGAAGTCCGGCTTCGTCACGAAGTAGACGAGCTCGAATTGCAGCGCCGTATCGCCGTAGGTCAGGAAATGACAGCGATCGAAGCGGGTATCGCGTTGAGCTTCGATTATCTTGCGCACCTCCCCCGGAATTGCGGCCAACACGTCGGTCGGCGTGTCGTAGCTGACCCCGAACGGGAAAACCGCGCGCCGGTCGCCCATGCGCCCGAAGTTGCGCACGCGAGCTTTCACGATGTCGGCGTTTGCAATAATGATCTGCTCGCCCGAGAGGCTGCGCAGCTTGGTGCTCCTGACACCGATGTGCTCCACCGTCCCCTGGAAGTCGCCGATGGTGAGCGAGTCGCCGACACTAAACGGCTTGTCGAGCGTGATGGACATGGACGCCAGCAGGTCGCCGAGCAGGGTCTGGACAGACAGTGCAATGGCGATACCACCGATGCCGAGGCCGGCGAGCAGCGGCTTGATCTGTATCCCTAAGTTGTCGAGCGCGAGCAGCAGCACCATGGCCCAGATAATCAGCCCTGCACAGAAAAGGATGACGTCCATGGAGCCAGCCAGTACCGCGTCCAGGCCTGCCGACCGCGCTCTGCGCCGTTCGATCCCGAAGCGCACGGCAGCCATTGCCCATAGACCGACCTGGAGCCAGAAGACACAAACGATGACGATCGTGATCACGCGCTCCAGGCGCGGCGGGAAAGTCAGATGGCGGGATGCGAGATAGAGCGCGACAGCAAAAAGAAAAGCCCGGCTGGTGCGCGCTACGAGCAGCGTCGTCAGCTCAATCGCGCTATGGAATTGCAGACGATCGTCAGGCGTCCAGCTGCGCCTGCGAGCGGCGATGAAGCCCTTGATGATGGGCAGCACCGTCAGCGTTACGAGGAACGTGACTACGGCAAGCCCCCAGTTCATCACCGGGTTGCCGAGGAATTCGAATTGCGTGATGTCTTGCCAGCGCAGCATCCGGATTCTCATGCGCTGCGCGCAACTTTCCTGTGGGTCGCGAAGCGCGACCCACGAAGCATAGCCGGCGCGGAGCGCCGGTCAAGAAGCTACTCCGTCGCGTCCATCCCCAGCTCTTTCAGCTTCCGGGTGAGCGTGTTTCGCCCCCACCCGAGCAGCCTGGCCGCCTCCTGCCGGTGACCCTGAGTCCGCTTCAACGCGGACCGGATCAAAACCCGCTCGAACTCCGGTTGTGCCTCATCGAGCAACGGCCGCTTGCCGTTCATGGCGTGACGGTCGGCCCAACTCGACAGCGCCTTTGCCCAGTCGGCATCGGCCGAGCTCGTCGGCGCAGCCGCGCCCACCTCGGGCGGCAGATCCTCCGCCCGAACTTCGCTACCCGGCGCGAGCACCGACATCCTGCGACATAGGTTGACGAGCTCGCGCACGTTGCCAGGCCAGCCATACGCGCAGAGCTTCGCTTCGGCCTCCGCCGCCAGCATCTTCACCTCGACGCCCAGCTCATGGGCCGCGACATTCATGTAGTGAGCGAGCAGCGAAGGGATGTCTTCGGAACGCGCGCGCAATGGCGGCAGCTCGATTCTGATGACATTGAGTCGGTGGTAGAGATCCTCGCGGAACAACCCCCGCTGCACCCGATCCTGGAGATTCTGGTGAGTGGCCGCGATCACTCGCACATCAACACGAATCGGTGTCTGGCCGCCAACGCGATAGAACTCGCCTTCCGCAAGCACACGCAACAACCGCGTCTGCAACGGAGTCGACATGTCGCCGATCTCATCAAGAAACAGCGTGCCGCCATCAGACTGCTCGAACCGTCCGCGCCGCTGAGAGTCTGCGCCCGTGAAGGCGCCTTTCTCGTGACCGAAGAGCTCGGATTCCAGCAGATCGGCAGGGATGGCGGATGTGTTGAGTGCAATGAAAGGCTTGCCCGCCCGCGGACTGTGATCGTGCAGAGCGCGTGCAACCAACTCCTTGCCCGTACCCGATTCACCTGTAATCAACACGGTCACGCTGGAACGGGCCAGGCGGCCGATTGCACGAAACACCTGCTGCATGGCAGGTGCCCGGCCCAGCAGTTCGGGAATTTTCGGCGTGGTCGCCGAGTCTGTGCCTACCTGGGGATGCGCATTGGCCGCGCGCCGCACGAGCGCCACGGCCTGATCGATATCGAATGGCTTGGGCAGATACTCGAAAGCGCCGCCTTCATAGGCCGAGACGGCGCTGCCCAGATCGGAGTGCGCCGTCATGACGATGACGGGCAGCGCCGGCCGGGCATCCCGGATCTTCTTGAGCAGCTCGAGACCCGACTGACCGGGCATGCGGATGTCCGTGATCAACACGTCCGGGGACTCGCGGCGAAGAGCGTCCAGCGCCGGCTCCGCGGCTTCGAATGCTCGCGGCGCCATACCGCCGTTGCGCAGGGCTCGTTCCAACACCCAGCGGATGGAGGCATCGTCGTCGACGAGCCAGATGCGCAAAGCCTGGCCGTTCATGAGGACTCTCCGAGTGGTAAAAGCAACGTGAAGATAGTGCGTTTGGGCTCGCTCACGAACTCGATGATGCCGCCGTTGCGGGTCACGAGTTCCTGGGCTACCGCAAGACCGAGACCGGTGCCATTGGCACGTCCCGTGACCAGCGGATAGAAAATGCTGGAGCGAAGCTCGTCGGGCACGCCTGGCCCGTCGTCTTCAACTTCGACGCTGGCCACCAACTTGTGCCGCGCCGGACCGATGCTGACGTTGGTGAGCGCGCGGGTGCGTAACGTGATCTGCCCGCCATCGCCGACGGCCTGCAAAGCGTTGCGCGCTACATTGAGCAGAGCCTGGATGGTCTGATGGCGATCCAACATCGAGTCCGGCAGGCTGGGATCGTAATCGCGCTCGATTACCACGGCGTTGCGTGCCTCGGCGCGTAACAGGTGATAAACGTGCTCGCAAATCTCGTGGACGTTGATATGTACTTTCTGCGGCGCCCGGCTGGGACCGGCCATGGAATCGACGAGCGCCGTGAGACGGTCCGCTTCCCCGATGATGACGCGCGTGTACTCTTTGAGCCCGGCCTCCTGCAGCTCGCGTTCCAACAATTGCGCCGCACCCCGCAGGCCCCCGAGCGGATTTTTGATCTCGTGCGCCAGCTGCCGGATCATGAGCCGGCTGCCATCGAGCCGTGCAAGCAGATCGTTCTCGCGTGAAATGCGTTGCCGTTGCGTCGTATCGGCCAACTCGAGCAGCAGGTGAGTGCCGGTAACCTGGCCGGCCAGCGGCGTGATGGTTACATCCAGGATACGTGCATCACGCGGCGCACCGATCGGCCTGACGACCAGCTCGCGATCTGCGATTCCCTCACCGGTTTGCAGCGCCCGGCGAAGGATGCCATGCAGCCCGTTCGAGTCCTGGAGGAAATCGCCGAAGGGGCGGCCGCGTGCCTGGTTCAGACTGAAAGCCAGCAGATCCTGCGCCGCGACATTCGCGTAGATCGCGCACAGTTGCGCATCGAGCATGACAATACCGGTCGACAGCGCATCGAGCAGATCGGCCGGGTCGAAATGGGATAGTGCTGACGGGAAGTTGGATTCAACAGCCACGGCGCCCCCTGCTGCGCCGCGTGCCACGACGCAATGCGTCGCGAGGGGCTATCAGTGTGGTCGGATGGGCCGGGTCGGTGACTGCAGCGAAGGCTGTTGTACATGGAAGGTCACGGCGGGTGACGTACACACAGTCGCGCCAGACGGATCCTGAACGGTCATCTGAATCGAGTGCGTGCCTCTGTCCACCGGTGAGATGGTGAACTGACCGCCGCTGGCCGGCACGCCCGGGACGCGCTGGCCATCGAGAGTTACGACTGCAGTATCGCCTGGACGAACCGCCGGTTGCACCGTCACGCCGGCAGTAACCGTGTCCGTGTTCATGAACATCTGGTCGTTTGCTGGCTCGGAGATTGCGCAGCTCTGATAAGCGGGGGCGGGCTTGGACGGTGCCTGCCTGGGAGATTGCGACGGCCCCACCGGAGTCTTCGGAGCCGTATAGGTCTGCGGCGCCTTCAACTGCACTTTCTCGGCATTCTCGTGCGGCTGATCGCTGAAGTGGACGACGCCATTCTCGTCTACCCACTTGTACACGGTCGCGGTCGCCGAGACAGCGACCGTGCAGGCCACCGACATTAAGGTAAACAGAAACTTGCGCATAGGAGAGCAGCATAGCCCGCCCCGGTGCGGGCCACAAAAGCGGGTGGCGGTATTCGTGAAGGAGTACCGCCACCATGCTCCGATAGGCTGGCGCGTCCCGGTCAAAAGTCGCCTGCGGCGCTTTTGACGGGGGCGCCTCAGCTCCGCTGTTTCTGAACGAGCTTCGCATCAGCAGCTGTAGTAGAGCTCCATCTCTATCGGGTGCGTCGCCATGCGGAACTTGGTGACTTCCTGCAACTTCAGCCCCATGTACGCATCGATGACGTCATTGGTGAACACACCACCGCGGGTCAGGAACTCGCGATCCTTGTCGAGATGCTCGAGCGCCATGTCGAGCGAGTGACACACCGTCGGAATGTGCTTCGCCTCCTCGGGCTCGAGGTCGTAGAGGTCCTTGTCCGCAGGGTCGCCAGGATGGATCTTGTTCTGAATCCCATCGAGGCCCGCCATCATCATGGCCGCGAACGCAAAGTACGGGTTGGCGCTCGAGTCCGGGAACCGCACTTCGATGCGGCGCGCCTTCGGGCTCGAGACCCACGGAATACGAATCGAGGCAGACCGGTTGCGCGCGGAGTAGGCGAGCATCACCGGCGCTTCGAATCCAGGAACCAGGCGCTTGTAGCTGTTGGTACCCGCATTCGTGAAGGCGTTGATTGCCTTCGCGTGCTTGATGATTCCGCCGATGTAGTACAGCGCGGTGTCAGAGAGCCCGCCGTACTTGTCGCCGGCAAACAGCGCCTTGCCTTCCTTCTGCAAAGACTGGTGGACGTGCATGCCGCTGCCGTTGTCGCCGACGAGCGGCTTGGGCATGAAGGTCGCGGTCTTGCCATAGCCGTGTGCAACGTTGAGCACGGCGTACTTCAGGATCTGTACCTGGTCAGCCTTGATGACCAGGCCGCCGGCGCCGATGCCGATTTCGCACTGGCCGGCCGTCGCCACTTCGTGGTGATGCACTTCGACCTTGAGTCCCATCTCCTCGCAGGCGAGGCACATGGCCGAGCGGATGTCCTGGAAGGCGTCCACCGGTGGAACCGGGAAGTAACCGCCCTTGATACCCGGCCGGTGGCCCTTGTTGCCTTCCTGGTATTCGGTAGCGGAGTTCCACGCACCCTGCACGGAGTCGATGGAATAGAAGGAGCCCCGCATCTCGTTGCCGTAACGGACGCTGTCGAAGATGAAGAATTCGTTTTCGGGTCCGAACAGCGCGCCGTCGGCGATGCCGGTGGACCTCAGATACGCTTCGGCACGCTTCGCAAGGGAGCGCGGGTCGCGCTCATAGCCCTGCATAGTGGTCGGCTCGACGACGTCGCAACGGATGTTGATCGTCGTCTCTTCGAAGAACGGATCGAGAATGGTTGTGCCCGCTTCGGGCATGAGAATCATGTCCGACTCGTTGATGCCCTTCCATCCCGCGATGGAGGAGCCGTCGAACATCTTGCCGTCGCTAAACAGCTCCTCGTCGACGAGCCGGGCAGGGATCGTCACGTGCTGCTCTTTGCCACGGGTATCCGTAAAGCGAAGATCCGCAAATTTGACGTCTTTTTCTTTTATCAGCTTGATTACATCGGTGGGTGTCATATCGCCTCCGGAAAAAAGTAGTGCTCACCGCCTCGCAGCCGGGCCACACATACAGGCGGCGACCGTCCAGCACCGGCCATTGCGCGGTGGAGCGGGCTCACAGTGCAGGCGCTATGCCAAGTTTGTTGCGCTGACAAATCAAATGCTTAGCCGCCCGGTGGCTGTGCAGTGCACCATAGTGGTGCACTCAATATGCATCTTGCACCAGGGGCGTGCAAACTACGGCGCGAAATCCACGCCGGCTGGGCCCTGTTTCACAGTGCCGCGTGATCTTGGTGCGACTACTTGTCTATCGATAGACTAGGCGTATAGTAAGTCTATATCTAGACCGACCGGGAGTCGATCATGAGCTTGCCATCCGGGGCCTTGCTCAGGAAGGGGATCTCACCGAACGAAGCGAGTGCGGCAGGAGCTGCGGGCCTGCGCGCTTTTGGCCGGGTAGCCGATCTGTGGCATTTGTCCATTGCCGAACAGCTGACCTTGTTGGGTCTGTCGTCCCGATCCACGTATTTCAAGTGGCGCAAGGAGCCGCAAGTGCGGCTGCCCCGCGATACGCTCGAACGAATCTCCTACATCCTCGGCATCTACAAGGCTCTCCAACTTCTCCTCCCCGACACTCGCGCCGCCGACGAGTGGATCCGACGGCCTAACGAAGCCGCCGTGTTTGGTGGCAGATCCGCGCTCGACCGGATGTTGTCGGGCAACGTCGCGGACCTTTATATCGTGCGCCAGTATCTGGACGCCCAGCGCGGCTAAAGGAATGCAGAGCCTCGAATCCGCACTCGCGACGAGCGAGGTGCGCTGGCAGCCGTGCTTTCGCGTAATCCCGAGCCGGTACCCAACCATTCACCTGTTTGAGCGGGTAGCCGATCCCGCCGATTGGGAGGCGTTGTATTGGATCGAGTCGCTCACGAATCCGCGGCTGCGCGACGAAGTGGGCGCCGTCGAGCTCGTGCCGCCCGACGAGCGGGCATTTGGTCCGGGCGGCTCGGTCATCATGGCGCCGTTCACTCACCTGGATCCCGCGGGCAGCCGCTTTGCGGACGGAACGTTCGGCGCGTTCTATGCGGCGGCACACCTGGCAACCTCCGTTGCGGAAACCTGCTACCACCGCGAGATCTTTTTGCGGGCCACGAGGCAAGGCCCGCTCGAGCTCGACATGCGCAGCTACCTGGCCGACGTCGGGGCGCGATTTCATGACATCCGCGGCATGCGCGCCCGCATGACCGACATCTACGATCCCGACAGCTACATCTCGTCGCAGGTACTCGGCCGTCAGTTGAAACGCGATGGCTCGAACGGAATCGTCTACGACAGCGTGCGGCATCCCGGCGGCGAATGCATGGCCATATACAGGCCGCGGCTCATCCAGAATCTTCGCCAGGGCGTGCATCTGCGCTACGTCTGGGACGGCGGGCGGATCAGCCGCGTGTACGAGCTGCGGCAGCTCGAATAGAAGGGGCCACCCGCTATACTCGCTGCCCTTTTCGTCCCTAGCTTACACACGGATTTACGCATGAAGATCGGCACTGCGCCGCGCACGTTCCAGGAGCTCATATTCGGCCTGCAACGCTATTGGTCGGACCAGGGATGCGTGATCCTGCAGCCCTACGATATGGAGGTCGGCGCAGGTACTTTCCACACCGCCACCTTCTTGCGGTCCATTGGTCCCGAGCCCTGGAGCGCGGCGTATGTGCAGCCTTCGCGCCGCCCGACCGATGGGCGCTATGGCGACAATCCCTTTCGCCTGCAGCACTACTACCAGTATCAGGTTGTCATCAAACCCTCGCCGCTCGAGATCCTGGACCTGTATCTGGGCAGCTTGCGTTTCCTCGGGCTGGACCCTCTCGTGCATGACATCCGCGGCAAGCGCGCCCGCATGACCGACATCTACGATCCCGACAGCTACATCTCGTCGCAGATATTCGGCCGTCAGTTGAAACTCAGCGGCTCGAACGGAATCGTCTACGACAGCGTTCGGCATGCCGGCGGCGAGTGCCTGGCCATCTACAGGCCGAAGCTCATCCAGAATCTCCGCCAGGGCGTGCACCTGCGTTACGTCTGGGACGGCGGGCGAATCAGCCGTGTGTACGAGCTGCGCCAGCTCGATCAGTAGAGGCACCCGCTATACTCGCTCGCCTTTTCGTCCTTTACTCACGGGTTTACGCATGAAGATCGGCACGGCGCCGCGCACGTTCCAGGAGCTCATATTCGGCTTGCAGCGCTACTGGTCAGACCAGGGATGCGTGATCCTGCAGCCCTACGACATGGAGGTCGGCGCGGGTACTTTCCACACGGCCACCTTCCTGCGGTCCATTGGTCCCGAGCCCTGGAGCGCGGCGTACCTGCAGCCTTCGCGTCGGCCGACTGATGGTCGCTATGGCGACAATCCCTTTCGCCTGCAGCACTACTACCAGTACCAGGTTGTCATCAAACCGTCGCCGCTCGAGATCCTGGACCTGTATCTGGGCAGCTTGCGTTTCCTCGGACTGGACCCGCTCGTGCATGACATCCGCTTCGTCGAGGACAACTGGGAATCACCCACGTTGGGAGCGTGGGGACTGGGCTGGGAGGTGTGGCTCAACGGGATGGAGATCTCGCAGTTCACCTACTTCCAACAGGTCGGCGGACTGGATTGCCGGCCCGTTACGGGCGAGATCACGTATGGTCTCGAGCGACTCGCAATGTATTTGCAGGGCGTCGAGAGCATCTACGACATCATTTGGACGCACGGTCCGCGCGGCCCGGTCACGTATCGCGACGTCTACCATCAAAACGAAGTCGAGCAGTCGATCTACAACTTCGAGCTGGCCGATGTCCCCATGCTGCTGCGCCATTTCGATGATCACGAAAAAATGTGCAAGGAATTGCTGGCGGCCAAACTGGCTCTGCCTGCCTACGAGCAGGTGCTCAAGGCCTCACACACATTCAATCTGCTGGATGCCCGCAAGGCCATCTCAGTCACGGAGCGGCAGCGTTATATCTTGCGCGTCCGCACGCTCGCAAGCCAGGTAGCTCAGACCTACTACGCAAGCCGCGAGGCACTCGGTTTCCCGCTGTTGAAACAGGACGCGGTCGATGCGGGGGCCGCGGCATGACGGTCGAGCAACGTGACTTCCTGGTTGAGTTGGGAACCGAAGAGCTGCCGCCGACCGCACTGCGCGGGCTGGAGCAAGCCTTTGCGACAGGTGTACGTACAGGTTTGGCGAAGGCCGGGCTCACTCACGGCGATGTTGTTTCGTTTGCCACGCCGCGAAGACTCGCTGTAATGGTGAAACGGCTGGTGGCACGCCAGCCGGATCAGGACATCAAGCGGCGGGGGCCACCGGTCAGCGCCTCGTTCGATGGTGCGGGCCAGCCCACACGGGCCGCCCTTGCATTCGCAGAGAGTTGTGGCGTGACAGTGGATGCGCTGCAAAGACTCGACGAGGGTAAAGGACAGTTTCTGTTCTTCATCGGCACGAAGCCCGGAGCCGCCGTCACCGAGCTGTTGCCGCAGATCGTGCACAGCTCGCTCGAGGGGCTGCCCATTCCAAGGCGCATGCACTGGGGTTCGGGCACTGCCGAATTCGTACGACCGGTGCATTGGCTCGTCATGCTGTACGGGAAGGATGTACTGCCTGCGCGGTTGTTGGAGACCGATGCCGGGAGTCAGACCCAGGGACACCGGTTTCATGCGCCCAAGCCCATTCGGATCACTTCGCCCGCCGCGTACGCGCGTACTCTGAGCGAGCGCGGGTTCGTGCTCCCGGATTTCGCTGCACGCCGCGAGTTGATCAAGACCAGGGTCTCGGCCGTCGCCACCGAATTAGGTGGCCGGGCCCTGATCGGCGATGCCTTATTGGATGAAGTCACGGCGCTGGTGGAATGGCCGGTGCCGCTGGCCGGCCGCTTCGAGGAACGATTTCTGGAGCTGCCGCGCGAGGTGCTGATCTCGACGCTGCAGGACCATCAGCGTTACTTCGCGGTTGAGGATGAGCAAGGCCGTTTGATGCCGAGCTTCATCACGGTCAGCAACATCGAGAGCCGCGATCCGTCGAAGGTGCGCGAGGGTAACGAGCGCGTGGTACGTCCGCGGCTCGCCGACGCGGCGTTCTTCTGGGAGCAGGACCGGAAGCAGCGGCTTGCGGCTCGACGCGATGCGCTCGACGCAATGACCTTCCAGGTGAAGCTCGGATCGTTGGGCGACAAAACGCGCCGGGTGAGGGTGCTCGCGGGAGAAATCGCAGCCGCCGGAATTGGGGACCGCGCAGACGCGGAGCGTGCAGCCGACCTGTGCAAATGCGACTTGCTGACCGCGATGGTCGGAGAATTCCCCGAGCTGCAAGGAATCATGGGCACCTACTACGCGCTCGCCGACGGCGAGGCGGCCGAGGTTGCCGTTGCAATCCGTGAGCACTACCTCCCACGCGGCGCCGGTGATCAGCTGCCCGAAACCCACGCGGGTCTGTCAGTAGCCATCGCCGACAAGCTCGACACCCTGGCCGGCATTTTCGAGATCGGAGAGAAGCCCACCGGTGCGAAGGATCCTTTCGGCCTGCGCCGCGCCGCCATCGGCCTGCTCAGAATTCTGATCGAGAAGCGACTCGACCTGGATCTGCGGAAGTTGATCGGTGTTGCATTGGCCAACGTGCGGACCGATGTGGAGCGCATTCGCGCCAGCAAGGCCGCAGCGGCCCCTGCGACCTCAACGAAGGCCGCTGCCGGCGGCACCACGGCCACCTCCGACGACCAGCTCTACGACTTCATCATGGAGCGCCTGCGCGCCTACTACCTCGAACGTACGCCTAGCGGGATACCCGGCACCGCGCCCGCCTTCACCACCGAAATGTTCGACGCGGTGCTGGCAGCCAAACCCGCCTCACCACTGGACTTCGATGCCCGCCTCAATGCGTTGCGCGCGTTCCTGGATCTGCCTGAGGCAATCAGCCTCGCGGCAGCCAACAAACGTATTGCCAACATCCTGCGCAAGGCAGGCGAGCTGCAACGCAAGGACGTCGATGTCGAAACTCTGAAGGACCCCGCCGAAGTCCGTTTGTTCGACGCAATGCGCGCGCTCAAGGAAGCAGTCGCCACCGCCCTGGCGCAACGTGAATACGCAAACGCGCTCGGCCGGCTGGCGCAACTGCGGCCGCCCGTCGATGCATTCTTCGAACAGGTGATGGTCATGGATGAGGATCCGCGCCTGCGCGCGAACCGGCTCGCACTGCTCGCCGAGCTCCACGGCCTGTTCATAGGCATCGCCGATCTGTCCCGGCTTCCGGGTTGATTCAACGAGACATCATGCAGTTAATCGGTTCGCTGCTCTACACGCTGTTCTTGTTTGCCTGGACCTTCTTCTACTCGATCTTCTTCGTGATTGCGTGCTCGTTCCTGCCGTTCCGCAAGCGCTTCATTCTCGCGCGTGTGTGGGGGCTGGTGCTGCTGTGGGCACTGAAGTGGACCTGCAGACTCGACTATCGCATCGAAGGTCAGGAGAACCTTCCGCCCGGCAACCACATCGCCCTGTGGAAGCACTCCTCTTCATGGGAAACGATCGCAATGGCCGTCGTATTTCCGCGCCAGGTCTGGGTCTTGAAGCGCGAGCTGCTGTGGATACCGGTGGTGGGTTGGGGAATCCGGCAACTGCACGCGATAGCAATCGATCGCAAGTCCGGGCATTCGGCGGTGGGACAGGTTGTGGAGCAGGGGAAGCAACGGCTGGACGAGGGAGATTGGATCATGATCTTTCCCGAAGGCACCCGAATGCCTCACGGCCAGACGCGTAAGTACGGGGTCAGTGGCACGTTGCTCGCGATCGAGCGCAACAAGCTGATCGTTCCCGTCGCACACAACGCGGGAAGTTATTGGCCACGGCGAGGATGGATGAAGAAGCCAGGGACGGTGCGCGTCGTCATCGGACGACCCATCGCCGCGGCGGGAAGGGATGTGAGGGAACTCAATCGAGAAGTACAAGAGTGGATTGAGAGCACGGTCGCTCGGCTCACTGCATAAGTGAGACGCCACCGCTGTTCTGCAGCCGTCCCGTTAAATGACAATCGCACTGACTCGACGCTCGCTTTTTATCCGGCCTCGAGACAGCAATGCGCGTCCCGCTCAAACTCTGTCTGGCATCCATCCTCACATGGACCTTGGCCGCTTGCGGCGCATTGCCGACACAGAACTTCGAGCATTCCACCCGCGCGACAATCAAGCGCGTAGATATCGTCCCGATCGGGACGCCTGAGCACACTCAAGTACGGATCATGAATCCGATCGGTGCCGGGTTCGGCGTGGTGGGCAACCTCGTCGAAGCGCGGCGTGCGGCGTGGGCCAGCCAGGCGATGGAGAACACCCTGGCGGCGGCGCATTTCGATTTCCGAGCGTCGCTCTCAAACGCGGTCACTCAGGCAGTGCGCAAAGTTGGGTTCACGATCACTCCTGCGACAGGCACCCGGCCGGAGAAAGAGCACGCGCGCTTCCTGTCGGCGTATCCGCAGCTGAAACACGTCGATGCGTATCTCGACGTCTATGCGACATATGTCGGTTTCGAGGCGCCGCAATCTTCGACGGCCTTTCGCCCGCGGCTCGAGGTTTCCGCACGGCTGGTGAGCGCGAAGGACCACCAGGTCCTGTTCCAGGACCGCATCATCTACGGCTGTGTAGAGAACACCGACGAAGACGCCGTGCTGGTCAGGGCCGATGACAATCTCAGCTTCAAGGATCGCGGGGCACTCCAGATCGATCCCACTCGCACCGCCCGGGCACTGCAGTCGGCCATTGATGCCACCGCCTGGGAGCTCGCCAAACAGTTCATGTAGCTCAACCGTGCGACAATAACTCCCTCGTTCGGGATGATTGGACACGAGTTTGACTTTATCCATGTCGGTTGCCGTCGCGGCGCTGTTGTTCTCCGCCGCATGTGTCTATTGGGCCTGCGAGTACTTCGTAAACGGAGTCGAGTGGTTTGGCCGCAAGGCGGGGGTCTCACAGAACGCCGTCGGTACCGTGCTGGCCGCATTCGGTACGGCGCTGCCCGAAAGTGTCGTGACCTTTGTTGCAGTCGTGTTCGGTCACGATGCAGCGGCAAAGGACATCGGTGTTGGAGCAGCCCTCGGCGGTCCGCTCGTGTTGGCAACCGTGGCCTATCCGATCGTCGGCATCATGCTGCTGATCACGCGGTCACAGCCGCCACGCAAGCCCATTAAGTTGAATCGGCAGCGATTGAGCCGGGATCAGAGCTGGTTCCTGCTGATCTTCGCATTCAAGATCGCGTTGGGGTTCGTGGCGTTCGCCATAAAGCCCTGGCTGGGATGGTTGTTCCTGGCGGCGTACGTGGTTTACACGTACTCGGAAGTGATGCATGACGGCGATGCGCCCGAGGGTGAGTTGGAGCCGCTCATGTTCCAACCGAAGGCAAGGGAGCCGAGCTGGACGATGACGGCCGTGCAAACCGTCCTGGCACTCATCGTCATCTTCGTCGCTTCCAGGGTGTTTGTGAGCCAGCTCGGGGCCGTAGGAAGCGGGCTGGGCATTTCGGCGACGGTGGTCGCGTTGCTGTTCAGCCCCGTCGCCACCGAGCTGCCCGAGATCATGAACGCCATCATCTGGATCAGGCAGGGCAAACATCGGCTTGCCCTGTCCAACATCAGCGGCTCTATGATGATTCAGGCGACCATTCCAACGGCCCTGGGCTTGTTCTTCACACCCTGGCTGTTCGACAGGGCACTCACGGTTGCCGCGATCGTCACCGCCGTTGCAATCGCAGGCCTGCTGGTCTTGCTGCGCCGCGATGCGCTCACACCCCGGCGGCTGGCGTATTTCGCCGCCGGCTACGCTGCGTTCGTGACCGGAATTGTCTCTTTTCACTTAAAAATCAATTAATTAGACGCGCTCCGAATTAGATGTCGAGATTCATCACCGACAGCGCGTTCTTTTCGATGAACTCGCGTCGCGGCTCCACCTGATCTCCCATCAGAGTGGTGAAGATGTCGTCCGCGGTCACTGCATCATCGATCTTCACCTGCATGAGCCGGCGAGTGTCAGGATTGATGGTGGTGTCCCACAGCTGCTCCGGATTCATCTCGCCCAGACCTTTGTAGCGCTGAATGGTCTGGCCGCGGCGTGCCTGGTCGAACAGCCACTTCATGGCTTCCTTGAAAGAGCCCACCTCATGACGATCCTCGCCGCGGGTAACGTAGGCGCCTTCGCCGATGAGGCCCGCCAGAGTGCGCGCAAGATCAGCGATTCGCTGGTACTCCGCGGATTCGAAGAACTCACGTGGCAGGTACTTGTTGCTAGGCGTGCCGTGCTCCGTCTTGTGAATGATCACACGGGCCGCGTGGCCGTCACTGGTGGGGCCGACTTCAACGCGGTAAGTCCGCGTTCCGTCGTCGAGCCCATTCAGCCGTTGATGGAGCTCTTTTGCCCAGTCACGCAGCCAATCTGGCCGATCGAAGTCTTCCGTCTTGACCTCCGGCATGTAGATCAATTGATCCAGCAGCCGATCGTCATAGCGCCGCGACCACCGCTTGATGATGGCCTGCACTTCCATGTACTGGCGGGCGAGCATCTCGAGACCCGAACCCTGCAGGGGCGGAGCTTCCGAATTGACGTGCAGCGCGGAGTTTTCCAAGGCGGTATTCAGCAGGAGCGCGTCCAGCTCCGTATCGTCTTTGACGTACGACTCCTGCTTACCCCGCTTGACCTTATAGAGCGGCGGCTGCGCGATATAGATATGGCCGCGCTCGATCAGCATCGGTATCTGGCGATAGAAGAACGTGAGCAGTAGCGTCCGGATATGCGATCCGTCCACGTCAGCGTCCGTCATGATGATGATGCGGTGGTAGCGCAGCTTGTCGATGTCGAACTCGTCGCGCCCTATTCCACACCCTAGCGCGGTGATGAGCGTGCCTACCTCGGCTGACGAGAGCATCTTGTCGAAACGAGCTTTCTCGACATTCAGGATCTTGCCCTTCAGAGGCAGGATGGCCTGAGTACGGCGGTCACGCCCCTGCTTGGCCGATCCACCGGCCGAGTCACCCTCGACGATGAAGATCTCCGACAGCGCCGGATCCTTCTCCTGGCAATCCGCGAGCTTTCCAGGCAGACCCGCAATATCGAGCGCGCCTTTGCGCCGGGTCATCTCGCGAGCCTTGCGCGCAGCCTCGCGCGCCCTCGCGGCCTCAATGGTCTTGGCTACGATGGCCCGAGCCTCAGTCGGGTGTTCCAGCAGATACTCTTGCAGCTTGGCCCCTACGGCGGTCTCGACGATTCCTTTGACCTCGGACGAGACCAGCTTGTCCTTGGTCTGCGATGAGAACTTCGGATCCGGAAGCTTCACGGACAAGATGGCAGTCAGACCTTCGCGCGCATCGTCGCCGGTGGTCTGAATCTTCTCTTTCTTGGCCTCCTTCTCGATGTAGTCATTCAGCGTGCGGGTGAGCGCACTGCGGAATCCAGCCAGGTGAGTGCCACCGTCCTTCTGTGGGATGTTGTTCGTGTAGCAGTACATGCTCTCCTGGTAGGAGTCGTTCCACTGCATCGCAACTTCGACGTTGATGGGGCCCTCCTGGGTCTTGAACCAGAGGACCGTTTCGTGGACCGGGGTCCGCGTCCGATTCAGGTGCTTCACGAAGGCCTGCAGGCCGCCTTCGTGCTTGAAGACATCCGACTTGTTCTCGCGCTCGTCGATCAGCTCTATCCGAACGCCCGAGTTGAGGAACGAGAGCTCCCGCAGCCGCTTGGCGAGGATTTCGTAGTTGAACTGGATGTGCGTGAAGATCTTCCCGCTGGGGCGGAATCGGATGACCGTACCGCGTTCCTGCGTCTCGCCCACCACCCCCATGGGTGCGGCTGGCTCGCCCAGATGGTATTCCTGCCTGTGTGTCTTCCCGTCGCGATGCACGGTGAGCAGGAGATAGTCAGACAAAGCATTCACCACCGACACGCCGACGCCGTGGAGGCCACCCGAGACCTTGTAGGACGTGTCGTCGAACTTACCGCCCGAGTGCAGGACGGTCATGATCACTTCCGCAGCGGAACGACCCTCCTCGGGGTGGATGTCGACCGGAATGCCCCGGCCGTTATCCGAGACCGTGATGGATTCATCCGCATGGATCGTGACCACAATCCGGTCGCAATAACCGGCCAGCGCCTCGTCGATGGAGTTGTCCACGACCTCGAAAACCATGTGGTGCAAACCCGAGCCGTCATCGGTATCTCCGATGTACATGCCGGGGCGTTTTCGCACCGCATCCAGGCCCTTTAAAACTTTGATTTTGCTGGAGTCGTAGACGTCGTCAGATGCCATGAATTAGCCCGGTCTTTGGATACGGTATTATACAGGTCCTACCCTTCCCTGTTCCACGTGGAACACCCGTTCGGGCTTACCGAAGAGATCCAACTGGGGCTGCAGGGACGTAAGTACAAGCTGGCAATTCAACCGGCTCACTTCTTCGATAAACCGCAGCAGGTGAGAGCCATCGAGCTCTGCCGCGGGATCATCGAGCAACAGCGTCGGAGCCAGCGAAGTCCGTTCTTGCAGCAGTTGAATCTGCGCCAGCGTCATCGCGATCGCGACCAGCTTCTGTTGCCCACGCGAAAGCACCTCCCTGGCCGGGCGGCCAGCCATGCGAACCAGCACGTCGGCGCGGTGGGGTCCGCTGTGGGTCTGTCCCTT
This sequence comes from Gammaproteobacteria bacterium, assembly GCA_028293745.1. Taxonomy (GTDB): domain Bacteria; phylum Pseudomonadota; class Gammaproteobacteria; order Steroidobacterales; family Steroidobacteraceae; genus 13-2-20CM-66-19. The sequence continues at coordinate 9,894 of JAQGOF010000010.1, read as the reverse complement.
ACCCTCATCACGCACGCGGGAGTCCACCAGCGCCTGGGCTAGCGGCACATCCTGTGACCATCCACGGCTGTAATGCAGCTCCACGTCCAGGCCACTCAGGCCACTCACCGACTGGCGCCATAGGGGCTGCAGCTCATCGAGCATGTTCCGGCGTGACGCTGCGATCAGCTCACCGAGCCGCGCCACTTCCGGATCCCACACGGAAGCCTGGGCAGGCTGATGCCGAAGCGCGGCATTGCGCTGTTTCACCGCACGGGTATACCGAAGCCAGAGATCGGCGAATCCAGGTTCCACGTGGAACACTGCCCAGTCCATCCACCGCCGGCGCCGAAACCCTCCCTCTTCGACGAGCTTATGGACTCCCGGGTCGATGACTTGGACCGGGAAGGCCTGCGACAACTCAGTCAGTGATCCCGCCGTCGCGCCACTGATGCGCGCGACCGTCCCCCCGGCCCTGGAGACCTGCACGCCCACGGCTTGCGCAGGCATCCCATCGGTGCGGCCGAAGACGGTGAGCCGCGGCTGGCCATGACGAATGAGGCGCTCAGAGTTTCGGGTGCGGAACGATCGCCCCCGACCGAGCAAAAATATGGCCTCAAGCAAAGATGTCTTGCCAGAGCCGTTGCTACCCCAAATCAGATTGCGCCGTGGATCCATAGCCAACTCGGCGCGCTGGAGGCAGCGAAGGTCCTCCACCGTCAACTCGATGAGGCTCATAGGATGCTAGGGAGGATTGTTCATGAACGATCGATTCTATCGGGGGCCGGGCCTCGCTTGGGAAGGCTTCCTGGGGACGCCGTGAACCCACCTGCGCAGGCTTGCACCTGCACCGCCCAGGGTTACCCCTCCGGGCGCTAACTTATGCGGCGCACCCATCGGGGCTTTGCACTCGCGGGGCTAGTCGTTTTCCCCGTAACTTCTCCGCTGCTCTGAGTCGGCACCGTTGGCGCAGACAGGCTCTTTTTGCGCGGGTGTTACCCCCACACCTCGCGCGCCTGGGCCCCGCCAGTTTCCCCGCGCCGGATCTGCCAGCGCCCTTTGGCGCGGACGTTCACCCGATCGCGTCGCACCCCACCGGGTGCTGCCCGACAGTTGGTGGTAGCAACCGTGCGCAGCGTCCCTTTACAGCCGCATCGGCATCACCACGTACCGCGTATGCGTCGTGCCAGGGGCGTGGATGAGGCAACTGCTGTTCGAGTCAGTCAGTCCGATCTCAACCTTCTCAGTCTCGATGGCACCCAGTGCATCGAGCAGATAATTCACATTGAAGCCGATCTCCACCTCGTCTCCCTGGTAGGTGACTTCAACCTGGTCTTCGGCCTCTTCCTGCTCTGGGTTATGCGCCTGAATCACGAGTAGGTCGGGACGTGCAGTGAGGCGAATGCCACGGTACTTCTCGTTCGACAGGATGGCCGTGCGCTGCAGTGCCTGGCGCAGCAGCTCGCGATCCGCCTCGACCTTGCGCGCTGGGCTTGCCGGGATCACGCGTCCGTACTCCGGGAAACGACCATCGATCAGCTTCGAAGTGAAGCGAATTGTGCCGATCTGGGCGCGAACGTGATTCGTCCCGATGGCCAGCTCGATCGTTCCCTCCGTGCCCAGTATCCGTTGCAGCTCCAGCACGCCCTTGCGAGGCACAATCACCTGCTGGTTCGACTTGGCCTTGTCCTGGAGTGTCATCTCGCACAAAGCCAGACGATGCCCGTCTGTCGCCACCGCGCGCAGCGAAGCACCTTCGGTCTCGAGCAGCAGGCCGTTGAGGTAGTAACGGACGTCCTGCTGAGCCATCGAAAAATGCGTCTTGTCGATGAGCCGCCGGAACTCGCCCTGGGCAATCGTCAATGTCTGCTGCGCATTGATCTCCTCCACCAACGGAAACTCCGCCGCTGGGAGGGTGGACAACGTAAAGCGGCTCCGCCCAGCCTTGATGGACATCCGTTCGCCTTCAGTGCCCAGCGTTACGCTCGCCTGCTCCGGCAACGAGCGGAATATGTCGAGCAGCTTCCTGCCGGGGATGGTGATGTCGCCTCCCTGCTGAACATTCACCATGCTCGTCGCTACGAGCTCGACCTCGAGATCCGTACCCGTGATGTTGAGGCGATTCTCTCTCGCTGACAGAAGCACATTCGCGAGAACCGGCATCGTCTGTCTACGCTCGACGACGCCGATGACGCTTTGCAGGGGTGTGAGGAGATCTTCACGTGCAGCTGTCAGCTTCATATCTTCTATCTTTCTTTCTTTAAGAAGTCAGATTGTTGTTGCTATAGAGCCTGTGGATAGCGGTCATAAGAAAAGTTTCGCTTAAGTTCCAGCATCTTGCAGCGCTTTTCGTGAGGCACAAGCCACGGGCTTTGCTGGCAGTCTCCTGTGTGTGCCCTGTGCATAACCTTATCCACAGAATAATCCACAGTCAGCCCACAGGCCTTTACACATCATCCCGCCAAAGTTCTCAACAGGTTCGAATAGTCTTCGCTCATGCGCTGCTCCGAGTCCCGCAGCTCCTTGATCCGCTTGCATGCGTGCATCACCGTCGTGTGATCACGGCCGCCGAACGCATCACCGATCTCTGGGAGGCTGTGACTCGTCAACTCCTTGGCCAAGGCCATAGCCACTTGGCGCGGACGCGCCACGGAGCGGCTGCGGCGCTTGGAGAGCAGGTCCGCCATGCGTACCTTGAAGTAATCCGCAACGGTCTTCTGAATATTCTCGATCGTAACCAGTTTCGCCTGCAGAGACAGCAGGTCTTTCAGCGCTTCCTTCGTGAACTCGACGGTGATCGGATGCCCCGTGAAGCGCGAGTTGGCAATGACACGCCGAAGCGCACCCTCGAGCTCGCGGACATTCGAGCGGATCCGCTTGCCGATGAAGAAGGCCACTTCCTCCGGCAGGTTCACACCCGCGTGCTGCGCCTTGGAAATGAGGATGGCCACACAGGTCTCGAGCTCGGGTGGCTCGATCGCGACTGTCAGACCCCAGCCAAAACGTGACTTGAGCCGTTCCTCCAGGCCGTCGACCTCCTTCGGATAGCGGTCGCACGTCAGGATCACCTGGTGCTGTCCCTCGAGCAGCTCGTTGAAGGTGTGGAAGAACTCTTCCTGCGATCGATCCTTGCCTGCGAAGAATTGAATGTCGTCGATCAGGAGCGCATCCAGCGACCGATACGCCGTTTTGAACTCGTTCATGGAGTTGTGCTGCAAAGCGCGCACCATGTCGCCCACGAAGCGCTCCGAGTGTACGTATGCAATCCGCGCTTCAGCATCACGTTCCTTGATGAGATGCGCGATGGCGTGCATCAGGTGCGTCTTGCCGAGACCAACACCTCCATACAGGAACAGTGGGTTGTAGGCACGACCCGGATTTTCGGCCACTTGCAGCGCCGCCGCCTTGGCGAGCTGATTGCTCTTGCCTTCGACGAAAGAGCCGAACGTGAAGTCGGCCTGTAATCTTGCGCCGACCACGAGCCCATCTGCACGTCGTGGACGACTGGGCGGAACGGGCGTTGTGATATTACGAGCCGGCGCCGCAATTGTTCGTGACCCGACCTCCACGGTGACAACCGGGATATCGCCACTACCTTGGTCGCGCAGCAGCTCGCCGATCCGCGGCAGCAGATTGGCATTCACCCAATCAACCACGAACCGATTCGGCGCAAGCAGTTTCAACGCGCCGGCACCCTCCATTACCTGCAGAGGGCGCACCCACGTATTGAATTGCTGCTCCGGAAGCTCCGCCTCCAAAGCGCAAATGCATTGAGTCCAATGAGACGCTTCCACGCGCTGCCTCCGCGGCCGCCTGCACGGGACCTGAGAAAAGGGCTGCGCAGTCTATACCTAGTGCCGCGCCTGCTGAAGCCTCTGAGACGCTCAATGGAGCCGGTTGCGTCTTCGCAACCGGCTGAGAAGTTGCGCGCAGCGCACGGGAATTATCTATTGACACCTTGGCGCTCAACGGCTTAGCCTTGCCGCCCTTTTTGGTACCGACGGACCATCGACGGAGTCCATGCTATGAAGCGCACCTATCAACCGAGCAAAGTGCGGCGTGCGCGCACGCACGGCTTCCGTGCACGTATGGCTACAAAGAATGGCCGCGCCGTATTGGCACGCCGTCGCGCCAAGGGGCGTAGAAAGCTCATCCCATAAAGCGTGGCAGAAGCCGCGCCCATTGTTGCGCGCGGCTACGCGCCCAGGTTGCGTGCCTCGGGCTGCGTGCTCCGCGCCAGGCGCCCCTGTCGGAAGGACTCTTCTCGAAAGGACACTGGCCCCTTGACCTGCGACAGCGCGGCCCCAGCAAGGCTTACTCTCCCCGCGCAACGGCGCCTGCGTCGCAAGTCGGACTTTGATGCGGCCTACGCTGGCGGGCGTCGGCTTGGTAATGGATTCTTTGGTGTGACTGCGTTCTGGAACGACAAGGGTTGGCCGCGTCTCGGTCTTGCCGTTGCGGTTCGTACCGCGGGCGGTGGTGTCCAACGCAACCGTATCCGCCGGATCATCCGCGAGTCGTTCAGACTGCACCAGCACGAGTTGCCTGCCGTCGATCTGATCGTCAGCGCGCGCGGCCGGGCGAAAGATGCACCAGGACCTGAACTGCACGCGAGCCTCGTAGCGCTCTGGAAAAAAGTGAAAGAGCAATGCGCCACGTCGCCACGCTCCTGATTCGAATCTATCAATGGACCGTGAGCCCGCTCCTCGGTCCCACATGCCGATTCCATCCGTCCTGTTCCAACTATGCGCTCGAGGCCATCAACCGGTTCGGCATGCTCCGGGGTGGTTGGTTGACCGTGAAGCGCCTTGGACGATGCCACCCATGGCATCCGGGTGGATTCGATCCAGTGCCGCTCACACACGGCGCACTGAGCGCCCCGGCTATGGCGCCCCCGTCCGTCTGCAATCACCAGGCACATGACTAACAATCCCCGAATCTACCTGTGGATCGCGCTCCTCGCGATGATTTACCTCAACTACGACGTGTGGCAGCGCGACTACGGTGCGCGTCCCGACGTAGTGACCAACACGACACGGCCCGCCAATGGCGGCCCTGCGTCTACTTCTGCCAGCAGCGATCTCGCGAACCAGATACCACAGGCACCGAAAGAAGCCGCCCCGGCGAATGGCTCCGGCGCGGCGCCGACGGCCGCCACTCCCGCGGCCGCAGCTGCCGTGCCGGGCTCCACTGCACCCTCCACACCGGAGACTGCTGCCGCGCCCGTGATTCATGTCCGAACAGATGTGTTGGATATGGATATCAGTACACGTGGCGGGACCCTCCAGAGAGCGGACCTGCTCAAATATCCGAAGGTCAAGGGTGAGGCCACGCCGGTTCGTCTCGAGAACGTGGACGACCCACAGACTGTGTACCTGCTGCAGTCAGGATTGGCGGGCCCGCAGCCAACACCCACTCACGTCACCCCGCTTACGAGCGAGCGGAGCGAGTACCAGCTCGGCAACGCCAATGAGCTGCGCGTACCGCTGACCTGGACGAGCGACCAGGGAGTGAAGGTCACGAAGACATTTGTCTTCCGCCGCGGCGAATATCGCGCGGACATCGATTACGACGTGGAGAACCAGTCGCAGGCGCCGTGGACGGCCGCGAACTACGCGCAGATTTTCAGGAACGATCCGCGCACGAAACGCTCGATGTTCAATGTCGAGACCTATGCGTACCACGGCCCCGCCCTGTATGACGGCAAGAAGTACCGCAAGCTCGATACATCCGATCGCGACGACAGTCACCTTTCCATCGACGTGACGAACGGCTGGATCGCAGCGCTACAACATCACTTTGTCACTGCCGTGGTGCCGCCAAGGGACCAGCCGTATCACTTCACACTCAACGCGGCCGGTGACCAATACCGTCTCGCCGCCGAGCAGGGTCGGCCTCAAACCGTGGCGCCGGGCGGGTCAGCCAAGTTCGGCACGGTCATTTTCGTGGGCCCCAAGCTGCAACGGCAGCTCAAAGCAACCGGCCCCGATCTGGCGCGCGTCACCGACTACGGCCTTCTGTACGTGCTCGCACAGCCCCTGTTCACTGTGCTGGACGCGGTGGACTCCTTCTTCGGCAACTGGGGTGTGGCCATCATCCTGGTCACCTTCCTTCTGAAGCTCGCCTTCTATCCGTTGTCCGAAGCGAGCGGCCGCTCCATGGCCAAGATGAAACAGCTGCAGCCGCGCATCAAAAATCTGCAGGAGACCTACAAGGACGACTCGGAGAAACGCGGCCGCGCCATGATGGAGCTGTATCAGCGCGAGAAGATCAACCCGATCGCCGGCTGTCTGCCCATCATCATCCAGATTCCAGTATTCCTGGCGTTTTACTGGGTGCTGCTCGAAAGCGTAGAGATGCGCCAGGCGCCGTTCGCGTTCTGGATCCACGATCTGTCCTCGCGCGACCCCCTGTTCGTGCTTCCAGCCATCATGGCTGCGGCGATGTTTACGCAATACAAGCTGAACCCTGCGCCTCCGGATCCCGTCCAGGCGAAGGTGTTCATGTTCAAGCCCCTGGTGATGTCGTTCATGTTCGCCTTCTTCCCGGCGGGCCTCGTCCTCTACTGGGTCACGAACACCGTCCTGTCGATCGCCCAGCAATGGAATATCAACCGCCGCATCGCAGCGGCGGACGCAAAGAAAAAGACCTGACGTAGGGTGCCGCTGGCCCGGCGCGCAGGCCAACTCCGTCGCCCCGTCAATAATGAGGATGTCGCGGGCCCATCTGGCCGCCGAGCCTGCTGCCGCTGCGCGCTTCCGTAACGCGGCACCGTCCCGGCCGCAATAGCGAGGATGTTGCAGCGCCCATGTGGCCGCGCCGTGCCTGCGGCCTGCGCGCCTCCGTAGCGCTGCGCCGTGCCCCGCATTGAGGCCTACACAGCTCCGCCTATGTGCCAGGAATGACACGGGCCCGGCCATGTGGCCGCGCGTAATGCCACCCACGCTCCGCGCCCCGCGCGACTTTCATTCAATCAATCTAATATGCCCGCCGCATGGGGAAGATCGACACCATCGTGGCAGCAGCAACGCCACCCGGACGCGGTGGTGTCGGCATCGTGCGCATATCAGGCCCCAAGGTGCCCGAAATCGCCGCCGTAATTCTCGGCGAGCTGCCGCTCCCACGCCGAGCAACGTTTGCGCGCTTCCTCGACTCCCACCAGGACACGATCGACGCCGGGTTGGCGCTCTTTTTTCCCGCGCCCCACTCTTACACCGGCGAGCACGTCCTGGAGCTGCAAGGCCACGGTGGCGCAGTGGTCATCGAATCACTCGTGGCCCGCATCATCGAGATCGGGGGTCGGCGCGCCCAGCCTGGCGAATTCACCCAACGGGCATTTCTGAATGACAAACTCGATCTCGCACAGGCCGAAGCCATAGCAGATCTCATCGACGCGGGCTCCCGCGCCGCAGTGCGCGCGGCCATGCGCTCGTTGCAGGGTGAATTCTCCGCCATGATCCGCGGACTGACCGATGCGGTAATCGAGCTGCGCACCTACGTTGAGGCAGCGATCGATTTTCCCGAAGAAGAAGTCGACTTCCTCGCCGATGAGCAGCTCGCCGAGCGCTTTCAAGCCGTGAGTGACCATTTCGACGGCGTCGAACAGAGCGCGCGCCAAGGACGCCTGCTGCGCGAAGGCATGACCGTTGTAATCGCCGGGCGTCCCAACGCCGGCAAGTCCAGTCTGCTCAACAAGCTGGCCGGTTACGAAGCTGCGATAGTTACAGCCATTCCCGGTACTACGCGCGATGTCGTGCGCGAACGAATTGATATCGATGGCATGCCGCTGCATGTGCTCGACACGGCGGGGCTCCGGCAGGGCGGCGACGTCGTCGAGGAGGAAGGCATTCGTCGGGCCAAAGTCGAAATGACCCGGGCCGACCGCGTGTTGTTTGTCATCGATGCGTCCGAAGATCCTTCAGGTAGCGCATTCCACGAAGAGAGCGGCCGCATGCCACCTGACGTGCCGGTCACGCTGATATTCAACAAATGCGATCTCGCTGTTGGCATTCCCGTCGCCGACACCATGGCAGGTCCACCGCGCATCACCGTCTCCGCGGCCACGGGGAAAGGAATCGACGCACTGCGCGCCCACCTCAAGCTCTGCATGGGCTATCAAACAGTCGACACGGGCACCGTCTCCGCGCGCCAGCGCCACCTCGAATCCCTCTCCCGCGCCCGCCGCAACGTCGACGAAGCTCAGCGCCAACTACAGGACCGCCGCGCCGGCGAGCTCGTCGCCGAAGAGCTCCGCGGCGCCCAACAAGCCCTCAACGAGATCACGGGCGAGTTCACCACCGAGGACCTCCTGGGCCGCATTTTTTCCAGCTTCTGCATCGGCAAGTAACCGCGTCCGCGCCCAACGTGTCGCAAGGACGTCGCGAACACGTCGAGAAGCAGCGACGGAAACGCGGTGCATTACTAACGCGCAATCCAACATATACGCGCTGCATCGCCTCATAGAGCCGCCCCCAAAAACACCTCAAAAACTCGCCTGAAAAGCAACTCTTCCCTGGACAATCCCCTCCACCCACGGCACATTGCTGCCTCTCCCCTTCATCCAAAACCGGAACATTCCAATGACTTTTGCAAACGGCGAGCTCGTAGGCGTTCCGTGCTCTATCCAACACGGCCCCTTCCCCGACGAACACCTGGTCATGGTTGAAACGGAGGACGGGACCATCTGGGGATTCGTACAACAAGGCGATCTTCAGATGGGCACCAGCCATGGCAATGACATGAATCGAGGCTACGTCAAAAGCGCAGTCGTCGAACAGGCCAGCGAGTCCATCCTGGTCAGGATGTTTGGCTCGTTCTTCACCACGGCGCTCGGACTTGCCTCCGTGAAGCGCAACTGCCTCACGCGGCTGGCCGCCCTATGATCCTCTCACAACCGGAACTGCGAGCAGCCGTCGCAGCCGGAGAACCCACAGGGAAAAGGAGGTGGTGGCGTTATCTGCCGCCAGCGTCCTTCTTCACATACGCAATGCGCGCAGCCTGTAAGTCATAAGCCTGTTCCGCCAACTCCGCAGACCCACTGAACAGATCGCCACCCCCCAATTTCAAGGTCGCAGCCAAGCGCTGCAGGGCGTGTTCGTGAGACTCGAGCGATCCATCGCCCAGTATGTGAGTCACCGCAACGCCCTCGCGCACCAGCTCGCGAGCGACGAGAATCGTGCGGTGACATTCGAGGGGCTCGCGCTCCGCGCACATGAGCGAAATCCGATGATCCGCCATTCCGGTTCTCAACCGAGCTATGCCTTTGCGAAACAGCTCTGTTCTGGCGAGCTTCGCGTAGCTCACCCTCCCGTCGCTGTCGTAGCAGGCGGTGTCCCGGCTGCGGGCGCCGAGCTCCTCGCCCAGGAACACGTATTGAATCCCAACGCTCGACAGCGCGGCTTGTAACTTCTCCCGTCTGAATTGCGGGTTGAAGCGGCTATACGGGGTGGAGCGGACGTCCGCCACAGCCGTGATCCCGTACGGCTCGAGCAGACCCAGGAACCGCTCGATGGGATGGTTCGAATGTCCGATGGTATAGATCATACTGTTCCCGTGACGTGGATCGGACGCGCAATTACTTTGCCCGAAACGGTCAGTGCTTCGCTAGAAGTGCTGCTCGAAGGCCCGGTACATCACGTCCAGGTCTTCGAGCATTCACTATTCGTGCGCCTTCACGGCCGGGCCATAGCCACGACACGCCGAGGCCGGATCTACCTGCGCGGCAGTGGCGCTGAGTTCTTCGACAACCCCTGGTTGATGCTCCACGAGTATTGCCATGTCATCAAACAGTGGGAGCCGCGGACACTCACGATCCGCAGCTACATCGCGGAATGTATTCGCCGAGGTTACTGGAACAATCGATTCGAAGTAGAGGCCCGTGCGTTCGCGGACGCGCACGCATATCGGCTGCGAACA
>JAQGOF010000247.1 GCA_028293745.1 Gammaproteobacteria bacterium | reverse complement strand
CACCTCCTCATAGAACCTGCCGCGGCCGGCCACGCCAAACTTCTCCGCCATCGTGATTTGCACGCTCGCGACGAAGTTGCGGTTCCAGACGGGCTCGAGAAACGAATTCGCGAACCGGAAGAACAGCAGATTCTGCACCGGCTCCTTGCCAAGATAGTGATCGATGCGGAAGATGTTGGATTCTGGAAATGTCGCCAGCAGCGTCGCATTCAATTTCCGCGCGGACTCCAGGTCCCGCCCAAAGGGCTTCTCGATGACGACGCGCGCGCCCTGGACAGGCATCATCTTGCCGAGACACGCAATAACCGGGGGAAAGACGCTCGGCGGAATGGCCAGGTAGTTGAGCGGCCGCTGCGCGTCACCCAGCGCCTTGCGCAGCGAATTGTACGTCTCGGGCTTCGTGTAATCGCCGTCAACATAACGCAGTAGGGAAGTCAACTTTGACAGGATTGCCGCGTCAACAGCTTTCATGGCTGTGTGCACACTGTCGCGGACATGCGAGGCAAGCCTGTCCAGATTCCACCCCGCCCGTGCGACGCCGATCACCGGTACCGTGAGATGACCGCGCCGCACGAGGTGGTACAGGGCCGGGTAGATCTTCTTGAAGCACAAATCGCCAGTCGCACCGAAGATCACCAGGGCATCTGAATCCTTGCGCTCCATATCAATCCTTCTTCTCGTGGTGGCCACCAAAGCCCAGACGCATGGCCGACAGCAGCTTGTCGGCGAACTCCGCCCGACCGCGCGACTCAAATCGCGAATACAGCGCGGCGCTCAGAACATAGGCCGGCACACCGACTTCAATCGCCGCCTGCACAGTCCAGCGGCCCTCGCCGGAATCCGACACGCGGCCCCCAAACTCCTCGAGCTTCGGACTTGCCGCAAGCGCTGCCGCGGTGAGATCGAGCAGGCGTGAGGAAATGATGCTGCCGTGGCGCCAGACCTCGGAGATGGCGGCGATATCCAGCTTGTACTGAAAGTACTTCGGATTGCTGAGCGGGGCGGTCTCCGCGTCGGCTTCACGAGTCTGCATGCCGGCGTCGGCGTGTTTGAGAATGTTCAGGCCCTCCGCGTAGGCGGCCATGATTCCGTACTCGATGCCGTTGTGGACCATCTTGACGAAGTGCCCGGCACCCACAGGCCCACAATGCAGGTAACCCATGCCCGCCTGGCCATCGGCCGGCGTGCCGCCACCCTTTACAGGCTCGGGCATCCTTCCGCCCGGAGACAGCGTCGCGAAGATCGGCTCAATCGATGCGACGACGTCCTTCTCGCCGCCGATCATCAGACTGAACCCGTTCTCGAAGCCGAGCACGCCGCCGCTGGTCCCGACATCGACGTAGTGAATGCCGGCCGGCTGCAACTCCTCGGCCCTGCGGATGTCATCGTGATAGTTGGAATTGCCGCCGTCGATGATGACGTCGCCGCGTTTCAACAGTGGCCGCAGCTGCGCGATCACCGAATCAACGACGCTCGCCGGCACCATGATCCACACTGCGCGCGGAGCAGGCAGTGCCTCCACTAGCTCGGGCAGAGACTTCGCGCCCTTCGCTCCCTGGGCAACGATCGCCTTGACGGCGTCTGCAGAATTATCATACGCAACACACTCGTGACCGCCCTTGATCAGGCGGCGCACCATGTTCGCGCCCATACGCCCCAGTCCGACCATACCGATGCGCATACATTCTCCAGCAGTTGAGGCTGGCAATAGTACGCGCGGTAGGTGTCATTCCGCAGTCGGATTCGTCCGACGTTCAGCTCCGCCCTAGCTCTTTGGAGAGAGGCCTCAGTTCGGAACTCGTTTGATTTGCGCACCCAGCTGGGCAAGCTTTTCCTCGATCGCCTCATAGCCACGGTCGATGTGGTAGATGCGCTCGATGTCGGTGCGTCCCTCGGCAATCAGGCCCGCCAGCACGAGGCTCGCCGAAGCGCGCAGATCCGTCGCCATGACCGGTGCAGCGGTCAGTCTTTCCACCCCGCGAATAATCGCGGTGTTCCCCTCGAGGCGGATTTCGGCTCCGAGCCGCCGCATCTCCAGCATGTGCATGAAGCGGTTTTCGAAGATCGTTTCAATGATCGTTCCGACGCCCGCTGCAACCGTATTGAGAGCAGCGAACTGCGCCTGCATATCGGTCGGAAACGCGGGGTACGGCGCAGTCCGAACGTCCACCGCCTTGGGTCGGCGGCCACGCATGTCGACCTCTATCCAGTTATCGCCGACACCCACTGTTGCGCCCGCTTCCTCGAGCTTGGCAAGCACGGCATCGAGATGGTCGGGGCGAGTGTTCTTGATCCGCACGTTGCCTCGTGTGATCGCTCCAGCTACGAGATACGTACCACTCTCGATGCGATCGGGTAGCACGTCGTACGTCGTCCCGCGCAAACGCTTCACACCTTGGACAACGATCTTGTCCGTGCCAGCCCCCTGGATTTTGGCGCCCATGGCGACCAGGAAGTTCGCCAGGTCGACGACCTCGGGCTCGCGGGCAGCGTTCTCGATGATCGTTTCGCCGTCCGCGAGCGTCGCCGCCATCATCAGATTTTCTGTGCCGGTTACTGTGACCGTATCCAGCACCAGCCGAGCACCGCGAAGCCGATCCGCCCGAGCACGGATGTAGCCACCCTCGATGGTGATGTCCGCGCCCATCGCCTGCAGTCCCGCGATGTGGATGTTCACAGGGCGCGCACCGATGGCACATCCACCGGGAAGAGAGATATCGGCCCGGCCAAAACGCGCGACGAGCGGTCCCAGCACCAGGATGGAGGCACGCATCGTCTTCACGAGCTCGTACGGCGCGAAGCACTCCTTCACCGTCGATCCATCGACTTCGATACGCATTCGCTCGTCAATGGTGACCGTGGCCCCCATCCGTCCGAGCAGCTCAACTGTAGTGGTGACGTCCTTGAGATGAGGGACGTTCGCTACGACTACGGGATCGTCAGCGAGAAGCGCGCCCGCCAGGATGGGCAGCGTTGCGTTCTTCGCCCCTGAAATGCGCACTTCCCCCTCGAGGGGCACGCCCCCCTGGATCTGCAACTTATCCATGTCACCTCTGCCCCGATTCTTCGGGTGTCAATGCTTCGATGGATAGCGCGTGTATCTCATTTCCCATGCGCTCGCCCAGCGCTCGGTAGATGAGCTGGTGACGTGCGAGGCTGCGCTTGCCGGCAAATTCCGGCGAGACGATGCGCGCTGCGAAATGGGTGTTGTCATCTGACTCGACGCGGACGTCGGCCCCGGGCAGGCCCGCCCGGATGAGTTGTGCGACTTGTTCAGGGTTCATGGGTCGATTGTACCAAGTGCAGGGGGTCTATTTCGTGAGTGGTCTATCAGGACGTGGAGCCTATAATCGTCAGGCTATGCAGTCTCCTGTCTCTATTTCCACGACTCCCCCCACCGACGATGCCCAGCTTCTGGCCTCCGCGCGCAGAGCTTTGGCGATAGAAGCCCACGCGGTTGCGGCACTTGCACCGCGGCTCGACGGGGGTTTTGCGAACGCATGCCGCGTCTGCCTGGCTTGCGAGGGGCGCGTTGTTGTCACTGGGATGGGTAAGTCGGGGCATATCGCAGGCAAGATCGCCGCCACGCTCGCGAGCACCGGTACACCCGCGTTCTTTCTGCACCCCGCCGAGGCAGGGCACGGAGACCTCGGCATGATCACCCGGTCCGACGTGGTGGTCGCCATCTCCAATTCCGGGGAAACGCCCGAGCTTGTGCTTTTGCTCCCCCACCTGAAACGCCTGGCGGTCCCATTGATCGTGCTCGCGGGGAAGGTGGACTCGACGCTCGGTCGCGCCTCGACAGTGGCCCTGGACGTCAGCGTCCCCGAGGAAGCCTGCCCCCTGAATCTCGCTCCTACAGCGAGTACGACCGCAACCCTGGCAATGGGTGATGCCCTCGCGGTCTCGGTGCTGGAGGCGCGCGGCTTCACTAAGCAGGATTTCGCACTGTCACACCCGGGAGGAAGCCTCGGGCGACAGCTCCTGCTTCACGTCGAAGACATCATGCGGACGGGTGCGGCCCTTCCGCGCATCTCGGCAAACGAGCAGCTGGGTGCGGGTTTGATCGAGATGTCCCGTAAGGGGCTGGGCATGACAGTGGTGGTGGACTCCGATGACCTCATTGTCGGCATTTTTACCGATGGTGACCTGAGGCGCGCCTTTGACAAGCAGATCGACGTCCACAACACGCCCATGCGCGCAGTGATGACCACGCACTGCAAGACCATCGGACCGCGGGCTCTAGCTGCTGAAGCTGTGCACATCATGGAGGTGCACCGCATCACGGCGCTCCCCGTGGCTGACGCGCAAGGGCGCCTCATCGGGGCACTCAACGTGCACGACCTATTCCGCGCGGGCGTTGTCTGAGCGCTTGCAGATCGGTTTTCCGGACCTCATGACACGCAAAGCCGCTGCTGCAATTCGATTGCTCGTTCTGGACGTTGATGGAACCATGACCGATGGGAAACTCTATTTTGGCCCCCGCGGCGAAGCCTTGAAGGTCTTCCATGTCCGCGATGGCCAGGGCATCAAGCATCTCGATGCGGCTGGGATCCAGGTAGCCGTGATCTCGGGCAGAAAGTCCAGGATGACCGAGATTCGTTGTCGCGAGCTGGGAGTAGAGCACATCGTCCAGGGAGCGGAGGACAAGGTGGCCGCATTCGAGAAGTTGCGAACGCGGCTGAAGGTTGAAGCATCGGAAAGTGCGTGCGTTGGCGACGATGCGACAGACGTACCGCTGATGAAAGTCGTGACGCTTGCGTTCGCCGTTGCGGACGCGCATCGCGACGCGCTTCGGGCAGCACACGTTGTGACATCGCTGCCCGGTGGGCAGGGCGCCGTTCGCGAGGTCTGCGACTACCTGCTCAAGTCACGCAATTACTTGAAGAAGAAGCCTCGATGATATTCCGGGTTCTGGTCGCCCTGTTGTTCATCGGCATCATCGCAGCCTCCTTTTGGCTGGGAGGGGATCAGCGTGAGCCAACTCCAACGACCACAGTTGAACCCTCGAACGCGGACCTCGGCTACTCAGCACTCAGCGCAGTGCTGGTGGAGACGGGAACAGATGGGTTGCCGATGTATACAATAAACGCCGAAGTGATTCGTCAGCATCCGAGTGACGGCGTGGAGTTTGAGCAGGTTCAGATGTCGTTTCGCGATGCCAACGGGCAGACTTGGAAGGGGCGCGCGGATCGGGGCGAGCTGACAACGGACACCGGCAAGGTCGACTTGGCCGGCAACGTGCACATCAATGGCTTGCTTCCTGGCTCCGCACAGCTTGCGGACCTGGAAACCGAGAAACTGTCCGTGGATACACACGAGAACATCATCAACACTTCCGAACCCGTTTCGGTCACTTCGCCCGGACGGCAGCTCACCTCGAAAGGATTGATGGCCGCGCTCAAAGAGCATCACCTGGTACTCGAGTCGAACGTACGTGGCAGGCTTATCCCGTAGCATGACGCGCTTCCTGCAACGCGCGATCATTGCGCTCATCACCATTGCAGCGGTGAGTGCGTCTGCTGCAGCTACGCATATCGCCAGTGTGAACAAGAAGTCTGTTCCCGCCCCCTCAAAGGCCGCGCGCAAACTGCCTATCGATATCGCTTCCTCCAGAGTTGACTATAAGGGGGATACCGTTGATTTCCAGAACGTGACCATCACTCAGGGCGCTACGAAGGTGCAGGCAGACCGCGCCCATGCGACCGGGCTGGACAATTTTGACAACAGCCGCTGGACGTTCGAGGGAAATGTCCGGATCAACGGCGAGCAGCATGGCAGCCTCAAATCCGACGCGGCCATCGTGGAGTTTCGCAACAACTACATCTCCAAAGCGACCGTGACCGGAAATCCGGCGGAGTTCGAACAAAAGCGGACGGACACTGATGAGGTTGCTCGCGGGCATGCACGCGAGATCGAGTACAACGTAAGCGACGGGACGGTGCGTTTGTCCAATGACGCGTGGATCTGGGACGGTCACAACGCGCTCAGCGCGCCGGAACTCGTCTACAACATCCGTGAGCAGCACGTGCAGGCTGCGGCCCAGCCTGGCAACCAGGTTCACCTGACCATCGACCCGAACAAGACCGAGGATCCCAACAAGAAACCATGACCTCGCTCAGAGCCATCGGCCTCGCCAAGAGCTACAAGTCGCGGCAGGTCGTGCGCGATCTATCTATTGAAGTATCGAACGGCGAGGTCGTCGGCCTGCTGGGGCCTAACGGCGCCGGCAAGACGACGGCGTTCTATATGATCGTGGGTCTCGTTCCCTGCGATGCAGGGCGCATACACCTTGGGGAAACGGACCTCACCACGCTCCCCATGCACAAACGTGCGCGACTCGGTCTGGGGTACCTTCCTCAGGAAGCCTCCGTCTTCCGCAAACTGTCGGTGGAAGACAATGTGATGGCGATTCTCGAGACGCGCGCCGATCTGGACCGCGCAGCGCGTGAGCAACGCCTCGAGGAGCTGCTGGAGGAGTTGCGGATCGGGCACGTCCGGCGCAGCCTCGGGCTATCGCTCTCGGGCGGCGAGCGGCGCCGCGTCGAAATCGCGCGGGCCCTGGCCGCCGAACCCCGATTCATGCTTCTGGATGAGCCTTTCGCCGGCGTGGATCCCCTCTCAGTCCTGGACATCCAGAGGATCATCCGCGAGCTCACCAGCCGCGACATCGGTGTGCTGATTACCGACCACAACGTGAGGGAAACCCTGGGGGTTTGCAGCCGCGCTTACATCGTAAATCAGGGCACCGTGATCGCAGCCGGAAGTGCGGAAGAAATCCTTGCCAACCCCCAAGTGCGTGAGGTGTACTTGGGCCAGTCGTTTCGCCTCTGAGCCCGTGAGGGCAGCCCGTCGGGGTGAGGAGAAAGTTACAATCTTTCAATTACTTACATACCGAATGCCCAAGCCGTCCCTCGTGCAACCATGCTGAAACCCTCCCTGCAGCTGAAGCTGGGTCAGCAACTGACCATGACCCCGCAGCTGCAGCAGGCAATCCGACTCCTGCAGCTACCTGCACTGGAGCTCCAGGCTCATATCCGCGAGCTGCTGGAAACGAATGTGATGCTCGAGCCCACGGAAGAAGCCGAGGGCACGGGTACGTTCGAGGCCGTTGAGTCCGCCCCCCCTGGACAGGAGCAACCTGAGCTGCCTGAGCGTGCCCAGGAAGAAAACACCGTCGAGGTCGTAGACGAAGGTTGGGGTGAGCAGAGCGTTGGGGCAGCGGAAGCACCGTGGAACAGCGACGATGACGAACGGCAGCAGGAATTCGCCGATGCGGCCGGCCAATCACTGCAGGATCACCTGCTCTGGCAGCTCGAGCTGGCCAAGCTCGAACCGCGCGAATTTGGGATTGCCCGTGCCATCATCGACGCCATCAGCGATGACGGCTACCTGACCGAGCCGCTGGACGAGATTGCCAACACCCTCAGGCCCGAGATTGAATGCGACGCCGCAGAAGTTGAGTCGGTGTTGGGTGGCGTGCAGGCCCTGGACCCGCTTGGGGTCGGGGCCCGCTCGGTGGGCGAGTGCATCGAGCTGCAGCTGCGCCAGCTCGATCCCGGGACCCCTGGTTTCAACACCGCGATCGAGATCGCGCGTCACCACCTCGAGCTCGTCGCCGAGCGTGAGTTGTCACTGCTGCGCCGCGAGCTTCGCGCAACGGAAGAGGAAATTGCGTGTGCCCTTGCGCTTGTGCGCTCCTGCCATCCCCGTCCCGGGTCAACGGTCAGCACAGGCTCGGCCGAGTATGTCGTTCCGGACGTATTCGTGCGGCGCACCGATCACGGTTGGTCGGTGGAAATCAACTCCGCCACGCTGCCGAAAGTCCGCCTGAACAGCAGCTACGCGAGCCTCATCGGGCGCAACGCGAGCCACGCGACCATGCGCGCGCAGCTGCAGGAAGCGCGGTGGCTGCTGAAAAGCCTGGAAATCCGCCACGAGACGCTCATCAAGGTCGCGCGCTCCATCGTCGAGCGCCAGCAGGCCTTCCTCGAGCACGGTGATGAGCATATGCGGCCGATGATCCTCAAGGACATCGCCGAAGCGGTTGGCATGCACGAGTCCACCATCTCGCGCGTGACCTCCGGCAAATACATGCATACACCGCGCGGCGTTTTCGAGCTGCGCTATTTCTTCTCGAGCCAGGTCGAAGGCGCCGACGGCTCGGGGACTTCGTCTACCGCCATTCGCGCCAAGATCAAGAAGCTCGTCAAGGAAGAAGACGCCGAAACGCCATTGAGCGACGGCCGAATTGCGGAGCTGCTGTCCGGTGAGGGTATCCCGGTCGCGCGCCGCACTGTGGCCAAGTATCGCGAGGCGATGGGCATTGCGCCTTCCAACGAGCGTCGCCGCGCAGGATTGAAGCAGATGTAAGAGTGATAACCCAAAGGAGACGGCTATGCAGCTCAACGTCACCGGCCACAACGTCGAGGTCACTGCGGCATTACGCGGTTATGTGGAGAAAAAACTCGATCGGATCGCAAGGCACTTCGATCAGGTCATTGACGTTCACTGTGTGCTGACCGTGGAAAAGCTGCGCCAGAAAGCCGAGGCGACGCTGCACTTGAGTGGCAATTCCATCCATGCGGACGCCACCGAAGAAAACATGTATGCCGCCATCGATCTGCTGGTCGACAAGCTCGACCGATGCGTCAAGAAACACAAGGAAAAGAAGCGCGACCACCACGCGACCGAGGCCCAGCGGACAGCGCGGAATCTCGCGTCGCTCTGAGCCTGATCCCGCACCGTAACGGGGCGGCAGCTGCCGCCCTTGACGGTGCAGCGGACTGGACGCCCCGGCTGCGGGCACCGCGGCCCGGGCATCCCCCGACGAAAAACGACGGTTTTGCTGGCTGCACCCGAAGTTCCAGCGCTTCACGCTTGCGGGCGTCATGCGGCTGGAGCTAACGTTCCGGCGTGCGCATCATCATCCTCAGCGGTCTGTCCGGCTCCGGCAAGAGCGTTGCCCTGCACATGCTCGAAGACCTGGGGTTTTATTGCATCGACAACATTCCGGCGGCGCTGCTCAAGCCGTTCATTTCCTACACCGTACGCAGTCCCGAGCCGACGTATGAACGGACGGCGATCGGCCTGGACGCGCGCAACACGGCCGCGGAGATCGCAACGGTCCCGCAGTTGATCGATGAGCTCAGAAGAAGCGGCATCCAGTGCGAAGTCATCTTCCTCGTGACCAGCGACGAAGAGCTGCTGCGGCGTTTTGCCGAAACGCGGCGCAAGCACCCGATGAGCGGCCACAACATCGACCTTCGCGAAGCCATGGCACTCGAGCGGCAGCTGCTCGAACCCATTGTCTACGCGGCTGACCTGGTGATCGACACATCCAAGATGGGCGTACACGCGCTGCGGGAGATCATCCATCAGCGCGTGGAGCAGCGCGCGGTCGGCCGGCTGTCAATCACCTTCGAATCGTTCGGATTCAAACACGGCATCCCGGGGGATGCGGATTTCGTGTTTGATGCCCGCTCGCTCCCGAATCCGTACTGGGAGCCGAGCCTGCGCAATCTCACCGGCCGCGACCCCGAAGTTATTCGCTTCCTCGAGGCCCAGACGAATGTGGGAATCCTGATTGCCGATATCGCGCAGTTCATGACCGCGCGTATTCCCGAGTACCAGGGCAGCAATCGCGGCTATCTGACCGTTGCGGTGGGATGTACGGGCGGTCAGCACAGGTCCGTCTACATCGTCGATCGCCTGGCAGACATGTTCGCGGCCCGATTCCCGAACGTGACCGCTCGCCACAGCTCGCTGCCGGCCGCGCGGCTTTTCAATCCGCCGCGGGCGCTGGTGAACGGTTAGCTGCCATAAATCGCTGAAATCGCTTTCCCCGGGTATAACGTGATCCGCCTCATTGATTCACTTCAATGGCTTAGGTAGTGTTCAGGTCGGCTGTGCACAACCTGGCGACAAGGAATCACAAGGTCATGAGGGCACACTCAACTGTCCGCATCGCATCAGCGATCGTGATA
This sequence comes from Gammaproteobacteria bacterium, assembly GCA_028293745.1. GTDB lineage: Bacteria > Pseudomonadota > Gammaproteobacteria > Steroidobacterales > Steroidobacteraceae > 13-2-20CM-66-19. The sequence goes on along the minus strand of JAQGOF010000247.1, from coordinate 21,139 downwards.
TTCACCGTAGTAGCCGGCTGCGCCACGGAGTCCCACCAGGCGGTACAGGTTGAACATACAGCTTCAGCCGCCACCGCCTACCGCGGAACGCGAAATGCCATCGCCGTGGGGAAATTCGACAACCGCTCAACCTATCTGCGCGGCCTGTTCTCGGACGGTGTTGATCGCCTGGGTGGCCAGGCGAAGACCATTCTCGTTGGCCACCTGCAGGAAACAGGCCGGTTCAACGTGCTCGAACGCGAGAACATGGAGGAGAATGCCCGCGAGGCCAAGCTGAGCGGCAAGCAACAGACCCTCAAAGGCGCGGAGTTCACGATCACCGGCGATGTCGTCGAGTTCGGGCGCAAGGAATCCGGCGACGCGCAGCTGTTCGGAATCCTGGGCGAAGGCAGGAAGCAGGTCGCCTACTCGAAAGTCACTTTGAACGTGGTCGACGTTCTGACTTCACAGGTGATCTACACCTCCTCGGGCGCCGGCGAATACGCTCTGAGCAACCGCGAGGTGTTGGGCTTCGGCGGCACAGCCAGTTACGACTCCACGCTGAACGGCAAGGTTCTCGACCTTGCGATTCGCGAGGCGGTCGACCATCTCGTGCAGGGAATGGAGAGCGGTAGCTGGTCGCCGCATAAGTCGTAATGACTCGCGCAATTTTCGTGTTGGGCGCTGGCCTCATGCTGGCGGGATGCGCTGCGCCGCAGTCTCGCTACGAGTGGGGCAGCTATGAGGAGGTCGTCTACGCCTCCTACCTGGCGCATGACGACGTGCCGGCCGAAAAGCAGGTCGAGTTCCTCGAGAAGGACTATCAGACGGCACGGTCCACAAACCGGCGCATGCCGCCGGGTTGGCATGCGCACCTGGGCTATCTCTACTACCAGGTCGGCAGAGGCGACCAGGCCCGCCAGGAGCTCTTGACCGAGAAGGCCGAGTTCCCCGAGTCCGCGGTATTCGTGGACCGGTTGCTGGCCAACGTGAAAAAACAATGAACCTCCGAATCCTGTTCCGCGTAGGGGCATTGCTGGGCGTGGTTGGACTCACCGCCGGCTGTCAGACCGTCAAGCCGTATGACTACACCAACTTCAGAGCGCATCCGCCACGCTCAATCCTCGTGCTGCCGCCGCTGAACGAGAGCACCGCTATCGAAGGTACCTACGGCTACCTGACGACAGTCACGCGGCCCGTCGCCGAACGTGGTTACTACGTGTTTCCGGTTGCAGTCGTCGATCAGTTCATGAAGGAAAACGGCCTGCCCACTGCCAACGAAATGCAACAGGCACCGCTCGCCAAGGTCGCTGAGATCACGGGCGCCGACGCCGTGCTGTTCCTCGACTTGAAGCAGTACGGGGCTCACTACCAGATACTCAGCAGCGTGGTGATCGTGGAAGTGGCCGCAAAGCTGGTTGACACACGCACCGGCATATTGCTCTGGGAAGGCCACGGCGCAGCTCAACAGGGCTCGAACGGCTCAGGCAACATACTCGGCGATCTCATCGCCGCCGCAATCGACCAGGCGATCAACAAGCACACCGATCGTGCGCACCAGGTCAGCCGCCTGGCGAATGCCAACCTGTTCTTCCCCGAGCAGACCGGCCTGCCCTACGGCCCTTACAGCCCCAAGTACGACAAGGCTCACTGACTCGAGGTCGGCGTCACACGTGCTTCCTCACGGCGGCGTCACGTCGCCTGCGCGACCACGCCAGGCGCCGCTGCAGCCTGGGGTGTTTTCTCCCCACTCATGAACGCCAACAACGTGCCGCGCGCCGCCACGGCATCGCGATACCCCAACTCGATCAACTCGCGGGTGTATCCCGTCTCGAACGTGAGATAGCTGGCCAGCTGAAATCCCGAGGCATCCCGGCCGCCGATTACGCGCAACAGGGCCCGTAACCCTCGGGGCAACTCACCAGCGTGGCGCCCCGCGATCTCGCGGGGGTCAACGCTGGGAGCCATCATCAAAGTCTCGACATGGCGCGCCCCATGCGCGGCCTCCGGCGCCAGCTTCACGAGCTGGTTGATCTTCTCGAGCTGTTCCAGGTCGCCATAAATCTGATCCGTAAACAGCGTGTCCAGCATGTACCCGAAAATCTCGCCCGGGCTGGGCATCGTCGCACGGGTGCGCGTCGCGGGAACACCCGCGGACTGGCGCGCGCGCACGCCGATGATCAACAACCGGTCGGCACCCAGGTGAATGGCCGGACTCAGCGGATTGAGCTGCCGCATCGCGCCGTCACCGAAGTACTCATCGCCCAGCCTCATGGGAGGAAACAAGAGCGGGATCGCTACGCTCGCCATGAGATGATCCAGCGTCAGCTCGGTCCGGCGCCCGACTCGCTGCACGCGCGACCATTCCGTACAGCTTTCGACACCATCGTAGAAAGCAACTGAATGCCCGGTGGCGTAACTCGTCGAGCACAGCGCTGCTGCGCGCAGGTGACCACGCGAAATGCTTCTGCGTATCCCGGCGAAATCAACATGAACCCCGAGCAACTGACGCAACGGCGAGTTGTCGAGCATGGACTTGGGCGGCGTCAGCACGAGGCCACCCGATGCAAGCGCCAGGATCCAGTGCATGCCCGCGCGCAGCATGTGGATCGGGTCGACGTGAAAAACCTGTTCCGAGCGGAAGTTGGCCCACACGCGCTCCAGTCCCTCCACGGCCCGGCGCCACTGATGCGCCTCCGAAGCGAGCACCCCTGCCGCAACCGCACCCGCGGAGGTGCCAACGATCACCTGGAAAGGATTGCGCGCGCGGGGCAACATCTCCGAGAGGGCCAGCAGCACGCCGATCTGATATGCGGAGCGCGAGCCGCCACCAGTCAAAACGAGTCCCACCGTGGGACGGCCACTGGAACGGTGGGATTGGAAGGAGCCTTCCGTCATGGGTTGCCCGGGATTATGGGGTTCTACCTCGTTCCCCCGCTGTGATCGAGATCGCGCGCCTTTCTCAGCGGCGCTACGCGCCGTTCAAATCCAAGAATCAAGGCGGTGGGGGCGGCTCACTGGCCCGCATCAGCGTTCCCCAACCCGCTCGCCCCATCGGCCGGCGCAGCGCCGCAATGGCCGAATCCAATCCCTGGATGGTTACAGGGAACATCCTGTCCTGCACCAGCTCCCGCGTAATGCGGACCGAAGCCGTGTGTTCCCACCGCTGCGGGCTCTCCGGATTCAACCACACGAGGCGTGGATATGTCGCCGTCATTCGCTGCATCCAGACGCTGCCCGCCTCTTTATTCCAGTGCTCGACACTGCCGCCGGGCTGGGTGATCTCGTACGGACTCATCGTGGCATCGCCAACAAAGATCACGCGATAGTCATGCGCGTACGTGCGCAAGATCTGCGTCACCGGTGTAACGGCCGAAAAGCGCCGCCGGTTGTCCTTCCAGGCGCTCTCGTACAGGAAGTTGTGGAAATAGAAATGCTCGAGGTGCTTGAACTCGCTTCTGGCGGCCGAAAACAGCTCCTCGCAGATACGGATGTGGTCGTCCATCGACCCGCCCACATCGAGGAACAACAACACCTTGACGGCATTGCGGCGCTCGGGCACCAGCTTCAGATCCAACATGCCCGCATTGCGCGCCGTCGCATCGATCGTGCCGTCCAGGTCGAGCTGGTCGGCCGCGCCTTCCCGGGCAAACTTACGCAGTTTCCGCAGCCCCAGCTTCATGTTCCGGGTCCCGAGCTCCACGGTGTCGTCGAAGTTGCGGTATTCGCGCTGCTCCCACACCTTCACGGCCCGCCGGTTGCGCGAGCCTGCCTGGCCGATGCGGATTCCTTCAGGGTTGTAGCCGTTGGCACCAAAGGGGGATGTACCTCCCGTGCCGATCCACTTGTTGCCGCCTTGGTGCCGCTCTCTCTGTTGTTGCAACCTCGCGCGCAAAGTCTCGAGCAGTTTCTCCCAGCCACCGAGTGCTTCGACTTTTTTCTTCTCTTCCTCGGTGAGGGTGCGGGCCGCCAACGCCTGCAGCCACTCATCGGGCACGTTGGCCACGATCTCCTCGAACAGCTTCTGCGCACCGTTGAAGATTTCGGCGAACACCCGGTCGAACCGGTCGTAGTGCCGCTCGTCCTTCACGAGCGTCGTGCGCGCCAGGAAATAAAACTCCTCGACCGAGGCCCAGGCGACGCCGGCGCGCAGGGCTTCGAGGAGCGTGAGGAACTCGGTGATGGTCACGGGGACCCCACCTTTGCGCAGCTCGAAGAAGAAATTTACGAGCACGCGCGCCGATCCTACCGGACACGCCTGTTGAGAAACACGAGTTGCTCGAACAGATGCACATCCTGTTCATTCTTCAACAGTGCACCGTGCAGTATCGGCAGTGTCTTCTTCGGGTCCTGCGAGCGCAGCACCTGCGGATCGATGTCTTCGGCCACCAACAGCTTGATCCAGTCGAGCAGCTCGGACGTGGAGGGTTTCTTCTTCAATCCCGGGGTTTCGCGCACCTGGAAGAATGCCCCGAGCGCCTCGGCAAGCAGCTCTTTTTTCAGCCCCGGATAGTGCACTTCGACGATCCTCTGCAGCGTCGCCTCGTCCGGAAAGCGGATGTAGTGGAAGAAGCAGCGCCGCAGGAACGCATCCGGCAGCTCCTTCTCGTTGTTGCTGGTGATAACGATGATGGGGCGGTGCCGCGCCTTCACCAGCTGACGGGTCTCGTAGACATAGAACTCCATCCGATCGAGCTCGCGCAGCAGATCGTTGGGAAATTCGATGTCGGCCTTGTCGATCTCGTCGATCAGCAGCACCGGCTGCGTGGCCGATTCGAAGGCCTCCCACAAGCTGCCCTTCAGGATGTAGTTGGCGATGTCATGCACCCGGGCATCACCCAGTTGCGAGTCCCTCAGGCGCGAGACGGCATCGTATTCGTACAGGCCCTGTTGCGCCTTGCTCGTGGATTTCACGTGCCATTCAAACATCGGCCTGTCGAGCGAGCGGGCAATTTCCTGGGCAAGCTGCGTCTTGCCCGTACCCGGTTCCCCCTTGATCAGCAGGGGCCGGCCGAGCGTGACGGCGGCGTTCACCGCCATCATCAGATCGTCGGTGGCGATGTAGCGATCGGTGCCCGCAAAGCGTTCGGTCATGTGAGGATTCCGCTCGTCATTCGTCACTGGAGAGTCAGCCTGTGTTGTGAAATTCCCGGCAGAAACGGCGCCGGGGTGCCGTGGGCCCAGTCCATGAATCCCGCCCTGTAGTAAGGCGAGAGGGGATGACCGCTCTGCCCTCCAGGGATGTGAATATAGCCTTCATCTTCATGGCCCGGCGACACCGCGAAGCGTTCCGAGGCGCCGATCGGGCCATCCTGCACACGCGGCATGTCGTGATCGCCGGGCAGCTCGACTTGCGGCATGTCCAGCAGGGCCGACAGGAACGGCAGCGAGCGCGACAGCGGATGGCGGATGTGCACTGGATTTCGCGATCCCCACGTACAGCGTGCGAGCTGCGGGCACGTCTTCCTGAGATCGGCAATGGTCGTGTCTGCCTGTGCGAGCAGAAACTCGCGCCAGTCGCCGTAGTTGGAGGCCAACATATGCATCGGCCGCTCGCTCACGAGGCGCCACAGCGCCGCCTCGAACTGTGAGGGGGCAGTAACCTCCTGGGCAGGCGCGATTCCCACGGCCCCCAACACCATCTCCCAGACCGACTTCAGGGTCTGTTCATGGAAGTCGCGCACCAACCTGTAGCCCACGGAATCAACGCGGGCTCGCGCGTTCCAGTCTGACACCAGCGTCCTGAACTGCGCACGCTCGGGGTGATTCGTGATCGCGTCTGCATCGAGCAGCTCGATGAGCATTGTGCGCCAGCGCTGCAGGAACCCAGCACGATCATCGAGCTGGATGCGCAGCATGTCGGCCGGGGCGGCCGGTCCCTGGATTGCCAGAAGGTCGTCACGAATCTGGTGGGCTCGAGCGCCAAGGTCGTAATCAGCGCCGACCGAGGCATCGATGCCGGCAATGACAGTTTGCTGGCCAGAGTCGTCCGTAGCACGCGCGTTCGCCGTCCAGATGCGACCCACCTCAGGATCAAGGATACGCGGATGTGTCTCGACCGTAGTCCACGTGGAGTTGCCGACCGCGCGAGTCGCTCCGGAGTCTGCCGGGACACGGCCGGCAATGGTCCACGCGATATGCCCTTCCCGATCGCCAACCACGAAGTTCTGATGTGGGATGCCCAACGTGGGCGCAACGGCGAGTGCCTGTGCTACCGAAGTCGTACGCTCCAACGCCATCAGGTTGATGTTGGTCGCCGCGGGTTGCTGCGCCAGCCATGAGACGAACCAGCATGCCTGCTTGTCAGGTTCGGCCTGGTACAGCACACCGGCCGGCCCGGACCTCACCGGAAATTGGATGCTGGGCTGGCCGTGAACGCGGATTTCCTCCTGCTGCACCGCTGTAGCAGAAGCACAGGCCGCTTTTTCGACGTGTGACCAGTTGCCGTAGCTGTTGGTGAATCCCCAGGCGATATGGCCATTCGACCCCGCAACCAGCAGCGGCGCGCCAGGAAGCGTGACGCCATTCAGGTCAACAGCAGGCTGGCTGTCGGTCCCTTTGATACGCATGCGCGCCCGATACCAGACCGCTGGGACACGCGCGCGCAGGTGCATGTCGTTGGCAATCAATGCGGCACCAGTAGTCGTCAACCGGCCCGCAACAGCCCAATTGTTGCTGCCGATACCCCTGTCCCAGGATGCGCCGCGCGGCACGAAAGCAGCCGGGACGCCACTGGTGGCCGACGCGCCCCGCACGTTGAGAATATCGGGCGGCGGTATGGCGCCACCCGCGCCGGCTGCCTCGCCGCCGCCCCCACCCTTCGGGGCGCCCGCCACCCCACCCACCGGCCCCGCATTAACCAACCCAACCGCCGCATTAGGCGCATCCCACTCCGTCCCCACCGGATACAGGAACCTCAGGCTGCACTTCCAACCCGCCTCACACTCCGGCCCGCGCATATGAGCGTTGATCTGCTGCCGCAGGATTTCACGCTGCAGCCCCGAGTACTGCAGGTCCCACCACATCGCATGCGTCACGAGGATCGTATCCTCCGGCCGCCATTGCGCGGGCACCGAGCGGAACAACCAGTATTCCCACGGCCGGCTGCGCAGGCTGGCCAGTCCCGCATTGACGCCACGCGCGTAGGCTTCGAGCACCGCGCGCTGCTCCGGGGTGCCCTGCTGGAGCGCCTGCCGCGCAACCTGCCGAAACCTGAAGAGCCGCGCCTTCTTGTCCTGCTCGACGGCAACCGCTCCAAACACCTCCGACAGCTCACCCGCAGCCAGCCGCCGCGACAGGTCCATCTCGAAGAACCGGTCCTGTCCGTGAACAAACCCGGTTCCGTAGGCCAGATCGAGCCGATTTGCGGCCTCGATGGTGGGCACGCCGAGCTCATCCCGGTCGACCGTGACCGGGGACACGACGCCCAGGTGGTGAACCTCACCGTCGATCGTCGGCAGCGAGGCCCGCAACACCACGTGCGCGACCGCGAGCGGCACCAGTATCAGCGCCGCGCACACAGCCAGCACATATTTGACTTTCATGCGGTAGGCGCTGCAGGCATCAGCGGCTCAGCAGCCTAGGTCTCAAGGGCAACCTTGAGGATCAGCATGGCGTTGGTTCCACCCTGCACTCCCGACAATTCACCTTTGGTCAGGATCACGAGGTCGTTCTTCTTCACCAGCTGCAGATCGAGCAACCGCGTAAACAACTCGCGATACAGGACTTCGGTGGAGTTAGGCGCAGTGACGTCGAATATCACCGGATAGACGCCCCGAAACATTGTGACGCGGCGGCGAGTTGCTTCATGACGCGTGAAGGCATAAATGGGGATGTCCGACCGGATACGCGACATCCACAGCGGAGTGGCACCGGTCTCTGTCAAAGCAACGATCGCGCCCACTTTCATGTGGTTGGCCGCGTACATGACGGACATCGCGATTGCCTCTTCCGTGGCCTTGAATTGGCCCTCGACGCGATGCCGGGCGCGGGTGTGACTCAGCTGATACTTCTCCGCGCCCTCTATCACCTGCGCCATGGCCTGCACGGCTTTGACCGGATAGCGTCCAGTCGCGCTTTCCGCGGACAGCATCACAGCGTCAGTTCCGTCCATGACCGCGTTCGCCACGTCGCTGACTTCGGCCCGTGTTGGCACCGGGCTCGTGATCATCGACTCCATCATCTGGGTCGCCGTGATGACCACACGGTTCCTGGCGCGCGTCTGGTGGATGATTGTTTTCTGCAGGCCGGTGAGCTCGGCATAACCCATCTCAACGCCGAGATCTCCGCGCGCCACCATTACAACGTCGGACGCGTCGATGATGCCGGCGAGGTTCGCAACGGCTTCGTGCCGTTCGATCTTGGCCACGATCCGCGCATCCCCGCCGGCCTCGCGCAACAGCGCCCGCGCCTGCTGAATATCAGCGGCATCGCGCGCGAAGGAAACCGCCATGTAGTCGATGCCTTCCTGCGCGACAAACTTGATGTCCTCGCGATCCTTCTCGGAGATGGCCGGCGCCGAGATGCCGCCGCCCTGGCGATTCAGACCCTTGCGGTCCGACAACTCACCGCCGACCCGAACGCGAGTCTCGATGCGTGTCCCGCTGACACGCTCGACGTCCAGAACAATGAGGCCGTCCGCCAGCAACAGCGTGTCACCCGCTACGACGTCCTTTGGCAGATCCTTATAGGCAACACCGACGACTTCGGGAGTACCCGCCTTCGAGTCCAGAGCCGTGTCCAGGGCGAACGGCCGCCCTTCCTCCAGCAGCACCTTGCCGGTGCGAAATCCCTCGATGCGGATCTTCGGCCCGCCGAGGTCGAGCAGCACGCCCACACACTTGTCGGCAAGTTTGGCGGCCTCGCGAACCAGGGCGAGGCGGCGCCGCCGATCCGCAACCGTCCCATGCGAGGCGTTGAGGCGGACGACGTCGAGCCCCGCTCGCATCATCTCCGTCATTACGGAAAGGTCATCAGTGGCCGGCCCGACGGTCGCGACAATCTTTGTGCGTCTTAACACATGTATCCCTGCAGTAAATGTAGAAAAGGCGGCGTCCCCCGAAACCGCCCGGATCAACCCTTCGCCCGCTCCTCCAACACAGCCACGGCCGGCAGCGTTTTGCCCTCGACGAATTCGAGGAAGGCACCGCCGCCCGTGGAGATGTAGGAAATCCCGTCTTCGATGTTGTATTTCTCAATGGCCGCCAGCGTGTCACCGCCACCGGCAAGCGAAAATGCCTTGCTGCGCGCGATCGCATGCGCAATGGCGCGCGTGCCTTCGCCGAACTGCTCGAACTCGAAAACGCCCAGCGGGCCGTTCCAGATGATTGTGCCGGCAGACTGCACCAGCTCGCTGAAACGGTCGGCCGTGTCCGGACCGATATCGAGGATCATCTCGTCGTTGCGCACGTCATGAACCGTGCGCACATCCGCATGGGCGGTTGCCGCGAATTCCTTTGCGACGACCACATCCGTCGGGAGTGGGATTTCCGTGCCGCGCGCCCTGGCCTTTGCCATCAATCGACGCGCAACATCCAGCATCTCGGCTTCGTGCAACGACTTGCCCACGCCAACGCCTGTGCCCGCGAGAAACGTGTTGGCAATGCCGCCCCCGACGATGAGCTTGTCTACTTTCTCGAGCAGCGACTCGAGCACGGTGAGCTTGGTCGAGACTTTCGAGCCCCCGACGATGGCGACCAACGGCCGCGCCGGTTTATGAAGCGCCGTCTCGAGTGCCTCGAGCTCACCTACCAGCAGCGGTCCCGCGCAAGCGACCTTGGCAAACCGAGCGACCCCGTGCGTGCTGGCCTCCGCGCGGTGAGCGGTACCGAATGCATCCATGACGAACACATCGCACAGCTCCGCCATCCGCCGCGCGAGCTTCTCGTCGTCTTTCTTCTCGCCCTTGTTGAACCGAACGTTCTCGCACAACACGGCGCTTCCCGGCTGACAATCCACGCCGTCGAGCCAGTCCTTGCGCAGGGGCACGGGTTTGCCGAGCAGTTCGGAAAGCCGTACGGCCACCGGCGCGAGCGACAAGGACTCGTCGTACTTGCCCTCCTCGGGCCGTCCGAGATGGGAGAGGATGAATACTTTCGCGTTCTGATCCAGCACGTAGCGGATAGTCGGGATGGCCGCCCGAATACGCGCATCGCTCGTGACAACCCCGCTCTGCACCGGCACGTTGAGATCTTCCCTGATGAGGACCCGCTTGTTGCGCAGGTCCGTGTCCGTGAGGCGCAGAACCTTCATGATGCTTTTGACCAGGCCACCACGCTGTCGATCATACGGTTGGAGAAGCCCCACTCATTGTCGTACCAGGAGCAAACCTTCACGACGGTGCCATCGACGACCTTGGTAAGTGTCGAATCGAACACCGACGAGTGCGGGTCGTGGTTGAAGTCCACCGACACCAGCGGCGCATCGTTGTAGGCGAGAATGCCTTTCCACGCGTCAGTAGCAGCAGCGTCCTTCAGAGCCTTGTTAACCTCCTCCACGGAGGTCGCACGCTTCGCCGAGAAGGTCAGATCGACGAGCGAGACGTTGATCGTAGGCACGCGCACGGAAAACCCATCCAGCTTGCCCTTGAGCTCGGGAAGCACGAGACCCACTGCAGCCGCAGCGCCCGTCTTCGTCGGGATCTGCGACATCGTGGCCGATCGGGCCCGGCGCAAATCGGAGTGGTACACGTCAGTCAGTACCTGATCGTTCGTGTACGAGTGGATCGTCGTCATGATGCCGGCGACAATTCCGATTTTCTCGTGCAGCACCTTCGCCAGCGGCGCAAGGCAATTCGTCGTGCACGACGCATTGGAGACGACCGTGTGGTCCTTCTTCAACACGTTGTGGTTGACGCCGTACACGATCGTGGCATCAACGTCGTCTCCACCGGGAGCCGAAATCATCACCTTCTTCGCACCGCCCTTCAGGTGCGCGCCGGCCTTGGCCTTGGAAGTGAACAATCCGGTGCACTCCAGTACGAACTCGACGCCGAGGTCACCCCAGGGCAGCTTCGACGGATCGCGCTCGGCGAGAACGCGGATGCGATCGCCGTTGACGACCATCGAGTCTCCGTCGACCGTCACCTCACCCGGAAACTTGCCGTGCACCGTGTCGTAACGGGTGAGGTGCGCATTGGTTTTCGCGTCACCCAGGTCGTTGAGCGCAACGATCTGGACCTGCGAATTGCGCTTGCCTTCGTACAGCGCGCGCAGAATGTTGCGACCAATACGACCGTAACCGTTGATCCCCACCTTTATAGCCATGCCCTCATTCCTCTCGCTTAAGTGCTGTCCGGTTTCTAATTCTGCGGCTTGATGAGCTCGCGTATCTGCCGCCCGACATTATCGGCTGTGAAGCCGAAGTGTGGAAACAGATCCGCGGCCTTGCCGGAGGCGCCGAAGCGGTCGATGCCGAGCACGCGACCGTCCGATCCGACATATTTCCACCAGCCCAAGGTCGCTCCCGCCTCCACTGCCAGTCGAGCCCTCACGGCTTTCGGCAGAACGCTTTCGCGATACGCCTCATCCTGAGCGTCGAAGATCTCGGTGCAGGGCATGGACACCAGGCGGACGCGCAGACCGTCCGCGGTAGCGGCCTTGACCGCCTCCGCACAAATGCCTACCTCGGAACCCGTCGCGATCACTACGCATTGCGGAGTGCCTTCGCACTGGATCAGGACATAACCGCCGCGCGCGGCATCGGACTTTTGCTGCGGAGTACGCTGCTGCTGCGGCAATGCCTGTCGCGTCAGGACGAGCAGCGACGGCCCCTTGTGCTCGATCGCGGAAACCCAGGCGACAGCCGTCTCCACCCCGTCGCACGGCCGCCATAACGTCATATGCGGTATGGCGCGCAGGCTGGTGAGGTGCTCGACCGGTTGATGGGTCGGGCCGTCCTCGCCGAGCCCGATCGAGTCGTGGGTATAGACCAATATCGAGTGCGCGCCCATCAGGCAGGCCAGCCGTACTGCATTGCGCGCGTAGTCCGAGAAAACCAGGAATGTCCCGCCGTACGGAACGAACCCGCTGTGCAGCGCCACGCCACTCAGTGCGGCGGTCATCCCGAACTCGCGCACACCGTAGTGCATGTAGTTCCCGGCGAAGTTTTCGGGGGTGAGGGTGACGGCGCCCTTGAATTGCGTGTTGTTCGAGGGGGTCAGATCAGCTGATCCGCCGAAGAATTCCGGCAAGCCGGGAGCCAGGAAGTCGAGCACGGCCTGTGAGGACTGGCGGGTCGCCTGCGGCTTGGATTGGCTCCCGAGTGCCTCCATTACGCCCGTCGCAGCCTCGCCCCAGTTCCCGGGCAGCTCCCGCGCCGTGCGCCGCTCGAACTCGCGGGCAAGGTCCGGGAACTCCTTCCGGTAGCGGGCAAAGAGATCCTTCCATGCCTGCTCCGCGGCCTCACCCTTCTTGTGGTGATCCCATTGCGCCTTGAGCTCATCGGGAATGACGAACGGCTCGTAGGGCCAGTTGAGCACCTGCCGGGCCCTGGCCACTTCGTCTGCACCCAGCGCCTCGCCGTGAGCGGATTTCGTGCCCTGCTTGGTAGGCGCGCCGTAGCCGATGATGGTCTTGCAGATGATCAATGACGGGCGGGAGTCTTCCGCCTGTGCCGACTTGATCGCTGCCGCGATGGCATCCGGGTTGTAGCCATCAACGTTGGGAACGACGTGCCAGTGGTAACCCTCGAAGCGCTTCGCGGTATCGTCCCGGAACCATCCATCGACCTTGCCGTCGATGGAAATGCCGTTGTCGTCGTAGAACACGATCAGCTTGCCCAGCCCGAACGTCCCCGCCATGGAGCACGCTTCGTGCGAAATGCCTTCCATCATGCAGCCGTCACCGGCGAACACGTACGTGTAGTGATCAACGATGTTGAATCCGGGCTTGTTGAATTGCGCGGCGAGCATCTTTTGCGCGAGCGCCATTCCCACGGCCGTGGCGAGGCCTTGTCCCAGCGGCCCGGTGGTCGTTTCGATTCCGACCTTGAGCTCGTATTCCGGGTGACCCGCGCAGCGTGAGCCCAATTGCCGGAAGCTCTTGATCTCATCCAGGCCGAGCGGATAGCCCGTCAGGTACAGAAGCGAATACAGCAGCATCGAAGCATGGCCGTTGGACAGCACGAACCGGTCGCGGTCCACCCATTCGGGGTGGCCCGGGTTGTGCTTGAGGAAATCGCCCCACAGGACCTGGGCAATGTCCGCCATGCCCATCGGGGCGCCCGGATGTCCGGAATTTGCGCGCTGGACCGCGTCCATGGCGAGCGCACGAATGCAATTGGCAAGTTCGCGTCGTGTGGTCATTTGATTCTTTAGTTCGAAAAAACAGGTGGGTATCGATCAGTTTGCCATAGTAAGGCCACCAGACCCCAGCGTGTGCGGGCACGGGGCGGCGCGCTTTGGACGCCGGGCCCACGGCGCGCTTTGGACAACCGCTGTCTGGCGAGACAGACATGCGCGAATTCACACGCGACGTAGGGCTTGTGTGTAGGCGTTTGGCTTCACAATTTCTGGCGTTGACACGGTACTGCGTCATGTTCGCGGAGATGTCCCGCTGCGCCTTGACCCAGTTCACTGCAGAGCCCCAGGGACCCTCTGTTACGCTTTGATTGCACGCTGGCCGGCTCCAAAGGAACCCTCCCGGCATTGCGACAGTCACTCAAAGGATCCGGCAGGCGATGTCAAGATCATGAGCGTTTTGCGCCTCATCCAATTCACCGATCCGCACCTCTATAGGAGCGAGACGGAAACACTGCGCGGCATAGCAACGCTGCCCGCGCTCAAGGCCGCGCTTGCCGACGCGCAGCAGTCCTCTGCGTGGCCGCCTGAAGTTGTACTCGTCACGGGCGATCTGGTGCAGGACGACCCAGGCGGATATGCACATATTCGTCGCGTGTTCGGGTCCCTTGGGATGCCAGTGCTATGCATACCTGGCAATCATGACGATCCTGCGGTCATGCATCGGGAACTTGGGGCAGATCCATTCACAGTCGGCGGTTTCTCCGACTTCGGTGCCTGGCGGATCGTGCTTCTCGACAGCTGCCTCCCGGGTTCCGCGAGCGGCCGACTCAGCGAAAAAACTCTCGCGCAACTCGATCACGCGCTCAGAGCGGCGGATGGGCGTCATTGCCTGGTGACCCTGCATCATCATCCGGTCCCGATGTCGAGCCGCTGGTTGGATCGAGTAGGATTGGACAACGCGGAAGAATTTTGGAACGTCATCGACCGGCATCACAATGTCCGAGCGATCCTCTGGGGCCACGTGCACCAGTCTTACGAAGGGCTGCGCAGAGATGTGCGCTTGCTCGCGACACCATCGACATGCGCCCAATTTGTGCCGCATGCCGACGAGTTTGCCGTGGACCGGCGTCCGCCTGCCTACCGCACTCTCGAGCTGCAATCGGACGGATCGTTGCTTACGGAGGTTGTGTGGGTCGAAAAACGCGTCGTTGGCTCCTCGCACTCGGTCTGCTCGGCAGCCTAACTGCGCACGCCGGGAGCCCCGTATGGGCGATCCACGGCGATCACAATACCGTCTATCTCGCTGGCTCCGTCCACCTCCTGAAGGCTAACGACTCACGTCTTCCGGCCGCATTCGATCACGCGTACGGCGGCTCGAAGGCGCTCGTAATGGAGCTCGACATCAGCAAGATTGACCAGATGGAGATGGCCGGCTGGATGATGGAGCACGGCATGCTCAAGGAAGGCACCACTCTGCGCGCGACGATCGGCGAAGATCGTTACCGTCGCGTCAGCGCGGAGGCAGCACGCCTGGGTATCCCCATGGAGGCGGCCGACATGCTGCAGCCATGGGCCCTCGGCCTGCAGTTGATTGAACTGCAGTACATGAAACTGGGCTTCGATCCCCAACAAGGTGTCGAGCAACAGTTGCAGCAGCGGGCCCAGGCGGACGGCAAGCCGATCAGCGGTCTCGAAACGATGGACGAGCAGCTGGGTGTACTGCAGGGCATGTCATACCCCGACCAGGCCCGCTTCCTCGACATGATCGTCACAGAGATGCACGACGTCGAAAGCGAAACCCAATCCGTCGTAACGGCATGGCGCACGGGGGATGGGGCGAAACTCGCAGCGCTTCTGAGCGACGAGTACAAGTCCTTTCCCGCGCTGTATCGCCTGCTCGTGACCGACCGGAACAAGCGCTGGGTGCCACAGATCGAGAAGCTCCTGCATGGCAACCAGGACTACTTCGTCGTGGTCGGCGCCCTGCACCTGGTCGGCGACGGCGGGCTGCTCGATCTCATGCGCCGCGACGGGTACAAAGCCGAGTCGCTGAACTAGCCCCGCAGCCGTCGCTGCTGCTACGGCGCCAGCCCCTTGCTCAGCATGTACAACCCGAGGTACTTGCGACGCACGTAGTTGGCCTCCACCAGCGCGAACACCAGCCCTCGCCATCCGTCCAAAAACCCAAGCCGAATGAAGTACCCCCGCACAAATCGCCACTGCGGATTCACCATCACTTTCAGCAACCCGCACCGCTTACCGCGTGCATACAAAGCGTGCGCCATCAGGTCGGCATAGTGCGCCATCCGTTTGTGATGATCGGTCAGGCTCCGATAGGAGAAATGCTCGAGGTGCCCGCGTAGCCGACCCACGCGTCCTGTCACCCGCGTGTTCTCGTGGATCTCGTCTCCAATCCACCCACCGCGACGGCGATCGAACAGCCGTATCAGACGGTCCGGGTAGGCGTTGCCATGGCGAAGGAACCGCCCGAAGTAATCAGTAATCCGCGGCACCAACCAACCGGCGCAATCCGCAAATCCACGTGCACGCAGCGCCTCGATCTCACGGCTCAACTCAGGGGAAACCCGCTCGTCGGCGTCCAGGCAAAGCACCCAGTCGCCACCTGCACTTTCCACTGCGAATTGCTTCTGAGACCGGTAACCAGGCCAGTCTCGCTCAATGACGCGCGCACCCAGCGAGCTGGCGATCTCGCGGGTCGAATCGGTCGAATGCGAATCAACGACCACGACCTCATCGCAGAAACTTACGGAGCGCAGGCAGGCCTCGATCCGGTCTGCCTCGTTGTAAGTGATAATGCACGCGGACAGTCGACCTCGATCCATCGTCACCCGTACCTCCACAGCGCAGCCGGCAAAAGTCGCGCCTTTTGCCGGCGGGCGAGCCCGATGTCCGCTGAAAGCGCCGCAGGCGACTTTCAGCCAAATGTTACAATAGCCTCAATGAGTTCTGTGTTGTTCTTCGACCCGTCGTGCCTCCGCCCGTACGACACTCGTACATTGCGCCAGGAAGCCACTGGCGGAACTGAGGCCTGTGTCACCCGAATTGCGGACGCACTCGGCGCGTTCGTGATGCAGCACAACCGCACCGAAGCCTACGGCCCCTATCTTCCGCCGGGCAAAGTCGCCGGTATCGAGCACGTCGTCCTGGCTCGCGACTCGCGAGCTCTTCCACGAGTTCGTGAACTTTATCCCAACGCAAAGGTATACCTGTGGGTGCACGATCGGATTTACCCCGGCTCGAAGCGCGGCCGCCGACTCGCATCTACCGCGCAGGATCTTCGTGAGCTTGCGGTCACCGTCATCTGCGTCTCGGACACACAGCGGCACGGTGTCGAGGCAACCTTGGTGAAGATCGGCGTCCATGACCGCGTGCATGCGCTGACCATCTACAACCCTGTCGCCGACGACCTGGTCCCCGACGGCTCGGGATTCGACGAGCGCAAGCTGGTCTTCTTCTCGTCGCCTAACAAAGGTTTGGCCTTCAGCCTCGATGCATTTCGTGCGCTACGCAGACGGATGCCAGATCTTCGTTTGCAAGTGGGCAACCCGGGCTACAAGACCCGCAATTGGGCGGCCGTCGAGGGCGTCGAGTATCTCGGCCCCCAGCCTCAGGATCGCATTCACAAGGAAGTACGCTCAGCGCTGTGCACGTTCTTTCCGAACTTCGTGATACCTGAAACATTCGGCCTGGTGTTTGCCGAATCCAAGGCCGTGGGCACGCCCGTCCTCACCTGCGACTGCGGCGCAGCGGCCGAGATCGTCGGCGACCCACAGCAGGTGCTGCCTGTCACGTTCGCGCAAAGAGCGTACGAGACGACATTCCACAGCTTCTCTCCAAGCTGGCGCAGCGGACCTGCAAGGCTCGCCGACCAGCTGGGACTGTTCGATGCCTATGTCGAGCGCATCCGCGCGTGGCGCTCCGGAGGCCGGCCAGCGGCCGGTCCGGATCCTCGCTTCCATCTTACGGTGGTTGCGAATCGCTGGCGCGCGATGTTGGGGCTCCCGTGAAGCTGTTGTTGGTGGTCCGCTGCTCCGCCGTGAGAAGCCCCAGGCGCTCGAGACGCGCCTCGATCGCCCGCAGCGTGCGCCCGTGTTTCGCGGCGATGTCCGACAGCGCATCGCCCGACTGGAACGCCGTCACGAGCCCTCGCTCCTCATCAGCCGACCAGGGTCGTCCAACATTGTCCGGCAGCTGTGCGCGTCGCTGTGCACGCGCTGAAACCTGTTCGAGTGCCGTGACGCCAGCCAGTAACGCGCGCAACACATCAGCTCGCTGCAGCACCGTCCCGGCCTCCAGCTCCACGCCCGTCGTCGGATCCACTCCCTGAACGAGAGCCTGAAGTATCTTCCGTGCCCGTTGTTCTTGCATGACCAAACCCATCCATGGTGATTGACTGCGGTGATTGACTGCAATGGCATTGTCAGGGCACTGCGCCCCGACGAGATAGGCAAACAGCCTGCGTGTTTGCGGCATTATTGTTCACGGCATTTTGGCACATGCTTCCGGAGACGCCGCTGATGCGCGCATTCACATTGTTCTTCGGCTTGATGCTCGCTGCACTGGCCTCGATCGCCGTGTTCTCCTACCCGGCGTGGCTGCTGTTGCATCCTCACTTCGACTTCCCGTTCCATCGCATGGGCGAGCGAATCGGAATGCTCGCCCTGGCCATCGGCTTCACCCTGGTCGCACGCCGGGTCGGGCTCTCGGACAAGCAGAGTCTCGGCTACGGACTGCCCCGCCCTCTTTTCATCCGCGAGATGTTGATCGCGCTGGGCATAGGGGTGGTCGGGATGCTGATCATCGTGGCCATCATGACAGCGTTGGGGCTATTGGACTGGAGCCAAGCGTCAACGGTCACCGCCGGGGAACTCACAAAAATCTTCTTCAATCGCCTCCTGAGCGGGCTGGCGGTCGGGTTCATCGAGGAGACCATGCTGCGGGGGGTGATGTTCACCGCCATCGCCCGGGAATCCGGCACGCGTACGGCGATTCTCCTGACCTCCGTGATCTACTCCGCCGTCCACTTCCTCGCCAGCTACCACATCGCGCCGGATCAGGTGACGTCACACAGCGGCATCGATCTGGTCGCCGGAACGCTACACTGGTTCTCGACGCCATTGGCGATGGCTGACGCGTTTCTGTGCCTGTTCACGGTGGGATTGTTGCTGGCAATCATTCGAGCCAGGACGGGTAACATCGCGGCGTGCATAGGCCTGCACGCCGGCTGGGTCTGGGTCATGCTATTCACGCACGAGTTGACGAAACCCGTACGCGACCAGCCCCTGAGCTTCCTGTTGAGTCAGTTCGACGGCTTCGTCGGATGGCTGGTAATGGCCTGGACGATTTTGACGGGGGTGCTGGTCATTCGCTTCTACGCCAGACGCACTGCCTGAGCGCCCCGGAAGTCAATCCTGCTCATCATCCGCCTTGCGGATCAGCGGATTCAGCCTGGCCAGCCGCGCGACGGGATCGTCGAGCTCCAGGCAATATTGTTTTTCGCAGAGCGCAATCGGCAGGATCTCCGCCAGCCGGCAACCCACCCACGCAGCATCCGAGAAGTGTTTGGGCACGTTGCAGTACAGCTCGCCGAGCTCCGGCAGCACCTTACGCAGCAACTGCCCAAGGTGGTGATACTCGCCGGGAAGATCGGTCGGCTCTTCCGCAGGCGCCAGCTCAATCTCACCCATATGCAGCCCGTCATCCTGCTGCCAGTGCTTGGAAACGGAGAACTTGCGCTCACCGATGCAGGTGATTCCAAGTAAGCCATCCGGCAGGGCGTTGAAATCAACGATCCGCGCCGTTGTACCAATCGCGCTCATCTCGCCGGCCCCAGCAGCCCCTACTTCCGATCCGGCCCGAATCAGGACGACGCCGAACGGACAATGTGCCCGCATGCAATGTCGCACCATGTCGACGTAGCGCGCCTCGAAGATCCGCAGCGGCAGCGGCCCGCCCGGAAACAACACTGTATTGAGCGGAAAGAGCGGTGTCACAGGCCCACTTTGCCCCTCAAGCCGATTTTTTACGTTCCAGTTCCGCCAGCAGCTTCCCGTGCAGTCCCCCGAACCCACCATTGCTCATGATCAACACGTGATCACCCGCCTTGGCGGACTTCGCAAGCTCAGAGGCCAGCGCCGCAATGTCGCGGCTCGCATGCCCGCGCCTACCCAAGGAGGCAACGATAGGCCCCGCATCCCAACCCAGGTCAGGAGGCGTGAACAGCCACACCTCGTCCGCTCCCAGGAGCGAAGGGCCAAGCGTGTTCTGATGAACCCCCATTTTCATGGTATTGGACCGCGGCTCCAACACCGCGATGATCCGCGCACTGCCAACGCGCCGACGCAGCCCATCCACGGTCGTAGCAATCGCCGTCGGATGATGTGCGAAATCATCATACACTCGAACGCCATTCACTTCGCCCCGCAATTGCATTCTCCGGGCGATCCCCTCGAACGATCCGAGGGCCTCAATGGCGTGCTCGACCGTAACCCCTGCATGGCGTGCCGCAGCAATGGCTGCGAGCGCATTTTCCATGTTGTGAGCACCAATGAGCTGCCATCGGACGATACCCCGCGGCTGCCCGCCCTCGAGCACTTCAAACTGGGAGAAATCGTCTAAGCCGCCCGTTGGGCGGACGTCTAAGCCACCCGTTGGGCGGACATCCAGCCTGCCCGTCGGGCGCGCGGTCCACAACGCATCCGGCGCTCCAGCCTCTGAGCGCGCAAATCCTTCACACGGGGTCCAACACCCCATCGCGAGAGTCTGTTCGAGCCGCGCATCAGAAGCATTCCAGACAATCCGGCCGCTGCCCGGAACTATCCGCACCAGGTGGTGAAACTGGCGCTGGATCGATTCGACATCGGGATAGATGTCCGCGTGGTCATATTCGAGGTTGTTGAGGATCACCGTGCGCGGCCGGTAGTGCACGAACTTCGCGCGCTTGTCGAAAAACGCCGTGTCGTACTCGTCGGCCTCAATTACGAAGAACGGCTCGCCGCCCAGTCGCGCACTGGTGTCGAAGTTGGCAGGCACACCGCCGATGAGGAATCCGGGCGCGAGACCCGCGTCCTCGAGAATCCACGCGAGCAGAGATGACGTCGTCGTCTTGCCGTGTGTGCCCGCGACTGCCAGAACCCAGCGGTCCTTTAAAACCTCGCGGGACAACCACTCGGGACCCGACGCGTAGGGAATGCCCATTTCCAGGATGGCTTCGATAACCGGCTGACCCCGTGTCATCACGTTGCCGACCACCACGACGTCGGGAGCCGGATCGAGTTGGGCGGCCTCGAAGCCCTGGATCACATCGATGCCCATCGCTTCGAGCTGTGTGCTCATCGGCGGATAGACGTTGCGATCCGAGCCGGTCACCCGATGACCGGCTGCCCGGGCAATGGCGGCGATGCCGCCCATGAATGTGCCGCAGATTCCGAGTATGTGGACGTGCATCGTTCAGCTTAAGGGGTTGAGATTGGAAACAAGGCCAGCACCAGCAGGTTGCCCGCCAACGTCTGTAATATCACGAGCGCAACGCTTGGTGGCATGGACCACTCGAGAGCTGCCTTCACGATATGGCTGTTGGCCGCAATGATCCAGATGAGCAACGCAAGGCTCAACAATGTCGCAGGAAACTGCCAGACGGAGTCCTGGTCGAAACGGCGCGTCAACCAGACTGCAGCGACCAACAAGGGGGAAAGAACCGCCTGAAATCCGTATACCGCAGTGGTTGTCTGCAGAAAGCGCTCGGGCCGCCGTACGAGATTGAGCAGCAGCGCGTACCAGACGAGCATGAACACTACATCGACGCAAAGGTGCGCAACCCACGGCCCGGGGAATGGCGGAAGTACCGTGCTCACGGCGAAATTGACGAGGAAGTAGCCCCCTACTGTCAATGTGAGCAGC
>JAQGOF010000240.1 GCA_028293745.1 Gammaproteobacteria bacterium | reverse complement strand
CGACGGGATCGGTCCACTAAAGCCGACGTATGGCATGTGGCAGGACGCGCAGGCTTCATTTCTGTTCGGCGAGATGTTCTTGTCGAAATTCATGAGCTCTCCGAGCAGTTCGATCGCGGCAGTACCGGTGTTTTGCAGTGTAGGCGGCTGCCCGGTTCGAGTCACAGGGGGCAAGGCGCGCATCTGTGCGAGCGCCCTGTCCTCGATGACTTGCACCTCCCGCAGCACCCTGGCGACTTCTGAATTCAAATCGGACGGAAGAATGCCAGGCGGGTAGGGGTTGTAGACCGGCGGCGCACCTTCCCGTTCGGTTTCCGCCGCCGCGGCATCGGAAACGATTGTGGCTCCGAGAACAATCGCTAGGATACCTAACACGGCGATGATTCCGTTCGTACGCATGACTGTTAACCTCGCTCTTCATGAACTGCAATTCGGTTGCGAATCGTGATCTGCCAGAAAGAGATTCGCCACTGAGGAGAAAAATAATCGGCAGATCTGCCGCGCGCAACGGCGAACACGCGCGTTGTTGTTCCTGGCACGCCCCCCTTTGTCCGCAACACTGTCGCGCGCAGGCATCCGCGACGGACTATTCATGATGCAGCCCACCAAGCACTGGTTCGGCGCGCACGGCATGCAACTCTCCACGGCGATGCCGCGAAGACGGTTCCGGGACGACTTTGGCGTTGACCAATGGGTTGAGAACACCGCAACCCAGCGCCACGTGCGGGCGCCCGGTTGCTGAAATCAAACTGGCTGATCCCACTGTCCGAACCGCATCCGCGTTTCATCCTGAAATCTGGCCGGGATGCCCTGTCCGTACGTCATGATGTCCTCGCGAGGCTCGGATCGCGCTCGACTTTCGCATTGCGCAGTGACTTTTGCCTCGGGGGCAATGGAAAGTCCTCGGCACATCGTGCACGCAGACGGCCCAATCTTCCGTTAAGAGCTGTTAAAACCGGACGCAGTATGAGTTCCGGCTTCAGTCCCTCCTGCCACGACGATGTTTGTGTTTTGCGCCATGATGGCGAGCACAAAATTCGATGCAGGTACGCACGTTCCTGCCGGCAAATGGCGCGACGGGTAAAAGGGCGTACGGCGGAAACTTCTCATCCGGCCTGTTTGGAAACAGATCGAGCAGACGGCCCTGGTCAATCAGATCTTGGGCACCGAGTAACTTCACCTGGGCGATGCCCGCACCAGCAAGAAGCGCCCAGCATCGTACCCACTTTCGTGAGCAGTAGAGGCCCGGTGGTCTTGACAAGAATAACCTTGCTACCACGTCTCGTCCGGGCTATCGAACGTGAGCGTCAGCGGCTGGGTCATGCCGCAGCGCTGCTGAACTGGCTCATGGTCGCGGCAATGTATGACGAGCGCATCGATGCATCCGATCCCGCAGAGTCTGCAGGCGAACATCAGCTATCGCCAATACGCGAGCGGACACTTGGTCTACGTCAATGAAGAGACATTGCGTCAATTCCACGAGGATGTCGCCACCTTCATAACGGGAACGCAAACCGGGAACTAGGCATTTGGTCCAGGAGCGACCGGCGTTCTTCCGCTCCTATCGTGGGGCCTCTGTGGGGCGCTTCGCGATGCAACACCCCTCCCCAGATCAACACCGTCCTCCACGAGGTTGACCATTCGATCCGTCGCCACACCTCTAACTGCAGTTCGGGGTAGCGTGCACGGTACACGGTAAGCAACCGCGCCATATGCAACACGCCGAATGAGGCGTTGGCCCGCATCGGTCAGGTGCGATCACCGAGTCGTCCGCTTCAGCAACGTTGGTGTCAACGAAGGACTTTGCGGTCATACAGCTCGTCGCGGTTGAATGCCCTTCGTAAACCGCTCCGAAGCGATCGAATGCGCTCACATCTTGTTGGGCAGACTTGTTGCGCTGTAGGCGGGATTTCAAGAAGGCGACAAAATCCAACACCTCTCGTGGTTGTGTCCATTGAGCTTTCACATCAATACCACGCGTGCCAGCGACTGGTGATCAAAGCTACCATTCGCGAACGCTGCCGTCGGGTCCGCGCAACACCGGATTACGCCACGCATGAGGCGTCCGCGCGGCTTCGCGTACGCGCGCTTCGTCAATCTCGACGCCGAGACCGTCACCCTCGAGCGCCTCGACCATGCCTTCTTGCACCCTGAACACGTCAGGGTTTTTGAGATAAGTCAACAGATCGTGCTCCCGGGTGTTGTAATGAATCCCCAAGGACATTTCCTGTATCACGAAATTGGGCGCCAGCAGAGCCAGCTGCATACAGGCCGCCAGCGCGATCGGTCCGAGCGGACAGTGCGGCGCGACGGCGACATCATAGGTCTCCGCGGCCGCCGCGATCCGCCGGCATTCAGACAGGCCGCCGGCATGCGAAAGATCCGGCTGGATGATGTCCACGGCCGCGGATTCGAAGAACGGCTTGAAGTCCCACCGGCTGTAAAGACGCTCGCCGAGCGCAATCGGAAGGGAGGTGAGCCTCGACAACTGCCGAATTGCTTCAGGATGTTCCGACAGAAGCGGTTCTTCAATGAACAGCGGCTTCAGAGGCTCGAGCGCTCTCGCGAGCTGCTTCGCCATCGGCTTATGAACGCGCCCATGAAAGTCAACACCCACATCCAGTCCGAGGCTGCGAACACTCTCCACCCGCCGTAGAACGGCCTCCAGCTCCTTCGGACTGTCCAGCCACCCGAGCGATGGCGTGCCATTCATCTTCACGGCCCGAAATCCCTGCGCAAGCCTCCCCTGTGCTGCCTCGAGCACTTCGCCGGGCGAGTCGCCTCCAATCCAGGCATACACGGAAATGCGGTCACGCACCCGTCCGCCGAGCAACTGCCACACGGGCACACCCAATGCCTTGCCCTTGAGGTCCCACAGTGCCTGATCCAGTCCGGATAAGGCCGACATCAACACCGGCCCGCCGCGGTAGAAACCGAGACGGTAAGCGGTTTGCCAGACGTCTTCGATCTGAGCGGGGTCCGCACCAATGAAGCGATCCTGGAGGGAGGCAAACGCGCCTTCCACCGCCTCGGCATGCCCTTCCAGACTGCCTTCACCCCAACCGACCGCGCCATCGTGCGTCTCAACACGAACGAACAACCAGCGAGGCGGTACGCGGAACGTTTCGATCTTGGCAATTCGGCTCATCAGGGTCTCTCCTGAGATAGCAGAGATCGGATATCGACATGCAAAAGAGTGTCTGCAAGAGCCGAGATCGTCTGCGCAGAACCGCCGAAGGCCCATATCTGATCCTTCTCCCGCAGATTTCGTGGACCTCGTTCGGCATCCAGCACCGGGCTGTGAAATTCCATCTCACCGAAGCCCAGGCCGTCCCATGCCTGGAATACTTGATCGTCGCGCGGAACACCCTCAGGGTGATCCCCGTACCGGGCCGACACGTCCACCGGAAATTGGCGTACCAGCAGGCACCACTGTTTGGATGACAGCCGCCGCACGATGGCCGAGCGGCCCGTGAGCGCTTCTGCGGCGATTCCTATTTTGGCGTTTGTGTTGCCCTCAATACGCCAAATCACACTGTTGGGGGTTGTCTGCCATGCGCCTGGCAGGCCGTAGGAGAGGGGCTGCGTCTTGTACCCCGGGCGCAGCGACACGATCAAGATAGAGCCCACCGGCGTCTGCAGCAGGTGCCATAGATCAATTTCACCGGTCCGCGTCTCCTCCTGAATTGTCAGCTCGTGGACGGCCTCGATTCCTACATACCGAACGCTACGCATCAGAGGATCATCGAGCGATAGCGGCGGTTGCGCCATGCGGATCTTGCGCTCCACGGAGAAAGCGAGGTACTGGTCGCTGCCCTGCACCGGAAGTCGTCCCGTGGCCTCCAACGCCACGACGCCCGGCTCCGAGTCGACAAATCTATAGTGACCCGGATCGGTATCGGCGGGAACTTTGTAGTTACCCAGTCCATGCCAGTCCGGCTTACCAACCCAGTGATAGCGCAGCTCCGGAGAAAACCACAGCCGATCGCCGCCGATCCCACCCATTAGTCGAGCTGGATTGGCTTTCACGAGCCCGGTATCGCCCAAATCAGGATGCGTCCAGAGCAAGTTCGGCCCA
>JAQGOF010000028.1 GCA_028293745.1 Gammaproteobacteria bacterium | reverse complement strand
TTTCAATGGCAGTCGGCGGTATCCGTTGCCGGATCAATGTGTACCGGACCATTCGGGGAGTCGCGATTGCCGCACGACTACTGACACCCTCCGTGAGCGGGGTACGCGCGTGTAATCTTCACCCGGACTTGAGCAGGCTCACCGAAGCGACCAGCGGCCTGGTTGTAGTATCGGGTCCAACCGGGTCGGGAAAGTCCACGACGCTCGCCGCGCTGATCGAGGAAATCAACATCTCGCGTGCGCGCCACATCATCACGCTGGAAAGCCCCCTGGAGTATGTTTTTTCGAATCGCCGCTCTCTGATCCGTCAGCGGGAAATTCCCACCCACTCACCGACCTTCGAACAGGCCATCGTCGACGCGCTGCGCGAAAATCCCGATGTGCTCGTAATCGGCGAGATGCGTACCCCGGAGGTGATCCGGCTGACATTGAATGCCGCAGAGACCGGGCACCTGGTGCTCGCGACCTTGCACTCTGCCACCTGCATCGAGACACTGAGCCGGATCTGCATGTCCTTTCCTGCGGAAATACAGGGCAGCATCCGTGCCCAGCTCGCCGACTGCCTGGTCGGTGTGGTCTGTCAGCGTTTGGATTTTCTCAAGTCGCACCAATTGCGCGTTCCACGTTGCGAAGTGCTGTTGTCAAACATTGCGGCGAAAGGAACGATTCGCTCAGGACAGCTCAGTCAGATTGCGAATGTGATTCAGGCGGGCGGGGAGGACGGAATGTGGACGTTCGACCGGTACCAACGCTGGATTGAGCAGAAGAAAGATTGGGCGCGCCCGCCATCCTCCGTGATCGTCGGGGAAGAAAGTGAGTCGGCAACGCCTGTTGCGGCACCGAGACGGCAGAACTTGGGCACCCCGAGACCCGCCGTCCCGAAATCAACCGTGCGGCAGCGCCCGGCCGCTACGCCCCCCCAGGGCGAAGGCCAGATAGAGATCTCCATTCAGGAGGACACTGACCTCGCGGAGCTGGCCAAGCAGATCGAGCGGCGTACTCCCTGATCCCGACTGGGCGCCGGCTGGACGCAAGTCACTGTTGTGATGCACCATGGTGGACCTGTAATGCACCATGGTGCAGCGCGGACCAGTTTCGCAGCCACCTGAGGATGGACCCGCAATGACCGTCCGATATGAAACCCGCGATGGCGTGGCCATCGTCAGTCTGGACAACCCGCCCGTGAATGGGCTGGACCTCGCGACGCGAACGGGCATCGTGGAGGCGATCGATCGTGCCCAGAAGGACCCCGCCGTTACCGCAATCGTGATCACGGGCGTGGGGCGCGCCTTTTCGGCCGGCGCCGATATTCGCGAATTCAACACCCCCAAGGCCGTGCAGGCACCTACGCTTTGGACGATGTTGGAGGTCATCGAGAGCAGCGCGAAACCAGTCGTGGCCGCCATTCATTCGCTGGCACTGGGAGGAGCCGTGGAGATGGCTCTAGCCGCACACTATCGCGTCGCTGCACCCGGTGCGCAGGTCGGGCTTCCGGAAGTGAAGATCGGTGTTTTGCCCGGCGCCGGCGGTACTCAACGCCTGCCGCGCGCAGTGGGACTCGAGATCGCGCTGAACATGATCGTCTCGGGCGCAGTGGTCAAATCCGAAGAGTTGGCGGGAACCCGACTGTTCGATCGGATCCTCGAGGGCGATCTGCTCACAGCGGCGATTGCTTTTGCGCGCGACGTTGGCACACGCGCCGGTCCGCATCCGAAGGTGCGAGACTGGAAAATAGAGCACCCGAACGCCGAGGGCTTCATCGGGTTTGCGCGCAGTGCCGTCGCGGTGGCCTCCAGGAACTTCCCAGCGCCGCTCAAGTGCGTCGATGCCATCGAAGCGGCGGTCAAGAAGCCGTTCGCAGAGGGTTTGCGGCTCGAGCACGAAACATTTCTCGCATTACTGCAGACACCCGAGTCCAAAGCGTTGCGCCATGCATTCTTCGGCGAGCGGGCGGCGGCCAAGATCCCCGACGTCGGCCCCGAAATCCAGCCGCGTGCAGCCCGTTCCGCGGCGGTGATTGGCGCTGGCACCATGGGCGGCGGTATCACGATGAATTTCCTCAACGCCGGCATCCCGGTCACGCTGGTTGAAGCGCAACGCGAGGCGCTCGATCGCGGCGTGGAGACGATTCGCAAGAACTACGGCAACACGGTCAAAAGGGGCAAGTTGACGCCGGAACAGCTCGAACAGCGCATGGGTCTGCTACGCCCGACTCTGTCTTATGACGATGTCCGTGACGCCGACCTGGTGATTGAAGCCGTGTTCGAGGACTACGGCGTCAAGGAGAGCGTGTTCAGGAAGCTCGATGCCGTCGCCAAGGCTGGCGCGATTCTGGCTACCAACACCTCGACACTGGATCTCAACCGCATTGCCGCCTGCACGCAACGCCCACAGGATGTCGTGGGCCTGCATTTCTTCAGCCCGGCGAACGTGATGAAGCTGTTGGAAGTCGTGCGCGGGGCGAAGACTGGCAAGGATGTGATGGTGACGGTCATGGGCCTGTCCGCGAAGATCGGCAAGACCGCCGTGGTAGCCGGAGTGTGCGACGGTTTCATCGGCAACCGCATGGTCGGGCAGTACGTGCGCCAGGCGGGCTTTCTGCTCGACGAAGGCGCATTACCCCAGCAGGTAGATCGCGCCAGCGAAGCGTTCGGATTCGCCATGGGTCCGTTCCGCATGAGCGATCTGGCGGGCAACGACATCAGCTGGGCGATCCGCAAGCGCCACTATGTTGAGCGGCCCGAGGTCAAATACTCCAAGACCGCCGATCTGCTGTGCGAGCAGGGCCGTTTCGGCCAGAAGACGGGCGCCGGCTGGTACGACTACAAGCCCGGCGACCGCACTGCGTACCCGTCGAAAAAGGTCGAGGAGCTGATCCTCGAGCATTCACGCACGCTGAAA
Organism: Gammaproteobacteria bacterium; assembly: GCA_028293745.1. GTDB lineage: Bacteria > Pseudomonadota > Gammaproteobacteria > Steroidobacterales > Steroidobacteraceae > 13-2-20CM-66-19. Next base: position 51,898 of record JAQGOF010000028.1, on the reverse strand, counting down.
GTTGCCCGGCGTGCGATCTCGGATGAGGAGATCGTCGGACGCCTGGTGTATGCCCTGGCCAACGAGGGAGCGAAGATTCTGGAGGAGGGCATAGCCGCCCGCGCATCCGACATCGACATTGTCTATCTCAACGGCTATGGCTTCCCGCTGTGGCGTGGCGGTCCCATGTTGTATGCCGACACGGTCGGCCCGTACAACGTCCTGCGGGCCATCCGCGGCTACGCGGCGCGCGCTGGTACCGACTATGGATACCAAGGTCAGGCGTGGGAGCCGGCATCGCTGTTGGTCCGGCTGGCCGAAACTGGCGGGATGTTCAACGAATGAACGTGTGCCGCGTGTTAGTACTGTCGAAGCCATCGCCCGGAGTAAGTCATGACTGAAGCTGTGATTGTCTCTACCGCACGCACTGGACTTGCGAAAAGCTGGAAGGGCGCGCTCAACATGACTCACGGGGCCACGATGGGTGGTCACGTGGTGAGTCACGCGGCCGCGCGAGCCAGGGTGGAGCCTGGTGAGGTCGAGGATGTGCTGATGGGTTGCGCCAATCCGGAAGGTGCCACTGGTGGGAACATCGCGCGGCAGATCGCCCTCCGGGCCGGGTTCCCCGTGAGCGTGCCGGGCGTTACAGTCAACCGTTTCTGCTCCTCCGGCTTGCAGGCGATCGCGATGGCCGCACAGCGAATCATTGCGGGTGAGGGGGAGGTGTACGTCGCCGGAGGCGTAGAGAGCATCTCCTGCGTACAGAACCAGATGAACATGCACATGTTCACAGAAGGATGGTTACTGGCGAACAAGCCCGGCATCTACTGGAGCATGTTGCAGACGGCCGAGCAGGTCGCCAAGCACTACCAGATCTCCCGCGAGCGTCAGGATCACTACGGCGCGGAGAGTCAGCGCCGGGCGGCCGCTGCGGCAGCGGCCGGGAAATTCAACGACGAGATCGTTCCGATCAAGGTGCTGGCGGGGGTCGCCGACCGGGATAGTGGGCGGCTGCACACTGCCGAGGTTACATTGAGCACCGATGAGGGCATCCGTCCGGACACGACCTACGAAGGTGTTTCGAAGATCCGGCCGGCGGTGCCGGGTGGGGTCATCGCCGCTGGCAACGCAAGTCAATTCTCAGACGGGGCATCCGCCGCTGTAGTTGTGGACTCCAAGTTCGCCGAGCGCCGCGGACTGCAGCCTCTGGGAGTCTTCCGGGGATTTGCAGTCGCCGGGTGTGAGCCCGAGGAGATGGGGATTGGGCCTGTGTTTGCGGTCCCGAAGCTCCTGAAGCGAGCTGGTCTCACGGTCGACGATATCGGCCTGTGGGAGCTGAACGAAGCGTTCGCCGTGCAAGTGTTGTACTGCGCGGACCGCCTGGGCATTCCGATGGACAGGCTCAACGTCAACGGTGGCGCGATCGCCGTTGGACATCCTTACGGAGTCAGCGGTGCTCGCTTGGTAGGACACGCGCTGATAGAAGGTCGGCGGCGCGGCGTGAAGTATGCTGTCGTAACGATGTGTATAGGCGGCGGGCAGGGTGCTGCTGGCCTGTTTGAGATCGTTTGATCCTGGCACCTTGCGGCTTCAGCGCCTCAACAGATGCGCGTCGCCGGCCGGCGCTTGACCATGATCATACGGTCGCGCACCCAGCATGTAGATGATCCCCAGCAGCAGCACCCCGGCTGCTGTGACGATCATTCCGTAGTTGCTGTACCACGGGTCTTGCGGGCTGCGCGGCCAAACCATGTCCACTATTGCACTGACGCCGTAGCCGAGGGCGATGATGTTTACCGGCCATCCCCAGCGGCCCAGTGTGAAGGGGCCGGCCGGTACCCAACCTCTCCATCTCGCGATCAGCGCGCCTAACACCAACATCTGGAACGCCATGTAGATTCCCGCCGAGGCGAAACTGATGATGGTGCTGACCGCGTTCTGCAGCCAAAGGCCGCACATCGCAATCAGCCCCGGCACGAGCCCGGCCAGGAGCAGCGCCGCCACCGGAACGTGTGTGTGCGGTGAGATACGACTGAGCAGCTTGCTGCCGGCGATCATCTCATCGCGCGCGTAGGCGAACAGTAAGCGGCTCGCGGCGGCCTGCATGCTCAACGCGCACGAGACGAAGGACACCAGGACGACAGCCAGCACTGCGCGAAAACCAACGTCCCCCATGGCACCGCGCAGAATCGTTGCCACCGGGTCCGTGTCTTTCCCGGAAATGATTGCGTTCATGTCAGGCACGGCGAGGATGAGAGCAAGGCACACCAACATCGCCGCGGCGCCGCCGACATAGATCGTCATGCGCATTGCCCTTGGAATCATGCGGCTCGCATCTGGAGTTTCTTCCGCTACGTCGCCACACGCCTCGAAGCCGTAGTAGCAGAACATAGCCGCGAGCGCCGAGGCGAGAAACGCGGGCAAGTAGCTGCCGCCAGTGCGGATGCCGACGGTGTCGAAGAGCACAGAGAACGGGTGGTGGCGCGCAAACAGCAGCAGGTAACCACCGACCGCGATGGCTCCGATCAGCTCGCAAATGAAACCAAACATGGCAACGCGCGCGAGCAGGCGTGTGCCGCTCACGTTGAGAACGGTGGCTATGGCGATCATGCCCAGAGCAATACCGGTCGTGATCGCAGGTCCAGGGGTAAAGCCCAGGAGCTGCGCGACGAATGGAGCCCCGCCGGTCGCAACCGCGGCTATCGAGACGAGCAGGGCCCAGAGGTAAACCCAGCCGGCCATCCACGCCCAACGTTTGCCCACGAGGCGTCGCGCCCAGGGATACAACCCGCCGGAGATGGGAAACTGTGAGACCACTTCGCCGAATACCAGGCATACGAACATCTGGCCGATACCGACGAGCAGGTACCACCAGAACATCGGCGGGCCGCCTGCGGCAAGCGCAAAGGCGAACAAGCTATACACGCCGACTACGGGTGAAAGGTAGGTGAACCCCAGTGAGAAGTTCTCCAACTCCGTCATAGACCGATCGAACTTGGAGGTGTAGCCGAGCGCCCGCAGCTGAGCGGCATCCGCATCGAGGGCTGTATGCGCCGCATCGCCCGGCGCCGGGGTGCCCTGAGTCACTGAAGTTGCGGCTGCCGTATCAGTCATGGTCACAAGTCCTCTTCGGTTGCGCAGCGATGCCGGCGACGTCGACCGGTCTCGCCTGCAGACGGATTCTTATGGGTATGCCGCGCGCAGATATGCGAGATCCTTGCCAGCATACAAGCGTGCCGCGCTGCGACAAAGAAGTGCCGGCGGAAAAGCTGTGGCCCTGCGCATCCGGAGGGTGCCGTTCGCGACTGTTGCAGGAGTTGAGGCCACACTCGGACGCGCACTGGCGGTGCGGCCCTGCTGCATTTCGGTGCGCATCGGGCGCACCGTCGGCTTTATTCCGGGGTCTGCCCGCCGTAGATGATGATCGACAACATGCGGATCGGCACCTTGACCAGCCGCTCCGGGCCGTGCGCGACGTCGCCACGGAAGGTGAGAGAGTCGCCCTCCTTGAGCAAAAAGCTTTCCCCGCCATGCCGGTAGCGGATTTCACCGGACAGGATGTAGATGAACTCGGTTCCGGCGTGCTGGAAGCCAGGGAACACCTCGCTCTTGTCTGTCAGCGTGACGAGGAACGGCTCGAATACTTTGTGCGGCCCGCGCTGGGCCGCAAGCAGGTGATAGGTATGTCCGCGTTTGGTGCCCCGCCGCACCACCTCCAGGCCGTGGCCATGGGGTACATGCTGCGCGCCATCGCCGCTTTCGCCCACTTCTTGCAAGAGTAGCGCGGGGCGAACCCCCAGGGCCCGCGAGAGCGCCACAATCGTTTCGAGACTGGGGCTGACTTGTCCCGTCTCGAGCCGACTCAACATCCCGGGGCTGATCCGGGCTTCCTGGGCGACGTTGGCGAGCGTGAGGCCGAGCTCTTCGCGGATCCTGCGAGCGACCTGGCCGATGCTCACAGCAAAGTCGTACGCCTGGGCGGGCTCGCTGGGCGGACTTGGCGCGGCTACGGGTTTGCGGCGTGCGCTGGTGCGGGCTCGGTTCGACACTGGCTTCTTCTCCTCAAGGCTCGGTCGCGCAGTTTACGCGGGAGTGCCTTTCACTGGGTTGCCAGGCCGCGATTAAAATTCCCCAGACGCAATCTTCTTGCGTGACAGTAAAACAAGTGGTCCAATACGGCAGCAGCTCGCGTCCAACCCATCGCCGATGCCCGCACGCCTCCTCAAATTTGCGCTTTCGCGTCAGCATCCAGAGCCGCGGATGTTTGCGCGCCACGACCGTCTGAAGTCGAGTTACGACATCGTGATCATCGGCGGCGGCGGCCACGGGCTGGCGGCCGCCTACTATCTCGCCCGCGACCACGGGATCCGCGACATTGCGGTCCTGGAGAAGAGCTACCTGGGCAGCGGCAATACGGGCCGCAACACGACGATCATCCGCTCCAACTACCTGACACCCGAGGGAGTGCAGTTCTACGACGAGAGCCTGCGGCTGTGGCGGGATCTCTCCCAGGATTTCGACCTCAACCTGTTCTACTCCACCCGGGGCCACTTCACGCTGGCCCACACGGATGCGGCCATGCGCACGATGCGCTGGCGCGCCGAAGTCAACAAGCACTACGGAATCGCAAGCGAGGCCGTGGACAGCCAGGCGGTGCGTGAGGCGATGCCGATGATGGATATCACGTGCGGGGGTCACGCACCTGTGCTCGGCGCCCTCTACCACGCACCCGGAGCAATTGCCCGGCATGACGCGGTGGCCTGGGGCTACGGACGCGGCGCGGACCGGCGCGGCGCGGAGATTCATCAGCACACGGAAGTCGTTGCCATCGAGCTCGAGGATCGAGGTTCCGGTCCGTGCGTGGCGGCCGTCATCACCAACCGCGGCCGGATCGCTACGCGCAAAGTGTTATGCGCGGTTGCCGGGCACACGCCTCGGCTGCTTGCCATGGTCGGGCTGCGCTCGCCCATCTACGTTCACCCATTGCAGGCGATGGTATCGGAGCCGATCAAGCCCTGGCTCGATCCCATCGTCGTCTCAGCGTCGCTGCATGTGTACGTCAGCCAAAGCGCGCGTGGCGAGTTGGTCATGGGTGCATCACTGGACCCGTACGAGCTTCACTCGTCGCGCTCGACCCTCGATTTCGCGGAATCGCTTGCAGGGCATATGCTGGAGCTGTTTCCGTTTCTGTCGGACGTCAAGGTCAACCGTCAATGGGCTGGAATGGCCGACATGACTCCTGATTTTGCCCCGATCATGGGCCTCACACCCGTGGGCGGGTTCTATGTCGATTCCGGCTGGGGCACCTGGGGCTTCAAGGCGACCCCCGTGTGCGGCAAGACGATGAGCCACACGGTTGCCAGCAATGAAGCGCATCCGCTCATCCGTGGATTCTCCTTCGATCGGTTCGCGCGCTACGCCCTGACGGGCGAAAAGGGCGCAGCCTCGGTGGGGCATTGAGGAATCAGGCCACGACATGAAGCTCATGACTTGTCCCATCAACGGTCCGCGGGTCATCAGCGAGTTCGCGTACGGGGGCGAAGTCCGCTCCATGCCCGATCCCGAAAAGGCCGACGACGCCGCCTGGGCCGACTACGTTTTCAACCACAACTCCCTGCCCGCGGTGAAAGCGGAGTGGTGGTGTCACACGCCGAGCGGTGTTTGGTTCATCGCTGAGCGGGACACTGCGACCGATACGATACTAAGGACTTCGCTCTATGCAATCTGGCGCGGGCAAGGGCAGGCGGTGTCTTGAGCCGCCGCCTGCCACATGTGCAGGGAGAGCGCATCGACCGTGGCAACACGGTGGAGTTCACATTCGAGGGCAGGCGCCTGCAGGGTTATCGCGGCGATACCATCAGCTCGGCACTCGTGGCGAGCGGCGCGCGGGTGCTCGGTCGATCCTTCAAATACCACCGGCCGCGAGGATTGCTGAGCGCTGCCGGTCACGATGTCAACGCCCTGATGCAGGTGCGCCGGGAGGATGGAAGCGTCCCCAACGTGCGCGCTGATGTCGTGCAGGTCGCAGCGGACTGGGATATCAATGCTGTCAACACTCGCGGCGGCCTTGCCCGCGATCGTCTCGCCATTTTCAACCGGCTGGCGCCGTTCCTGCCGGTCGGTTTCTACTACAAGGCGTTTCACAGCAAGCGGTGGTTTCCGCGCTGGGAGCGTATGTTCCGCAATCTCACCGGTCTCGGTGAGGTGGATCTGCGGGCGCCACATCGAAGCACACCGAAGCGCTACGAGTTTTGCGATGTTCTCGTTATTGGTGCGGGGCCTTCCGGACTGGCCGCGGCATTGGCAGCGGCTGAGCAGGGTGCCTCGGTGCTCCTCGTCGATGAGAATTCATCGGCAGGGGGAAGTGGTCTGTATGCGCGCGGTGGTGCTACGCAATTTGCCCAGCAGACCGAGGCGCTGATTGCGACCGCCCAAGGCAATCCCCGAATTCGACTACTCACAAGCACTTATGCCGCTTGCTACTACGCGGATCACTGGGTTGCCCTCGTATCACCCGAATGCCTCGTGAAAGTGCGCGCGCGAGGCGTCATCGTCGCACAGGGCGCCTATGAGCAGCCGGCGGTATTTCGCGGCAACGACTTGCCCGGTGTCATGCTCGCGAGCGCCGCGCAACGGATGCTCTACCACTACGCGGTCGTTACCGCGCGGCGCGTAGCCGTTCTGACCTCGAATTCCGAAGGGTATGCAGCAGCGTTGGATGCTCTTGCCCATGGAGTGGAGTTGGCCGCCGTACTCGATTTGCGCCTTGAGGCGGGCGTTGACTCAACCGCCGCGGCACAGGAGTTGGTCCGAAGGGGCGTCCCGATTCACTATGGCGTCAAACCGATCGAGGCTGTTGCGGGCGCAGACGGCGGTGTAGCCAGCTTGGTGTTTGAATCGACTGCCGGTGTCGCACCCGGGAAGCACACACTAGATCTCGACAGCGTATGGATGAGTGTCGGATTCGCGCCGGCCAACGCGCTGCTTCACCAGGCCGACGCGCGTATGTCTTACGAGCGGTCCACCGAGCAGTTCGTGCCGCAGACGTTGCCACCTGGCATTTACGCTTGTGGCAAGGTAAATGGTGTCTATTCCTTCGCGGACCGCCTCGAAGACGGCCGCAATGCTGGAGCGTGTGCGGCGGGCCAGATCGGCTTCGGGATCGCGGTCGAGCGTCGGGCAGCGATCGCGGCTCGCGAGTGTCCGACGCATCCGTACCCTGTTTTTCCCCATCCCCGCGGCAAGGAATTCGTCGACTTCGATGAAGACCTCCAGGTGAAGGACCTGCGAAATGCCTGTCAGGAAGGTTTCGACAGCAGCGAGCTGCTCAAGCGCTTCTCCACCGTAGGCATGGGACCGAGCCAGGGGAAGCATTCCAACATGAATGCGCTGCGGATTCTCGCGAACGTGCGGGGGGAACCGATCGAGCGCCTGGGGCCGACTACGGCACGGCCGATGTTCCATCCGGTACCCTTGGCGCATCTTGCCGGCCGCGGTTTCACGCCGGAGCGGAGGACCGCGCTGGACTCGGACCACGAGGCGCGCGGAGCCGTCTGGATGCCCGCGGGCAACTGGCGGCGCCCCGAGTACTATGCGATTGCCGGCAAATCACGTGAGCAGGCGATTGCGGACGAGGTACGTGCAGTGCGTGCCCGAGTTGGAATGATCGATGTCGGAACCCTCGGTAAGATCGAAGTACACGGCCCACATGCCGCGCAATTTCTCGAACGCCTCTACACAGCGCGGTTCGCCAATCTCAAAGTCGGGATGACCCGCTACGGCCTGTTGCTAGACGAAGCGGGCGTAGTCGTCGATGACGGTGTGATTGGCCGGCTCGGCGAGCAGGCGTTCTATTTCACGACCACCACAGGAAACTCGGCCACGTTGTTTCGCGAGTTCGGAAGATTGGCGACCTCGTGGGATCTGCCCGTCGGCCTCGTGAATCTCACGGGTCACTATGCCGCGCTCAATCTTGCCGGCCCGGCCTCACGGGCTGTGCTGCGCGAGCACACGGAACTCGATCTAGCCGACGTGGCTTTTCCGTATCTCGGCGTTCGCGAGGCGCAGGTAGCGGGCGCGCCATGCAGGATCATGCGCGTCGGCTTCGTCGGCGAGCTCGGATACGAGATTCACGTTCCATTCCAGCACGCGGCCGATGTCTGGCGCGCTCTTCTCGCCTCTGGCTCGCGCTTTCAGATCCAGCCGTTCGGGGTCGAGGCGCAGCGCATGCTGAGACTCGAGAAGGGCCACGTCATTGTCGGTCAGGATACGGATGGCATCACCAACGCCCTGGAAATCGGAATGCCGTGGGCGATCAAGATGGATAAGCCCTTCTTCATCGGCCAGCGCAGCCTGCGTGTCCTCGCGAAGCAGCCGCGACGCCAGACGCTCGTGGGCTTTACCCTGCCGTCGTCTGACGAGGCCTCCGTTCAAGCGCGGCGCCGCCCCAAAGAATGTCACCTCGTGCTCGACGGCGGGCAAATTGCCGGCCGGGTGACGAGTGTGGGTTGGTCACCAACACTGGCCCGCTGTATCGGCTTAGGACTCGTAACTCCCCAGGTAGCCTTGCGCAAGCACCTGCGTGTCCGTATCGATCGAGGCGAGGAAATTGACGTAGAAGTTGTGCAGGCGCCGTTCTACGACCCGAGTGGCGAACGCCAGCGGGTCGGAGATCCGCTATGAGGCTCTCGCCGCTCGAGCCGTGGTCTCGCGCGCTGCCCGTCGCACCGCTGGATGACGGCGCCCTGTTGAAATTCGAGGATCTGTCCTTGCGTCCCAGATTCGGCTGCAAGGGGCCGGATGCGGAGGTCTGGCTCGCTACCGGGGGTTATCGTGTTCCGCGCGAACCCAACAGCGCGGTAGTCGATGCAGATGGAGTACTGGTTGCGCGGCTTGCGACGGCGGAGTTTCTCATCGAGGCGGCGGACGGGGGAGTTGCGCGGGTCGAATCAACGGTCCGGCAGCTCACGTCCCCAGCACGCCCACTCAATGTTTACCCCGTGGCACGTCAGGATCTCGTGATGGGGATTGAAGGCGCGGCCACCAACGCACTGTTGCGGCAGACCTGCAGTTTCGATTTCGCGCCGCTGCTCGACCGGTGCGACCGCGATGGCGGTCCGGTCATACTCACGTCCATGATCGGGGTCGGCGTCGTCGCATTTGTGCGCCGCGCAGCCGGAGGCTCCGTCATGACGCTCTGGGTGGACCCGAGCTTCGCTTACTATTTCTGGAAAACCCTGCTCGAGGTGGGCGGCGACCTCGGGCCTTGGAGTAACACGTGACACCGGATCAGGCCAAAAGCTTCTTCGCGGAGCACCGCACACGCTACGTGCTTGCGCAGTTCGTCGACATCCATGGCGCTGCCAAGGCAAAGGCGGTGCCCGTGGAACACTACGACATGGTGATCGGGGATGGCGCAGGTTTTGCGGGATTCGCCGTCTGGGGTCTCGGGATGGGACCCCACGGACCCGACTTCATGGGTGTGGGCGATCCCGCCACGATCAGCGAAATTCCGTGGATGCCCGGATTTGCCCGCATCGCGTGCGATGGACACGTCCATGGTGAACCGTATCCGTACTGCTCGCGCGTCGCGCTGAAGCGCCAGCTGGAGCGATTCACCGAGCGTGGCTACACGCTGTATACGGGTATCGAGCCGGAGTTCATGCTCCTGAAGCGCAACGCGCAGGGGAAACTCGAGCCCTTCGACTCAACCGACGGCTCCGACAAACCGTGCTACGACTACAAGGGCCTGGCGCGGGTCAGTCCGATTCTCGACGATCTCTCGCGGCACCTGCGGGCGATCGGGGTCGACGTGTACCAGATCGATCATGAAGACGCGAACGGCCAGTTCGAGATCAACTTCACGTTCGCGGATGCTCTGAAGTCGGCCGACAACATGATCCTGTTCAAGATGGCGGCGAGCGAGATTGCGCGCGCTCATGGCGCCATCGCCACCTTCATGCCCAAACCGTTCTCGAACCGGACCGGAACCGGCTCGCATTTCCACATCTCGATCGGGACTGCGACCGCAAAGAACGCTTTCTATGACAAGAGCGACACACGCGGACTCGGTTTGAGCCAGGTTGGTTACTGGTTCCTCGGGGGATTGCTGCACCACGCCCGTGCGCTCGCGGCTATTTGTGCTCCGAGCGTGAATTCCTACAAGCGACTGGTCGTGGGTCGCTCGTTGTCAGGGGCCACCTGGGCTCCCGCATACATTGCGTACGGCGACAACAACCGTACCGCGTGCGTTCGTATTCCGTTCGGTCGGATCGAGCTGCGGTTGCCGGACGGCGCGGCCAATCCGTATCTGGCAACAGCGGCACTGGCCGCGGCGGGACTTGACGGCATCGATCGGCGTCTCGAGCCCGGCGAGCCACTCAACATCAATCTGTACGACCTGACACCCGATGAGATCCGCGAGCGGGGAATTGGACTGCTGCCCCAATCGCTGTCCGAGGCCCTCGATGCACTGGCGGGGGATGAAGTGGTCAAGAACGGAATCGGTGCGAAGCTTGCAGAGGAATTCATACGCTTGAAGCGCATGGAGTGGATCGAGTACTCCCGCCATGTGGGCGAGTGGGAGACCGAACGGTACCTGGAGATGTTTTAAACATGTGCGGAATCGTCGGTCTGCTCCTGAAGGAGAAGTCGTTGCGGCCGCGGCTGGGAGAGTTCATGGTGCCGATGTTGATCGGCATGACCGAGCGAGGGCCCGACTCGTCCGGCATGGCGGTCTTCACGGACCCGGTGGCGTTGCCGAACCGCAAGCTGAGCGTGTATTGCGGGCAACCCGGCTTCGATTGGCGGCAAATGCAAGAAGCGCTGTCCGCGCTCATCGGAAATGCAGACTTCGAGATCAATGAGAATCACTGCATCATCACGGTCGGCGCCGACCCCGCCATGGTGCGCGAGTGGCTGGCACAGGAATATCCCGCCGTACGCGTGCTCAGCGTGGGACGAAGCATCGATCTCTACAAGGATATCGGGTTGCCGTCCGAGGTTGCTGACCGCTACGGGTTCAGCCGCTTCAGTGGGACGCATCTCGTTGGCCACACGCGCATGGCGACGGAGTCCGCGGTGACGCTCGAAAACGCCCATCCTTACACCGCAGGCGAGGACTGGTGCCTGGTGCACAACGGTTCGCTCGCGAATCCGGGAAGTCTGCGGCGCAAGCTGGAGAAACTCGGCGAGCGCTTCGAGAGTGATTGTGACACGGAAGCGGCATGCCGCTATCTGCACTGGCGCCTGACGAGTGGCGACAGTCTGGAAGTCGCACTCGAGCATGCCTTCCGCGACTTCGACGGGTTCTTCACTTTCCTGATGGGCACCCGCGACAAACTGGCGCTGGTGCGCGATCCGTTTGCCTGTAAGCCGGCGATCGTGGCGGAGACCGACGAGTACGTGGCCATCGCCTCGGAGTTCCGCTCGTTTGCGGGGTTGCCCGGAATCAAACATGCCGCAGTATTCGAGCCGAAACCCGCCGAGGTGTATGCATGGTCAGTGCAATGAAGGAGGCGGTCGGGCGTGTGGCCTTCGACCTGAAGCGCCAGAGTGTGCGCGATCTCAACCAGTTCCTGCACGGCGACCTGAGCGAAGTGCGGGAAGTCGTCGTGGAGAATCCGGACGGCGCACACAGTCTCGCCGTCGGTGTAAATGCTCCGGTTCACGTCGAGATCTGCGGACATGCAGGCTACTACGCCGCGGGCATGAACAAGGAAGCGACAGTCCAGGTGCGCGGCAACGCGGGCCCCGGCGTCGCGGAAAACATGATGTCCGGGCATGTGGAGGTGGGCGGCTTCGCAAGTGGCGGCGCAGGCGCGTCGGCTCACGGCGGCCTGCTGGTGATTCGCGGGGATGCGGGTCTTCGTTGCGGCATTTCGCTCAAGGGCGCGGATATCGTCGTGGGCGGAGACGTTGGCAGTTTTTCGGCATTCATGGCGCAGGCGGGCCGCATGGTCGTCTGCGGGGATGCCGGTGACGGCCTTGGCGACTCGCTATATGAGGCGGTCATCTACGTGCGGGGCAAGGTGCGCTCCCTCGGCGCCGACGCACGTCTCGAGCCAATGAAGGATGAGGATCACGGAGCGGTCCGAGCGCTCCTGGCAGCGGCTGGCATCGCTCACTCGTCTGCCGAATTCAAACGTATTGCCTCTGCCCGAGCGCTGTACCACTGGAACGCCGATGCCAACCAGACTTACTGACGAGCCGCCCGCCCATCTCCAACTCGAGGAGAGCGCGAGTTTCGACCGTCACATCATTCATTACATTCAGCGCGCGGCAGCGACCGGCCTGTATGAGATTCGCGGCTTGGGAGCCAAGCGTCGTGTGCCGCACTTTGACGACCTCGTATTCCTCGGAGCGTCGCTATCGCGCTATCCGTTGGAGGGGTACCGGGAGAAGTGCTCATCGGAGACAGTCCTCGGAACGCGCTTCGCGAAACGGCCCGTGAAGCTGGACATTCCGATTACCATCGCAGGAATGAGCTTCGGCGCGCTGTCTGCGAACGTGAAGGAAGCGCTCGGTCGCGCGGCCACTGAGATGGGCACATCCACCACGACGGGCGACGGCGGGATGACAGCCGAGGAGCGCCGATCTTCGAAGACGCTCGTCTATCAGTGCCTGCCATCGCGATATGGGTTCAATCCGGACGACCTCCGCAAGGCTGATGCCATCGAAGTTGTCATCGGGCAGGGCGCAAAGCCCGGTGGTGGCGGCATGTTGCTCGGTCAGAAGGTGAGTCCGCGGGTTGCCGCCATGCGTACCCTCCCGGAAGGAGTGGATCAGCGCTCGGCCTCCCGCCACCCCGACTGGACGGGGCCCGATGATCTGGCCATCAAGATCAAGGAGCTTCGTGAGATTACCGACTGGCAGACGCCGATCTACGTGAAGGTTGGCGCAACGAGGGTATTTCATGACGTGAAGCTCGCAGTCCACGCCGGCGCCGATGTGGTTGTTGTCGATGGCATGCAAGGCGGAACTGCGGCGACCCAATGGGCCTTCATCGAGCACGTCGGCATACCGAGTCTTGCGGCGGTGCGCCAGGCCGTCGATGCACTGGAGGACCTTAACAAGAAGGAGGAAGTGCAGCTCATCGTCTCGGGAGGCATTCGCACCGGCGCTGATGTTGCCAAGGCTCTCGCTCTCGGCGCCGACGCTGTGTCGATCGGACAAGGTGTGCTCGTGGCGTTGGGTTGCAACTCGAACAGCTATGTCCAGGACGGCGAGCAGGTCTCCGCGGCCGCGGATTATCACAAACTCGGCACCGCAGCGGGGTTCTGCCATCACTGCCAGACCGGTCAGTGTCCCGTCGGCGTGACGACACAGGACCCTATACTCGAACAGCGCCTGCAGCCTGCGGTTGGCGCGCGCCGGGTACGCAACTATCTCAAGACTCTCAACATGGAGCTGACCATGATCGCCCGGGCGTGTGGCAAACAGGACGTGCATCACCTCGAGCGCGAGGACCTGGTGGCCCTGACGATCGAGGCGGCGGCCATCGCCGGTGTACCGCTTGCGGGTACCACGTGGATCCCCGGCCGCAACTGAAGGCTGATACTGATGCAGCAGTGAGACTCTGACCGGCAAACACAATACGGAGGCGACATCCATGGCGCGCGATCCCAAACACGACATCCTCTTTCAGCCACTCAAGATCGGGCCCAAAGTGCTGCGCAACCGGTTCTACCAGGTGCCGCACTGTATCGGCGCGGGCTCTGACCGACCCGGCTTCCAGGCGGCGCACCGCTCGCTGAAGGCGGAGGGCGGTTGGGCGGGCATCAACACTGAGTACTGCTCCATACATCCGGAGTCCGACGACACCCATCGCCTGTCCGCACGTATCTGGGATGCGGGCGATGTCCGCAACCTGCGTGCTATGACGGACCATATCCATAAGTACGGCGCATTGGCAGGGGTCGAGCTGTGGTATGGATCCTCTCATGCTCCTAACATGGAGTCACGAGCTACACCGCGTGGCCCGAGTCAGTACGCTTCCGAGTTCGAGACACTGACGTATTGCAAGGAGATGGACCTCGACGATATCGCGATGGTGCAGCAGTATTACGTCGACGCGGCTCTGCGCTCCCGCGACGCCGGTTTCGACATTGTCTATGTGTACGGCGCACATTCATACCTGCCGCTGCAATTCCTGTCTCCCTACTACAACAAGCGCCGTGACGGCTACGGCGGCTCGCTCGAGAACCGTGCGCGGTTCTGGGTCGAGACTCTGGAGAAAGTGCGTAAGGCGGTTGGCCACGACTGCGCCATCGCTACGCGATTCGCGGTTGATACGCTCTACGGACAGTCGGGTGTGGAAGCAGAACGCGACGGAGTGAAGTTCGCGGCAATGGCCGATCCCCTCGTCGATCTATGGGACATCGATGTGGGCGATATCGCCGAATGGGGCGAGGACGCGGGGCCTTCGCGCTTCTACCTTCAGGGCCACCAGGTCCCCTGGACCCGGATCATCAAACAAGTCGTGAAGAAACCCGTCCTGGGCGTCGGTCGGTTCACGGACCCGGAAAAGATGACGGAGATCGTTACCAAGGGATTTGCGGACATCATCGGCGCGGCGCGTCCCTCGATCTCGGATCCGTGGCTGCCGAAGAAGATCGAAGAGGGGCGTTACGACGACATCCGCGTCTGCATCGGTTGCAATGTCTGCATTTCCCGCTGGGAGATCGGCGGACCGCCCATGATCTGCACCCAGAATGCCACGGCGGGCGAAGAGTATCGGCGCGGTTGGCATCCGGAGAAGTTTCCGAAGAAAACCTCCGATGATTCGATCCTGGTTGTCGGCGCGGGCCCTGCCGGATCGGAGTCAGCACGGGTGTTGATGGAACGCGGCTATACCGTGCACCTGTACGACACGGCGCAGAAGATCGGCGGCCATGTCAACTCGATCGTCACGCTGCCGGGCCTGGGCGAATGGGGCTATCACCGTGACTACCGGGAGCTGCAGATCAACAAGCTGGTCAAGAAGAACCGGCAATCGCAGGTCGCGCTCGGCCAGAAGCCCATGACCGCGGCCGCGGCGCTCGCCTATGGAGCTGAGAAGATCGTCATCGCGACCGGCTCTGCCTGGAATACCGACGGGACCAACTGCCTGACTCACGACCCGATCCCGGGCGCGGACGCCTCCAAGGCAGATCAGCTCACTCCAGAGCAGGTGCTGGAAGGCAAGAAGCCGATAGGCAAGCGCGTCGTGATTTTGAACGCCGACACGTATTTCATGGCGCCCAGCCTTGCTGAGAAGCTGGCGGTGGCAGGCCACGACGTGACGATCGTGACGGGCGTGCACCTGGCCAACTACATGCACTTCACGCTCGAATACCCGAACATGATGCGGCGGCTGCATGAGCTGCACATCAAGGAGATCCAAAACGCGTTCTGCTCGCGCATCGAGGCCGGCCGGCTCGAGGTCTATGACATCTGGGGCGAGGGGTCGAAACGCAGCTACCGCGGTCCTGGCGTGCTGCCGCGGGATCCGAACAAGACCCAGCGGTGGTTGGATTTCGATTCGCTGCTCCTGGTCACCGGAAGGCACTCCAACGATGCGCTCCATCGGGAGCTGAAAGACAGCAAGGCGAAGTGGGCCGAGAACGGCGTGAAGGATGTGTATCTGATCGGGGATGCGGAGGCGCCGCGGCTCATCGCGGATGCGACTTTCTCCGGCCACCGGCTTGCGCGCGAGATCGAGGAGGCCAACGCGCAGTTCCCGAAGCCGTATCGGCGCGAAGTTGCCGTTTGGGGCGTGTCCCACATGCCGGAGGGTAGTACCCAGGTGGAATATCAAACCTGATGGATCTCACCCGGATACTGTTCGAGGACTTTGCGCCTGCAGCCATCGGGCTGTTCTATGTCCTTGCCTGCGCCGCGGTGGCCACTTTCGGCTACGGAGTCTACGTCCAGGTGAGGAAGTACGGGCGCGGAGTCCCGGTTGCATTTTCGGGTGAGCTGCTGGCTCGCTTCAAGGCGATGCTCGGCACGGTACTTACGCACCGCACGATTGCCCGCCGTGACCGAATGGCCGGAGGCGCGCACCGCCTCATCTTCTACGGCTTCCTGCTGCTGTTCCTCGGTACGGCCACTATCACGTTGGACTATGACATCCTGGGACCGCTGTTCGGAGTGCACTTCTGGCACGGGAAATTCTATCTCGGGTTCTCCCTCGTGCTCGATGTGGCTGGTGTACTGCTGACGGCTGGCCTCATCTACATGATGTATCGGCGCGGATGGTTGCGACCGCCGAAACTCGACTACGCGCGGCCGGATCGACAGCCGGCAGATCCCGACTATGACCGAAGCGCCTATCGCCGCGAAGACTGGGCGTTCCTATGGACGCTCGTCGTCATTGCTGCCACAGGTTACTTTCTCGAAGCTGCCCGGCTGGTATGGCTCGCGGATAAGCCCGATATATGGGATACCCGCTGGTGGTCGCCCGCAGGCGCGGTGCTCGCCGAAGGCCTGCGTGCGGCGGGCATGACCAACACGGGTGGCGCGGCCCTGCGCCTGGAGTTATGGTGGCTTCACGGACTGCTGGCGCTCGTGTTCATCGCGCTGATTCCGTTCACCAAGGTCAAGCACATCTTTACTGCTGCGGGTTCGCTCATGTTGCGCGATCCGTTGGCAGCGCAGCGTCTGCCCCGCGTTCCGGAAGAGGAAAAGCGGGTCGGTGCGCAATACATCACCGATTTCAGCTGGAAGCAGCTTCTGAACCTCGATGCCTGCACGAAGTGCGGCCGTTGTCATGAGGCTTGTCCAGCGCGTGCCACGGGGGCGCCGCTGTCACCGCGCGATGTCATTCTGTCGCTGCGCGAGTTTGCGAATAAGACCTTGAGTTCCGCGGACCTTCCACCCGAGGTGGAGCTCGACGTGCACGGCAAAGGGCCGGGACAGGTGGCCATGGAGACACTCTGGGCGTGTCGCACGTGCATGGCGTGTGTGGAAGTTTGCCCGGTAGCAATCGAACATGTGCCGGTGATCGTGCAGATGCGCCGCAAGCTCGTCGAAGAAGGGCAGATGGATCCGCAGCTGAAGAAGACGCTGCAGACGATCCACAAGACTGGGAATTCGTTCGGCGAATCAAAGCGTAAGCGCGCCGCGTGGACGAAGGCACTGCCTTTCCCGGTCAGGGACGCCCGTAAGGAACCTGTCGACGTGCTGTGGTTCGTTGGCGACTACGCATCCTTCGATCCGCGCAATCAAAAGGTCACGCAGGGATTCGCGTCTCTCCTGCACGAGGCGGGGGTCAACTACGGAATTTTGTACGAGGGCGAATCGAACGCCGGCAACGATGTCAGGCGAGTGGGCGAGGAGGGCCTGTACGAGACACTCGCGGCAGCCAATGTCAAGGCAATGGCGGGGGCCGCTTTCAAGAGCATCGTGACCACGGACCCGCACTCATTCAACACCATCCGCAATGAGTATCCCGACTTCGGCGGTCGATACGAGATACAGCACTACACGACACTCGTGCTCAAACTGCTGCAGGAAGGTCGCGTGAAGCTGGCCCGCAAGCTCGGGCTGCGGGTTACGTTCCACGATCCTTGCCATCTGGGGCGGTTCAACAAGGGATACGAGGCACCGCGCGACATCCTGCGCCTGCTGGGTTGCGAGCTGGTGGAAATGGGCCGGTGTCGCGCCAACTCATTTTGCTGCGGGGCCGGCGGCGGACGCATCTGGATTCCGGATCCTGTTGGCGCTGACAAGCCCGCACACAACCGCATGCGGGAGGCCGCAGCGATCCCTGGACTGCAGGTGTACGTGGTGAGCTGTCCCAAGGACCTGACCATGTTTGAGGATGCGCTGAAGACGACCGGCAACGAAGGCAAATTCGTCGTGCGGGAGCTCATCGAGCTCCTGCGCGAAGCGATAGAACAAGAACAGGCTGCACCCACTCCGGGAGTAGTCGCGGCGTGAAGAGGACGCAAGACATATGAAGCTGCTGGTAGCCGTCAAACAGGTCGCAGCACTGGATGAGGATTTCGAGATCCGCGCCGACGGCCGGGATGTCGAAGCGGACTTTCTCATCCGTGACGTGAATGAGTGGGATGACTACTCGTTGGAGGAGGCGCTGAAGATAAAGGAGGCCGCCGCTTCCCCGGTGGAGGTCGTGGCCGTGAGCGTTGGACCGGAAGACGCGGACGAAGCGCTCCGTAAATGTCTCGCCAAAGGTGCGGATAGGGCTATCCGTGTATGGGATGAAGCTATCGAGGGTTCCGATTCGATTGCGATTGCGCGCGTCCTCGCCGCCGTCGCCCGCAAGGAATCGCCGCAAATGCTGTTCGCGGGAGTGCAGTCTTCCGATCATGCGTTCGCATCCACCGGGGTCGCGACTGCCGCTTTTCTGGACTGGCCGCATGCCGCGGTGGTCGCCAATCTGACGTACACGCCGGGCGGGGACACGGCCGTCTTCCGCCGCGAGCTCGAGGGCGGTGTGTTGCACGAAATGCAGATCGAATGCCCCGCGGTGTTGACCATTCAGCTCGGCATCAACACACCTCGCTACGCGTCATTGCGGAGCATCAAGCAGGCCGCCGCCAAGCCGATCGAAGTGCTTTCCCTGCAGGATCTGGGTATCGCGGCGCCTGATGTGGGTGAGAGCGGCTCCCTCTCTCGCGTTCGACGGATGTACATCCCGGATAAGGGACGCGCAGAGATGATAGAAGGCGACGTCGAGGAACAGGCGGCCCGTCTCGCTCAGATCATCAAGGATGCCATCGGAGGTGCGGCTTGAGCGGCATTCTCGTCATCGCAGAGCATCGGCGTGGGGAGTTGCGAGCTGCGGCCCTCGAGCTGGTGAGCGCCGCCCAGGCTGCGAAGCGCGGCGCCGCGGATAAGGTCGCCGTCGTGTTGATAGCGGATAAGCCCGAACGGCTCATGCCGCACGTGAGCGTCGGCGGCGTAGATGAGATCGTCACGGTAAAAATCTCCGCGCACGACTTCGACCCGGATGCCCTGGAGAGCGCGGTTGGTGCTCTGATCGCCGCGCGCAAGCCGTCGCTCGTACTCATACCGCACAGCATTGACTCCTTCGGTTACGCGGCGGCGCTGGCCGCGAAGGGCGGCTTTGGCTTCGCGACTGATGTGTTCAAGCTCGGCTATGAGGGGTCGGAGGACTCGGGGCAGGCCGGCCTCGTCGCGACTCGCGGCGGCTATGGGCAGAAGGTCAACGTCGAAGTGGACTTTCCCGGTAAGGACACCATTGTGCTGGCCGTGCGCGCCAACACGTTCAAGCCGCCAGAGGGGGTCTCGTCACCCACGGTCACCGAATTCACGGCGCCCCCGGTGCGGTCGCGCCTGAGCAGCCGCAGCTTCATTGAGGTGAGCTCGGGCGACGACGTCGACATGACAGCCGCCGAGTTCATCTTGTCGATCGGTCGCGGCATTGGCGAGCAGGCAAACGTGGAGCGCTTCCAGGAATTGGCCGCCGCTGTCGGCGCGACGCTCGGGTGCTCGCGCCCGATCGCGGATGCCGGCTGGCTCCCAAAGAGCCGGCAGGTCGGTCAGTCCGGCAAGACGGCCAGTGCCTGCAAGCTGTATGTGGCGATGGGCATCTCGGGTGCCATTCAACATCTGGCGGGAATGAAACACGTTGCGACGATCGTTGCCGTTAACGCGGACGCCGGTGCATCGATCTTCAGTGTCGCGCGGTACGGCATCGTCGGCGACCTATTTGAGATAGCCGACGCGCTGCGCACCCACTTTGAGCCGGGCTCCTGAGGAACAGACACAGTGACCATTGCTGCAGACGGTACACAAACAGCGGACGGCCCTGTGCAGGGAGCACCAGCGACCCTCGAGCGGGGCATCGACTGGACAGGCGCGTTCTGGGTCGCAAGCGGAGTGCCGCCGCTGGTGCTGTTCTCCATAGGCTCGGTCGCCGCGACGGTCGGCAAGCTTTCCTGGATCGTGTGGACCGCTTCGATCGCAATGGGGTTCATTCAGTCGTTCACCTATGCGGAGATCGCCGGACTGTTTCCCAACAAATCGGGCGGCGCATCCGTATACGGTGCGATCGCCTGGGTCAGGTACAGCAAGCTGGTGGCACCGGTCTCGGTATGGTGCAACTGGTTTGCCTGGTCGCCGGTGCTGGCGATCGGCTCGGGTCTTGCCGCAGGCTATATTCTCAGCGGCCTGTTCGCTCCCAACTCTGTGGTCAACACATGGCAGCTGACCCTGCTCGATCTCGGTGCAGTCAAGAGTGGGCTGACGCTGCGCATCAATGCCGTGTTCATTCTCGGTGCGGCAATCCTGCTGAGCGTCAAGACCATCCAGGACGGTGGCATTCTGCGCGCGGCGAACACGACGAAAATATTGGGGATCAGCGCTCTGGTCCCCCTGCTTTTGATCGGCATCACGCCGATCATCACCGGAGACCTGGTTCAGGCGCATTTCTTTCCACTCGTACCACTCGGGCACGCCGCCGATGGTACGGTCTTCGACGGCACCTGGGACAGGCAGGGGTGGACCGTGATCGCCGGCGGAATGTTTCTGGCGGCGTGGTCAACCTACGGATTCGAGACGGCAGTGTGCTACACCGGCGAATTCAAGGACCCGAAGACGGACACGTTCAAAGCCATCTTCTACTCCGGGCTGCTGTGCGTGGTCGTCTATACCCTCGTACCCTTTGCATTCCAGGGATTCCTGGGTCTCGGTGAGCTCGTCAAGCCCGCGGTGCTCGATACACACGGGAACGTCGTGAGCCCGGCTGAATACAACGGCATGCTGGCACCCGATATTTACAGCGGCATGGGGGTTGCCCGCGTCATGGCCAGGATGGTGCACATCGGGGGCTCCATCGGCGGTGCATTCGTGATGGTCATGTTGATTCTGGCCATTGTGCTGTCCATCATGACCTCGATGTCCGGCTCGTCCCGCACGCTGTATCAGGCTTCCCTGGACGGCTGGTTGCCGAAATATCTTTCCAAGCTGAATAATCACGGCGCGCCTTCCAATGCGATGTTGACCAACCTGGGCTTCAACCTGCTGCTGCTGCTCATGTCGGACTACGTCTTCGTGCTCGCGGCCGCCAATGTCGGCTATCTGATTTTCAGCTTCCTCAACCTGAACTCGGGCTGGATCCATCGACTCGACCGGCCGCACCAGACGCGACCGTGGCGCGCCCCCACCTGGATCATCGCAGCCGGAGCCGTGCTGTCATTCGTCAACATCGCTTTCGTGGGAATGGGAGCGGATGTCTCGGGCGCAGGCACGTTGCGCAGCGGCCTGATCTTCGCGGCGCTCATCCTGCCCGTGTTCGTGTATCGCCACTATTTCCAGGACAAAGGGGAATTCCCGGCTGCAACGGCGGAAGACCTGGAGATGAGCGAGGGCGTGAAGGCTCCCAGGCGCGCGGGCATTCTCCCTTATGTAGCGCTCGTTGCCGGGGTCACGGTCATGCTCGTCACTCATTACCTGGCGGCTTAGGAGTGCGCGAATGCTGATCACGGGCATCAAGAGCAAGCCGGTATATGCACCACTGCAGCCGGACTTGCGCGGCCGTTATCACCTGATGGTGGGGCACGGTGTCGGCGGTGAGCCGCTGTTGCGCGTACTTGGGGATTTGCAGACGGCTGCGCCTTCTAGCGGGGCCCACACTCAGATTTTGTATGTAACCGATGCCGCTGCGGCAGACAGTATCACCGGCCAGATCCGGGCTGCGAAGGTTGCGAATGTGCGGCTGTTCGAGCGCGGCGACGAGTTGCTCGCCGCTTTCCAGGCGGTATTGGCCGGCTCCTTGATGGGGACCCGTTTGTATGTGGCCGGGCCCGAGAGCTTCATGGGACTCGTCATGCGGATCGCCCTGCAATTCAATCTCAACAAAGATGAGATCCGGGCGGAGGAGTGCGGCACGCTGGCTCGCAGGGTGTACTGCATTCATTGCTGCTCGGCGACCGAGAACGTCAGGACAAACATTACGCAATGCGGTTGCGGCCGCTGGCTCGTCGTGCGAGATCACTATTCCCGCCGGCTCGCAGCTTATATGGGTGTAATGGTCGATGCGGAGGCGCCAGGGGAGCTGCCGCCGGTCAAGGAAGTTTTCCTGTGAATCACGCCGACACCATTGTTGTTCGTGTTGTTGCGATCGAGCAGGTCACGCCCCAGATCAAGCATTTCACCCTGGCGCCCGCCGCTGGGGGTAATTTCCCGGCGTTTTCAGGCGGTTCGCACATTATCGTCGTCATGCGGGGAGTCAACCGCATACACCGGAATCCCTACTCGCTGATGAGCTCCCCGGGCCAACTCGAAACGTATGAGGTCAGTGTCCGGCGCATGGAGCAGTCGCGTGGCGGTTCTCACTTCATGCACGACCAGGTGCAAGTGGGAAATGAGCTGGAGATCGCACACCCCGTCAACCTGTTCCCCCTCGACAAGATAGCCAGGAAGCACCTGCTGATCGCCGGTGGAATCGGCATTACTCCATTCATGGCTCAGCTCGCGGATCTGCGCACCGCGGGCGTGCCGTACGAGCTGCATTATGCGACGCGCTCGCCCGAGCACTGCGCTTTCGGCGGCTTACTGTCGGAGCGCGAGCCCGGCCGGGTGCAGAAGTACTATGACTGCACTGGGGAGCTCATTGATTTCGAAGGGCTGCTGTCGAACCAGCCGTTGGGAACGCATGTCTACGTTTGCGGGCCGGCTCCGATGATAGAAAAAGTAGTGGCTACGGCACGCGAGCGGGGCTGGCCGGACAGCCACATCCATTGGGAGCAGTTCAGTGCGCCGCCCGTAGGTGACGCCTTTGACGTCTATCTTGCGAGGTCGAGCCTGAAGGTGCACGTGGTTCCCGATCAGAGCCTTCTCGAATCGATCGAGGCCGCGGGTGTCGAGGTTCCCTACCTGTGCCGCGGGGGTGTCTGCGGCTTCTGCCGGACAAAGGTCGTTGAGGTCGACGGCACGCTCGTCCACAACGATCACTTTCTGTCGGACGAGGAGAAAGCTTCGGGCAAGACGATCATGCCGTGCGTGTCACGCGCGAGATGCAGCAAGTTGGTACTCGACCTGTGAACCCATCCGGCATGCGTTGGCGGCTACAGGAGCAGCAGTCATGAATGTTGTTTTCAAGCCTGACGAGACATTCCGGGACGACTTCACGTTCCGCAACAGCCCTGAGGCCATCCGGCGTTTCCCGCTGCCGTTCCCCGAAGACCGTTACATGTACTCGGTGAACATCGAGGAGCACCTGCCCGGACCTCCCGGGTCGGTGATCGAATTCCCCATCGACATCGACGAGCACTACGTGGCGGAGTGTCGCGAGCGCGCCCTCGTGCTCGCTGAGGAACCACGGCGCTTCCAGGCACTTCCGCACATGATGAGCTCACAGTGGGATTGCCTCGAGCTGATCATGGAGTCGCTCGCCCGGGACTATCCGCAACACTTCGCGCTCGAGCGTCGAGGCAGCCGTTGGGTTTGGACCAACCGTCCGCTGCAGATCCACCAGACCTTTACGTTCGGTGATCCAGCGACGCTGCCCCAGGAGCCTCTCGAATACATCACGCGCCAGGCCCAGGGCGACTGGGTGGTGATGGATCAACGGGAAGGGGACTTGTGGTGTGAAGCCGGAATGGTGACGACGCAGGCGGACTGGTCGCTCGACTTCGACATGGGGATGAGTTTCAAGGAGTGGCATGGTCCTGTCCCGCTGGCGCACGAAATGGGCGTGTTCGACCGGGCACTGAAGTTTCTGTTGAATCTGCGCCTGAACGAGCCGGTGCGGCGACTCAACTGGACGATGACCATCCATCCGCGCCTCGATACGTCGCCCGAGAACTACTACAAGTGGGGCCCGGATCGCGCGACCGTGACACCGCAGAATGCGGGGAACAAGGCGCACCTGCGTGTCGAGCTGCAGGGCTTGTGGCGCCTGCCGCGCTCGAACGCGATTGTCTTCAGCATCCGTGCGTATCTGATCAGCATGCAAGAGCTCGTGACAGTTCCCAAATGGGCGCGGCGCGTGCACCGGGTGCTTCGAGATCTGCATCCCGCGCTCGTGGACTACAAAGGGCTCTCGCGTTATCGGGATGCTGTGGTCGAGTATCTTGCGCCCTTCGATGACGGGGCGCCGACTTCGCCGGGCACGGCGCCGGAGTAGGCGCGGCGCAGCGCTCACCGGGGTGGGTCAGCGCGTCAGCAGATTTCTCTATTGTTTTGGAGACAGACATCATGGCACTGAGTTGGCGGACCTCGCTTCTGGCTGATCGGCATCGCGCGCTCGGCTCGAAGCTCGAAGACTGGAACGGCATGGGCACGGCGTGGACTTACGCCAAGGACATGGCGCTCGATCACGTGGCGATACGGACCAAGGCGGCCCTGATGGACGTCTCGGGCCTCAAGAAGTTGTATCTCGTTGGCCCCCACTCATCTGCCATCCTGCATAACGCCACGACCCGCGATGTCACCAAGATCTATCCGGGCAAATCCGCGTATTCGTGCATGTTGAACGATGCGGGACATTTCATCGAGGACTGCATCCTCTATCGCACAGCTCCGAACACGTGGATGGTGGTGCATGGCAGCGGCGCCGGACACGAAACTCTCACGAGTGCCGTTGTGGGCCGCAATGCAGCAATCGTGGTCGACGATGACCTTTACGATCTGTCACTCCAGGGGCCCCTGGCCGTGGACTTTCTCTCCAGGCACGTCCCGGGGATCCGTGCGCTCAAATATTTTCATCACATGCCGGCCACACTCTTCGGTCGTCCCGTGTTGATCTCGCGCACCGGCTACACCGGCGAGCGAGGTTACGAGATCTTCTGCAAGGGCGAGGACGCGGGACTCATCTGGGACACCATACTCGCGGAAGGTAAAGGTCCAGGGATCATTCCGGCCTGCTTCTCGACTCTCGACATGTTGCGAGTGGAGAGCCAGTTGCTCTTCTACCCGTACGACATGTCGCAAATGTATCCCTTCGAGAAGGATCCACCGGGGGACTCCCTGTGGGAGCTCGGACTCGATTTCACCGTCAGTCCGGGAAAGACCGACTTCCGCGGCGCGGAGCAGCATTACCGGCTCGAGGGCAAGGAGCGGTTCAAGATCTTCGGCTTGCTCGTCGAAGGCAGTGTCGCGGCCGATATGGGCGACGGTGTGTATGCGGATGGCAAGAAGGTGGGAGTCGTGACCTGTGGGATGTACTCCACGCTGACCAGGAAATCGATGGCGATCGCGCGGATGAATGTACCGGTTGCAGTTCACGGCACACCACTCGAGGTCCGTGGAAAGAGAGTGAACGGGCCAGCCATTGCGCACACTCTGCCGTTCGACGATCCGGAGAAGAAGAAACGCACTGCGGTTGGCTGATGAGGCGCACTCAGTACGCAGGCGAGTCAGGTAACAGGCCGCGGGCGAGATCGCGGCCAGCGAGCAGGTCGCCGTGTCACGGTTGTGTCGCAGCTGTTCAAGCGATCGCGCGTGTGCGACGCGACAGCTCGGTGCAGGCGAGCGGTGCTCGCGCCAGCGTGGTGCGAATCCGGCTGCGGTCACGCGGGCATTGTAACTGCGGCGTTGTCGCAACACTCGCAAACTGTTGACCCCACGTCGGTAGAGTGATATTCGTGTGCAACAACTTTCACTCCCATGCAAAAAACACCCAGGGGTCTCAAATGGGATCGACAGTCGTTGTCATTGCAAGTTCGCCACGACACGGCCGGGGAGCGAGTCGATGGCTGGTTGCCATTGTGCTGCCGGCGCTGTGCAGTCCCGCGTTTGCCGATGATGCCACTGGACCCGCCGCAGGCGCTTCGACCACGGCGCCCGTGTCCGAGAAGGATCTCGCGGAGGTGGTGGTCACTGCCGAAAAGCGCGAGTCAACGGTGCAGGAGACACCGATCAGCATTTCGGCCCTGAGCGCTGCGCAGCTGCAGAACGAAAACATCACCAGCCTCGAAGACCTCGCGGGCGCAGTGCCCGGCGTGTCGATGCGCACCGCGGGACCTGGCCAGACCGAATACGAGATGCGGGGCCTGACCTCGGCCGGTGGTTCCACGGCTACGGTAGGTTTCTATATCGACGAGACGCCGCTGTCAGCGTCCGCCGTGGCGCTGAACGGTCGCACCGTCATCGATCCTGATCTGTTCGATCTCAACCACGTCGAAGTGCTGCGTGGCCCGCAGGGTACCCTGTATGGCGCCGGATCCATGGGCGGCACGATCAAACTCGTTACCAACAAGCCGAAACTCGGGGAGTTCGAGGCGGCGACGGACCTGAACGTCTCGCATACGGAGTCAGGAGGCAGCGTGAATGGCGGCGGCAGCGGGATGGTGAACGTACCGCTCGGCGACATAGCGGCGCTGCGCATCGTGGGCACCGAAAAATACATCAGCGGCTGGATCGACCGCGTAGTCATCCCCAATTTCCCGTTTCCGACCGATCCGTACGGATCTGCCGGTGCGCCCTCAAACTGCGTGACCTACTACTGCAACCGCGGCGATGTCCAGAATGCGACCCCGTCGAAGATCATCCACGGCTCGAACCTCGAGAGATTCGCCTCGGCCCGCGCAATACTGCTGGTGAAGCCCAACGACCAGCTGTCCGTCACTACGACGCTGATGTACCAGCGTATCGATGCCGCTGGCTATAACAACTACCAGGCGACCGGTACATCACCCGCGCCCTATCCGACTCATCCCGGTATATATCAGCCATACGATCAGCCGGAGCCGTACTACGACCAGTTCAAGCTGGCCAGCATGACTCTCGTATATGACTTCGGCCCCGCGTCGGTGACCTTGACTCCGGCGTACTGGCAGCGCTTCGTCCGCCAGACGACCGATTCGACAGAGGCGCTGCAGAACATCAACAACCTGACCACGTTCATCCAGAGCCTGTATTCGGAGACCGATCCGACCACGCAGGACAGCATCGAGCTGCGACTCGCCTCCAACGGGACCGGCCCCTGGCAGTGGCAGGGCGGCGTTTACGGCGCCGATCTTCATTCCGGGTACATCACCCATAACCAGAATCTCCCGTTTGCGACGGCGCTGACCTGCGGCTACCCGACGTCTACTTCTCCTGTGGTCGGCGGTTCATGTCCCGCCAGCCAGCAATACAATCCCAACAGTGTGCTGCGCTACCCGGATGCGAACCTGCCGCCGTACGCGAGCGGAGAGGCCGCCAACCCGAACGGCATCGTATTCAACGACAACAATCCGAATATCATGAAGCAGTATGCCGTTTTCGGTGAGGCGTCCTATAAGCTCCTGGATGATCTCAAGCTGACTGCCGGCATCCGCTACTTCAAATATACGATCGAGAACCACGCCGACCAGGCCGGTCTTGGCACCGCTGCGGCGAACCAGGACCATACGCTCCTGAACGTCCATCAGAGCGGTAGTGCGGTGCTGCCAAAACTGAACCTGTCCTACACGCCCACGCCCGATCTTACGGTGTACGGTACCGTAGCCAAGGGCGCGCGGCCTGGCGGCGTGAATCTGCCGATCCCCATTCCCACGATCCAACAGTTGGAGGCGAATCCGGGAGCGTATAATTGCAACGTACCGCTGGCCAATCAGTTGGATCCGACTCTGCCGGCCCCGCCCGGGGCGTACGTATCCAAGCAGCCCAGCTACGGTCCGGATGAGGTCTGGAGCTACGAGCTGGGCGAGAAGTCGAGGTTCGATGATCGGCGTTTCACGTTCGACGCCGATGTCTACTACATCAAGTGGTCGAAGATTCAGCAGGTCGTGTCCCTGACCTGCGGCTACCCGTTCAACACCAATGCGGGCAATGCGCGGGCATACGGGCCGGAAGTAGAGACGTCAATGCGGGTGACGGACGGGCTCACCCTGAGCGTGTCGGGTGCCTACACCAAGGCTCAGATCAACGATCCCAGCGCTGCGGCGCAGGCGGCCGGCTTCACCCCCGGAATCAAGATCATCAACGTCCCGGAGTACACTGCGGTCGCCGCGCTCGATTACCAGCAGCCTATCAACGACAAGCTCGCCGCGGTATTTCACCTTTCGAGCTCGCTGATCGGTCCAATCGAGGATCAGGCGTACTATCGCGAGAAGCTGCCGTCGCACAACCTCGTGGACTTGAAAGCGGGCGTTGTCGCGCGCCAATGGGCGGCGTACATTACGGCTACCAATCTGACCAACAAACTGGCGGCGTTGACGATCGACAACACGGTTTTCGCGTGGCAGCAGCCGACCATTACGCGCGTATCGACCAATCAGCCACGAACCATCGGTATCGATGTGACCTGCAAATTTTAGTCTCAGCGGCCCACGCCGATGAGGCCGGCTCAACGGGGGACGCTCATGACCAAGCTCACATGTATCGTGGCAGGCGCGGTGGCTGTGCTGGGGGCGGTTCCGACGCTCGCTGGTGAGAAAATCCAGCTCATCGAGCATGCGGATACCGATGCGACACTCGATCTCGGTGTCAAAGGCGATTCGGTCGGGGATCTGTTGACGTTTGCCAACCCGGTGTATGACGCTGCCAACAAGGCTCAAGTTGGCTCTGATCAGGGCTACTGCGTGCGGGTAATTGCCGGCAAGAGCTGGGAGTGCTTCTGGACGTTGCGGCTCAAGGAGGGCCAGATCACGATCGAGGGTCCCTTTTATGACGCCGGTGATTCCGTCATGGCCGTCACTGGCGGTACGGGCAAGTACGCCGGCGCCAAGGGCAGCATGAAGCTGCATTCGCGGGATGCCAAGGGATCGTCATACGATCTCACCTACGAGCTGCTCTGAGGCCTAAGGGCCCGCGCTTGCGGGCATGGCTGGACCTGCCGGATAGAAGGTGGTGACGGACGTTGATTTCAGGAAGTTGTAGGCCAGCAGGCCATAAGGCACTTCGGGCCGGGTCTCAGGTTCCTGCTGCCAGGGCAACACCTTGCGGAAGGCGGTCCAGATAGCCGTCGGCACCGGGCCGAAGCTGCGGGACGGATCCTGTGCCTTACGCACATCCATCCAGTACGTGGCATTCCATAAGTCGTACCCGAGCAGCTGCAGTGTGAGATCCACCACCTGCTGACCGCGCGAAGACTTGAGGCGCGTCTGTCCCTGGATGTCGGCGACTCCAACATCGGCTGCATTCCCTTCCGGAGCCAGGGAAGGCGACAGGGTCTGTATCTCCTGCCACAGATCCATGAACACCCAGAATGGCTCGGACAGGGCAGGCGACTTTCTGATTTGCTCGGGCGTCAGCACGTCCGCCGGCTTGATCCCAGTGAAGAAGGGCGTGGGACTGCGGTCTGTGAATCGCTCGATCCGTTGCGCTACCGCGACGTCCATGTTGGCCAGTGCGTTGGTGAAGGCTTCCACGTCATTCGCCAATGGATATGGATCCCAGTTGGCCGTAGAAAACACGTAGCCGTGCTGCCCATGGCTCAACGGCCCGCCCTTGACGTAGTAGCGCATCATCTGCGGCGTCGAGAGCTCCCATGAATCCGAAGGCGACGCCCCTACGATCACCATCGGGTTCAAATCGGCAGAGTTGATTTGCAACAGTATGCTGTCGCGCAGCGCCGCCCAGGCTTTCCATGCGGAGCCCTGGCGAATGTACGAGGCACGCATGCTTTCCGGGTCCTGTAGAATCCGCTTGGGATCATCCTCGAAAAGATAGCTGCCCTTCAGCATGTCCATGACGCGCGCGGCGTCCCAGTTCACCCATTTGAACGGCCGCCTGGCCTGCACGGGCTGCACCATGGGTGTCACACTGGAATTCATTCCGATCTTGTCGAGGGCGTAGATCAGATCGGCCCATTCGAGCGCCCGCTCGCCATCGGCTACCAGAAGTGCCGCGCGGGCATCGCCGTATGCATTTTCCGCCCCGCCGCCAAAGAAGCTCCCTGCAGTCGGGTTGAGGTGGGCTTGTTTGAGCGCCTGCGCCGCTTTCATGCGCACGCCCTTGTAGTAGACCTCGCCCTTACCGCTCATCGCCGCGCGCACGTTGTTGCTGACCGCGGGAAAATCCGCCTCACCCAGGGCTCCACGCGCATAGGCGACTGGTGTGATCCGATTGTTCAGCAGGTCCGCCAACATCTGCATGTCCTCGGGCTCGTCGGCGCCCAAGGGAGCGGTATTGGCACTGATCAACAGGACGGCGCGGACCAGATCCTCGTCGGCAATTTCGGGCAACGCGCCTGCGCCGAGCATGGGCAGTACCTGTGTGTCGGCTGGATGCTCCGAGCTCGATTTGACCTCCCGGAGCGCGCCAGAGCCGCGATTGAGACCGTAGACGGGAATGTTCTCCTCACCGGCCTCAGCTCTCAGGCCACGGGCTTCGGCCGCGTGGAGTAATGCGTCGGCGCTGTACGTCACGTGAGCGCCATAACGTGCAACCTCGATGAGCTGCGCGATGGTCAGATCATGTCCGGTCAGCGTGATGATTTTGTCGCCGGCACTTGGCGCAATCGGATGGTAGTCCGAAGCCGCAACTGATTGGGCCAACATCGAAGTGGCTGCCACAGCCAGGGCGGCGGTGGTTTGCCGCACCCACGCCGTGGATGTCCTGGTCAGGCGAGCTCCCGGGGTCTTCGTTGGCACGGCCGATACCTCGATGTGGGATCTAGTGGCGCTGGATGCCGCACGACCCTGGCGCGGCAGGCGGCGCGCCTTCGCTTCCGCGAGCCGGTAGCGCAGTGGGATAGAAGCTCGCAGGGTCGGTGCTGCGAACAAATGAAGCTGCAATCGTTGCGTCCGAGCCGGCCGCAGTACCCCAGGAATTCGCTGCCAACGGCACTTTACTGCGCAGAGCAGTCCAGGCGGCGGTCGGCGCCCGGCCAAATTGCCGGCGCGGGTCCTGCGCCTTGCGTACGTCCAGCCACAGACTCGCTTCGAGGAGATCATGCGCCAGCAGATCCATCGTGGTGCCCACCGCCTGGCGCGCGCGCTGAACCTTGATGAGAGTCTGGGCCTGCAGATCTTCCACGGTACCCACGATTGCGCTACCGAACGGCGCCACGGGGTTGGTCAGGCTCTGAATCTCCTGTTGGAGTGCAACCGGCGTGTAGCCGACAAAATGGCCAGCCGCCGCGGGCAGCACGTCTGTGGCTTTGACTACGGTGAAGAAGGGACTGCTGAACCGATCGATGCGCAACATCACGGCCACGTCCATGTTGGCGAGTCCGATGATGAAGTTCTCCAGCTTGTTGGCCATCGGGTACGGGTCCCAGTTCGCATTCGAGACGATGTAGCCGTGCTGGCCGTGACTGTGGGGACCGCCTTTCACGTAGAACTTCAGCATTTGAGGGGTGGCGAGCTCCCATGAATCCTCCGGGCCGAGTCCAACATGGACGGCCGGGTTGTGATCCGATGAATTGGCCTGAAACAATACGGCGTCGTTGAGCGCGGACCATTCGTCCCAGGCGGAAGCCTGGCGAATGGAGGAAGCTCGAAGGCTCTCTGGGTCTTGAATGATGCGTGCGGCATCGGCATCGAAGAGATAACTGCCTTTCAGCATGTCGAGAACGCGGGCGGCATCCCAGTTCAGCCAAAGGCCCGGGCGATCGCATTGGACGACGAGGCTGAGCGGCGTGATGCTGCTGTTCATGCCGTTCAGGTCCATTGAGTAGATGAGGTCTGCCCACTCGAGGGCATGGCGCGCATCGTTGACTACGAGCGCTGCCTGTCCTGTCGCGTAGGCATCGCTGCTCGTCAGCGCATTGTCGTCAGCCGCGAATGGCTGGATCGGCTTCAAGCCCGCCTGGGTCAGCGCTTTTGCGGCGGGCATGCGGACACCTCGGTAGTAGACTTCACCTGTGCCGACCATTGCGCCTGCCACATTGAGCAACTGCGCGAGGTCCCCTTCGCCGAGCGTGCCACGCGATTGCACGACGGGGGTAATGCGCCTGTTCAGAAAATCAAGCAGCATCTGCGCGAGCTGCGGACTAGGCGCGTTGAAGGTCATTGCGTTGGCACGCACGACCATCATGGCGCGCACGATTTCCTCGTCCTGCACCTCGGGTCCAAATCCGGCGAAGGGGCCGTAGCGAAAGCTCTGCATCTGCATGCGCTCGATTTTCGCTTGGTTCTCGGGCGAGCTCGGGTCGCCCTCGAACATCACTGTTTCCCGCTGATCGCCGGCGCCGCGGTTGAACCAGTAGACCGGCACGCCTTCCGCCGCGGCCTCGAGCAACAGGCCATAGTTGTCTGCCTCGCGTTGCTGCGCCTCCGGGCTCACGGCCACTTTCGCTCCGTAGCGCGCAACCTGCACGATCTGTTCGATCGACAGATCATGCCCCGTGAGGGTGATCGTCTTGTCGGCCATGGTTGGCGCGATCGGCACGTAAGCCAGGCTGGCGGTTAGTGCCAGCAAGAGGGAAATGCCCAAGCTACTGACCTCCAAACTTGTAACTGAACCGCAACCCAGCGGTTCGCGGACGGTTGACGGTTACTGTAACGATAGACTGGGCCGAGCTCGTAAACAGATTCGCGCGGGTGTCAGTGAAGTTTTCGCAGTATAACTGGGCTGTCCAGGCGTCCTTGGAGACACCGGCAAAGGCATCATACGTCGTATAGCCCGGTTGATCGTAGTTCTGCACAAAGCCCGTGGCTGAATGAGAGTGCGCCTGGTGCTGGGCGCCGACCTGTACGAAGGGCTGGTAGTCCCCCCACATAAACTCGTACCGGGCACGCAGATTGCCCTGAAACGGTGGCGACTCGGCCAGCGTGCTGCCGAGCGACCCGTACGGATTGGGGATCGATGTGATGGGCTGCCCCGTCACATCGAGGATATACGGTGAGTTCGTTTGATTGCTGCTGTTCCAGGACGCCGAGCCGGTCAGTGTCAGCTCATTGGTGACGCGCGCAATGATTTGCGTCTCGACGCCCCATACCCGGTAGTTCGGACCGTTGGTCTCGAATGCGAGGTTGCCGAGGCCACCCTGCGGATCGAAGAACACTGTCTGCACATTCTTCCAGTCCTCCTGGTAGACCGCACCATTGAACTGCAGCCGCCGGTCGAACAACTGCGTCTTCCAGCCGAGCTCGTTATTGGTCAGCGTATCGGGGGTGAACGCAAGCGGGGACGCGTAGTTCAGCACCGACGAGTAGTGGGAGCTTCGATTGAAGCCGCCGGGGCGGAAGCCCTGCGACCAGGTGTAATAGACCAGCACATCGGGTGCGATCTTCCACGTGAGGTTGGCACGGCTGCGGAAACCGGTATCGGTGGTCCGCAGGTGCTGATCATTCAGATTCAGAGCGCCGTTGATGCAGGGGGGCGGTCCGGCCTGGTAGCAGCCGAAAGTGCTGACCGCGCTGCCGACCTCCATGTTGTCGAAGCGGTAGTACCGGGTTCCGACCGTCAGGGTCAGGGTTTTTGGCAGGATGTCAAAGTCGAGTGAGGCGAATGCCGCCCGCTGTTTGTAGCCTCGCAGGATGTCATCGAAGAACGCTTCGTTGTCGTTACGGATGTTCGGATTGTTAGCGTACGCTCCCGGTGGCGGACCGACATTGGTGAATCCCGGCGCGTCTTGTACAGCCAGTCGGTCTCTTCGTGAATCGCGTAGTTTTCCCAGAAGACGCCGCCAATCCCGCGCAACCGCCAATCATCCGGCGTACTCAGCCGCATCTCGTGACTCTGGTGGACGTCACGCTCGTGGTCATGCCAGGTCGTGCTGGGCGAGTAACACTGCCCGGGTGTAGCCGGCGTCGAGTGAATGCACTGATAGTAGTCGGCATAAGTGCCTCGCGCGTAGTTAGTATAGTCCGCAACCTGCTCCACACGGCGCACGAGATACGCGCCGCTGTAGACTAACTTGAGCGCCCCTATGCGGCCGCTCACAGTGAGCGCCGTGTTCTCGAACCGGTCCCGGTTGTCGGACGGATTGTAGATCTGGACCGACAGGTCCGGCAGAGTCTGCGGCGAGCTGCCCGAGCTCTGCGGCGTCTGGTAAAAAACGCCCTCGGCATCCATGTCCTGGAACGACTGCATCAGCAGCGCGTTCCAGTCCTTATTGAGCTTCCACAGCGCGCCAACCCGCATACCCTTGTAGGTGACCGGGTTGATATCCCTGGCGACAATGTTATTGTTGTTGACCGAGTTCAGGGCGCTCGGGGGACCGGGTACGTTGTTCACATAGCCGGCATAATGGATGCCGCCGTCGGTACTCTGG
Organism: Gammaproteobacteria bacterium; assembly: GCA_028293745.1. Taxonomy (GTDB): domain Bacteria; phylum Pseudomonadota; class Gammaproteobacteria; order Steroidobacterales; family Steroidobacteraceae; genus 13-2-20CM-66-19. The sequence goes on along the minus strand of JAQGOF010000028.1, from coordinate 17,859 downwards.
CGGACAAACGTTCCGGGGACGTTATCGATGTAGCCGCCGCGGCTGTCATTGTAGACCACCGCGCGCACGGCCAGGGTGTTGGCGATCAACGGCAGGTTGATCATCGCGTCGGCATTACTGCTGTGAGCCCCATGTGAGGTATAGGCGTAGCCTGCATTGACATTGCCTTCGGTAACGTCAATTTTCGGCTTGTTCGTGATGTAGCGGATCACGCCCGCCTGGGCGCCGGCGCCGAACAGGGTACCCTGTGGTCCCTCGAGGACTTCGATGCGCTCGAGATCCGCCGCATAGATGTCGAGATTGCGGTTGGGGAGCTGCACAGCCTGGTCGTCCAGGTAAACGGCGACGTTCGGAAAAGCACCGACCGCGCCGGAGCCCTGAATGCTCCCGGGTCCGACACTCAGTCCGCGCATGTAGATATCACCCTGACCCGGCCCGCCACCGGCCACTGTCACGTTGGGCAGATACTTTACGGCGTCTTCGAAATTCTCGATGTTCAATTGCTGCAGAGTTGCGCCGGTGAGCGCCTGGATGGCAATCGGAACATCCTGAATGTTCTGCTCTCGCCGGTTGGCGGTAACGGTAACCTCCGCGACCCCGCCGCCGCCGCTTGCGCCGGCAGTCGCTGCGGTTCCGGCAGAGTCATCGGCAGCTGCAACTCTCGCGGCGAAAATGCAAGCCGCCACCGCCGCATCTGTCAGCGCTCCGCGTCGCTGCCGCGCCGCTGCGCTCGATCCATTCAGCGTTGCCGGGGTCATCGTGTCGTTGCTCGTTCGCGGTCCGACGTGCTTGCGCGCCATCGATTGCTCCCTGGAGTCAATTTGCATGACAGTTAACTATTTTGCATACGAATATCACGCACGCTGACGCAGGGTCAACACTCGATGGCGTATCTTTCTGCACGTTGGACCTGCCGTGTGCCGGTGAGTCACCACTGCGGCGGTGGACGCACCAGATTGAGTCGCCGGCACGCACTTCCGCACTCAATCGGTGTCAATATGGTGCGATTGCCCGTGCCGGCCGCCGCCGGCACTCCAACTTGGTCTCGAAAGCAGAGTCGATATGGGTACGATTTCGCGCAGACAGCTGATTCAGATTGCGACCGCTCTTGCGGCGGGTTCCCATGTCGTTGCTCCCGGGGACGCTTCGCAACGAGCCACGAGTTTGCAGCGGCGGCGGCCTGAGCCTCTCATTGCGGAGCGAGTACCGGAGCGTTACACGTCACTTCCGTTCGAAGCGCAGCAGTTGGGAGGGATCTTCGCCGACCGCATGCGAGTCAATGTGGAGGGCCGGCTGATTCATATTGATGAACAGGCCTTCGTCGCGCCCTTTGCGCACCGGGATAGTGGTGGGCACTTCGATGGGGCGTGGGTGGGGGAGCACGCCGGGAAATTCCTCGACGCCGCCTGCAATGCCTTGCGATACAACGATCACGCAGAGCTGAGGGGTATCGCAGGCCGGGTGGCGAACGCGCTTGTGGCGAGTCAGGGGCCCGACGGGTATCTCGGCACCTATCCCGCCACTGGCCGGTGGGCCGGCTGGGATGTCTGGGTACACAAGTACAATCTCATCGGGCTGCTCAGTTATTACGAATTGAGCGCAGATCCAGCAGTGCTGCAGGCCTGCCGCGCGATGGGAGATCTACTCGCCCGTACGTTCGGCGACGCGCCGGGACAGCGCGACATAATCAGCGCTGGAGAGCATATCGGCATGGCGGCGACCAGCGTTCTCGAGCCGATGTGCAAGCTGTATAGATTTACTGGGGACGCACGGCATCTCGAGTTCTGCAAATACGTGGTCCGCGGATATGAGCAGCCTCACGGGCCCCGCATCGTTTCGACGCTTCTCCATAGTGGCAGTGTTTACCGCACCGCTAACGCCAAAGCATATGAAATGCTGTCTAACTTCAACGGCCTCGTGGATCTCTACCGTCTCACGGCCGAGGAGAAACTGTTGGATGCGGTGCTGCGAGCGTGGGACGACATCGTGCAGCACCAGTTGTACCGCACCGGCACTGTCAGCGCCATGGAGCACTTCCAGCCCGACGGTCGCTTGCTGTCATTACAATCCTCCAATGTCGGAGAGACTTGTGCGACGGTTACGTGGTTGCAGCTCAATTGGCGTCTGTGGCGGTTGACGGGGCAGGCGCGCTTCGGTCAGGAAATAGAGCGTACCGTGTACAACCACTTGTTAGCCGCGCAAGACGCCAAGAGCGGCAACATTTCCTACTACACGTCCTGGGTGGGGCGGAAAGAGTTCACTGATGCGGTGCTGTGCTGCGTGTCGAGCGGTCCGCGCGGTATCTCTCTCATTCCACAGCTGGTGTGGGGTCTGGCGAAGGATGAGTTGGCCATCAACCTTTACACGCCAGGACGGGTACGCTTCGAGATCGACGGCGTGCCGGTAGAAGTGACTTCGGAGACGGCATTCCCGGCGGATGGACATGTCACTCTCACCGTCAATACGAAGCGAGCGACGCAATTCACCGTCAGGCTGCGCGTGCCGGAATGGACAACCACATTCGAGGTGAGGGCTGGCTCCAGGAAGCTGACTGGAGTACGTGGGGAGATGCTCGCAGTTTCCCAACGCTGGCAGGGATCGAGCACCTTGGAGATCCAGATGGATCTGCCGACGCGAATTTGGTCGGGAGCACCGACGTATCCTGACTATGCGTTGGTTCAGCGGGGACCTCAGGTGCTGGCACTGGAGCAGACCTTGAACCCGACCGTGCCGTATCTGCACCGCGTGGCTCTGGGTGACTCTTTGGTACGCCAAATGGCGACGGTACCAACGGGGTGGGCTGGGAGGCAGCTATACCAGGTGGATGGCGTGGCCGGGTTGCCAAGCGACGCTGATCAACTGCGTTTTGAGCGCAGGTCGCTCTGCCTCGTGCCTTTCGCCGACGCGAATGCTGGTAGCGTTTGGATCGCGCGAGCGGGTAGGGGTCGTCGTGACCGGCCCGCTGTTACTGCGTTTGCGCGCACCAGCTTGTCAGTCTTGTCGCTTGGCCTCGAACCGACCGCCGGCCGGCCGGTTGCGACGGACATTGCGGAATTCGTGACGGATGAAAATCCGAACACGTATTGCACCGTGAATCCGCAGGACCCGGGGCTGGCCAACTATCTGGGCGCGCCACCGGGCAAGCGTGGCGATCCAGTCTGGTTTTCCGTCAGGCTCGGGAATCCCGCAACCATTTCACGGGTCGTATTCCGCCACGGCGCGGTCAGCGCCAGCGGCGGCTGGTTTGACACGACCGATGCGATGCCGCGTATCGAAGTGGCGACGACACCCATTCCAACCTCGAGCAACGGCGCCGTTGCCGATGACAGTAAAGTCGCCTGGGAATTGGCGGCCGTCCTGGAGAGATATCCTCGAACGACTGCCTCCACGCCTCCAGCGCTCGCCAATGGGGAGCTGTTTGAAGTTCGCCTAACGCGACCCCTTACGGTCCATGGCATACGCGTCGTGGGCAAGCCTGGCGGTGACTATGCGAGCTGTGCGGAGTTGAGCGCCTACGGGTAGACGGCCTCCGACAAGAAGGGCTCGATGGCATCGACTTGGGCCTTGCGATACGCGTGGCCAGCCCGAATCTGTGTCCCAATCTCCAGGTAGGGATCAGTGGCGCGTTCGTAGGGCGGCCACTGAGTTAAGCCTGGCCCATTGGGATCGCCGTTTGCAGCGAACCTGGTCCAGATGCGTAGCATCGCGGAGGAAAGCTGCAGGTCCGCTGGCATTGGTGGCGGGTGCTTGACGAAACTCGGCTGTTCGAGGGAACCAAAGACGAACGGGAGCTCCTCGGAGTGAGTCGCAGGAAGCGAGCCGCCGCCGGCCTGGCGAGTAAACAGGTACGCAAACGTTCTCGGCTGGTGCTGCGAAATTCCCCGCGCAATCAATCGGGCGCTCTCAACGAACGTGACATCGCCAATGATGGCCGACGTCGCGGACCCTGCCGCCGCATCCGTGGTGGCCGGGTTGAGGCGCAGAATGTCGGGTGCGCGCGGGCCGAATTTCTCCCGGGCCCATTTCTGATAGCCAGCTACCGGGACGGGATTTCTTTCATCTGTAAACATCCGGCCTTCGTCCGCGTTGACTCCAACGATGGTTGGCACGGCGTTTACGGTTCCTGACTCGAATGCCTTGCGTGGTTGGACCGGCAGCACGTAGCCATCGACGATGGGTGACGGAAACACCATTGCCATCACGCTATGGGTAGCACGCGGGAAGAAGTCGCCGTTATGAGCGAGGAGCTGCTCCGCGCTGAGCTGGCGTAACGCATCAATCTTCGCGCCGACTGCAGCGCCACTTTGCTCGGCGGCAGCCAGCCCCGGCCAGGGAAGTATTACGGCACTCTGCAGTATGGCCTGCTCAAACAGGCCCTTCGCCAACGGCGAGGTCATCAGCAGGGCGATGGATGCGGCGCCGGCCGACTCTCCGAACACGGTCACGCGCTCGGGATCTCCCCCGAACGCCGCGATGTTGGCCTTCACCCACTTCAGTGCGGCGATTTGGTCGAGCAGACCGTAGTTGCCGGAAGTCTTGTGGGGTGACTCCGCCGACAACTGTGGATGTGCGAGGAACCCGAAGATGCCGACCCGATAGTTGAAGCCGACGACAACGACTCCTTCTGCCGCCAGCTTCGCGCCGTCATATAGAGGGTAGGCTGCCGAGCCGCCGATGAACGCTCCGCCGTAAATGAACACCATGACCGGCCGGCGCGCGTTTCGGTAGTGAGCAGCGGTCCAGACGCTGACGGTCAGACAGTCTTCGCTGGTCTTCTGGCCGGTGGAAATGACGTAAGGCGTTTGCATGCAGTCGGCGCCGAAGTGAGTTGTGTCTCGCACGCCCGACCAGGAAAGGGGCGGTTGGGGCGGGCGCCAGCGTAGGGCGCCAATTGGGGGCGCGGCGTAGGGGATGCCCTTGAAGGTGAGGATTTGGTGGCCGGCTTGGGCGCCAGCGGCGGCCCCGGCGGTCGTGTCGGCATTGGGCCCGGCGGTCGCGCTCGTGGGCGCGACGGCGACGGCGCCTGCCACCGATCCAGCGCCTGTGTGAACGATAAGCTCCGCCGGCGGCTGCGCGATCGCGCAACGGCCACTCATCGACAGCAGCGCACACACGACCACCGGCAATATGGCGTGGCTCGCAGCCGGCGGCCGACATGTACGTGTGCACCGGCGCTGAACCGCCAAAGCGCGCGATTTCACTGCGGGAACCCGCGAGGTTCCGGCGCCAGAGTGTCCATTATCAAGTGCTGCGTAACGTTCTCATCATTCGCCAGGCAGACCGCGACATTGGGCTCCCCGGTCACCGGTCGGGTGTAGCCATGCTCGTCGACCGTGATGCGCATGGGCGTGACCGGACAGCTCGATGGCTGCAGAAGCGATATCACAGGCACCGCATCGAACAGCGTCGGCGTGATGCTCCAGCCGTTGTAGAGCCTCCATTGATGATACAGCAGCGTCAGGGCATCGGAGGCGGGTGATCCGTAGGCGAACAGCCGGTCGCGCCGGACCTCATCGAATTTGATCTGCGTCGAGTCCAGCGGAAACATCTTCACCGGGATCCGGAACTCCAGCAGGATGCGAAGACCCTGAGGCGCCGAGACGACGTTGTATTCGGCGCTGGGCTGGGCTACGGGTATCGCTCCACCCAAGTTGTACCCGGCATATATCGAGCCTCCCATGAGTACGACTTGCTTCAGCTTGTGGACCGCATCGGGATCCCGGCGCTGCAGTGCTTCGATATTGGTCAGCGGCGCGAGGGCAATGAGCGTGATTTCTCCCGGTCGTTTGCGAGTCTGATCCCGTATGAAGTCGATCGCGTCAGGTGCGGGCGCCGTATTGGCGGCTCCCATGGCCCATTTCTTCTGCGTGAATAGCGTCTTGTTCGGTGTCGCGGGCCCTTGCGCAACGACCACGTTCTGGCGCCCCAGTGTCGCTAAAAGCCGGCGAACCAACAGCGTCCGGGTTCTCGTATCACCCCACGCCGTGGTGATGCCGATCACGTCCAGGCGAGGATCCAGAAGGGCGATTGTCAGCGCAAACGCGTCATCGATGTCATCGCCGATATCGGTGTCAATGATGACGGGCAGGCCCACTACGGGCTGGCCCATTGGGGGCTGCGCGCCGGACGCAGCGGCAGCGGTGGCCACAGCAGCGGTGGTCCCAGCAGTAGGCTCAAATCGTCCGAGCGCCACCACCGCTGCGCAAAGCAGGGAGGCCGCTTTCACCGAAACCCACCGCATTGCTACACCCGCCGTCTCGTGAGTCAAGCTAAGTAGATGAAGCGTGCAACACACAGAACTGCGAGGAAATAGACCAGCCAATCACCGCGCCTCGCCTCTCCCCGCACGAGCTTCAGAACGGCATGGCTGGTTATGCCGAAGGCCAGGCCGTTTGCGATTGAATAGCTCAGTGGGATCATGATCACGGTCAGGAAGGCGGGAATGGCGACTGCGGGATCAGCCCAGTCCACCTCGGCGAGGGCGCCCATCATCATAGCTCCCACCAGGACGAGGGCAGGTGCCGTCGCGGCAGTCGGGATAGCCTGCACGAGGGGCGCGAAAAAGAGCGTGCACAAGAAGAGCACTCCGACCACGACGCTGGTCAGTCCCGTACGCCCGCCCACGGCGACACCTGATGCACTCTCTATGTAACTGGTAACCGGACTGGTGCCGGCGACGGCGCCCACCATCATTGCCGCGGAATCCGCCAGCAGAATCCGATTCAGTCTCGGGATGGAGCCATCCGGGGCAACCAGTCCCGCTCGCTTGGTGACCGCCACCAGCGTGCCGACGTTGTCGAACATGTCAACGAACAGGAATACGAAGACAATTTCGATCAGCGATAAGCCGAAACCACCCTTCAAGCTCAGGGCTTGCCCCACGTCCAGTTTGAACGCGGTGGCCGACAGATCCGCGAGGCTGTAGGCACTGGGCGCGAAACGGGCAAGACCGAAGGCCCACGCGACGAGGGCTGTCACCAGGATCCCGAGCAGCATGGATGCCTTGAATCCCCGCGTCTGCAGGGAGGCGATCACCAACAATCCCAGGACGGCGATGGCTGCGGTAGGTGTCGTCAGGCTGCCGAGGCCCACCATCGTGCCGTGCTTGGCGACGATGATCCCGGCATCACTCAAGCCGATGAAGGCGATGAACAGGCCGACTCCACCCGCCACTGCCGAAAACAACGAGCGTGGCAGTGCGCTTATGATCAGTTGCCGCACGCCGGCCACCGTTAATATCAGAAAGGCCACGCCGGACAAAAACACGCAGCCGAGCGCAGTCTGCCAGGGCAGGCCCATCCCCTTGACGACGGTGTAGGTAAAGTAGGCGTTGAGGCCCATACCCGGCGCCATCGCAAGCGGGTAGTTCGACAGAAGCCCGATCAGAATGCTGCCGAACCCGGCGGCGAGGCACGTCGCTACTGCTACGGCGGCGACCGGCATCCCCGCATCCCCGAGGATCACGGGATTGACGACGACGATGTAGGCCATCGTCAGAAAGGTAGTCAGGCCGGCAACCAGCTCCGTCCTGACCGTAGTACCGTGGCTTTTGAGGCCGAACAGGCGTTCCAACATGCGGCGTCAGAACTTCACGCTGATCTGTCCACCCACGATGCGCGGATCGTTGATGAACCCTGTCGCGTTCTCGAAGTCGATGGCGCCGATGGTACGAATCTGATTCGTGCAGTTTCGGCAGAACGCCGCAACTTCGTACTTCTTGTCCGACCAGGTATAGCCGATGCGCACGCCGCCCTGCGTCAATGGAGGCCCGACGAACTCCTTGGCCTCGTACAGGAAGAAGTTGATTTCACTGCGATAGGACCAGTCGGTGTAGAGATACACCTCGCTGCCCGAACTGAGCGGATAGCCGTACCGCAGCGACACGGTTCCGGCCCACCTCGCTGCCTGTGGCAGCGGATTGCCGTCGATCAATGTGAGGCCCGCAGCGTTCGAGGGGTTCGTGATGTTGCAGTGGATCTCGGGGCTGATGAAGGACCAGTTGAAGCAAGGGTTCACCGCCAGGTTCTTGTCCTGAATGCGGGTCTCATTGAAGCTGCCGCTGAGATTTACGGTCAGGTTGGGAAGTGGGCGCGCTTCGAAATCGAGCTCCGCGCCCTTGCCGATCGTATGCGCGGCGTTGATCAATGCGGTCTGGTTAGCGCTGCCTCCCACCGCCGTCAGCTGCTGATGGCTGACGTCATAGTAGAAGACGTCGAAGGCCACCCGGGCACGGCGATCGAACAGCTCTGCCTTGATGCCCGTTTCGTAGGAAATGTTCTTTTCCGATTGCGCGACCTGGATCGCCTGAGTACCGGTCGGTGCGCCAAAGCTCGGTGCCCGGAAGCCCGTTGCGACGCGCGCGTACAGGTTTGTATCCGGTTGCACTTGCCAGCTGGGGCTGAGATCCCAGCTGACGTTCGATGCATCCGCGGACTTCGAGAGCGGTCCCGTGAGGGGTAGGGGAGTGCCGTCGGCTTTTCGCGCGTATGGCACGGAGAAGGTCTTGTGGTCCTTCGTGTAGCGCACACCCGCGCGTACCTTCACTTCCGGCAGGAAGGCGTACTCGAGGGATCCAAAGACCGCCTCGGCGTTGTTCTTCTGACGCGAGATGGTGCTGTCCGTCAGTACAAACCCAAACCTGTCGTAGTCGTTGCCGACAGCTTTCACGTCCTCGTCAAACACAAAGACGCCGGCCTGTCCTTGCAGAGGACCGTCCAGCCGCGAGACTGCCCGCAACTCCTCGGTGAGCTGGTAGTGATTCAGGATCCCACCGCCGGTCTCCACGTTGAACGGAATGAATCCGGGGCCGAAGGGCACGGTCGCGTCAACGAACGCGCCCGGGCCATACCCGCCGTCGATGTCGCCAATGGTGCTGTAGTGCAGGATCGACTCGTAGCCGGTGATCGACTGCAGCGACACGTTCGGAAGATTCCACGTCACGTGGACGTTCGCGCCGATGCTGCTGTAGGACTGGCCGTTGTAGCCGTCGGCAAAGAACTGCGCGGGATCGAAACCCGGCACGAGCTTGTTGCTGCCGAGTTGGATGATGTTGGCGCGGAACAGGCGCGCGGAGCCGTTCAGGATGCGTCCATGTACGTTGAGCAGGACGCTGAGGTCGTCGCTGGGCTTGTACAGCAACTGCAGCCGGGCGGCCCAGTCATCGTAGCCTTCCAGCTTGGTATGGTTGATGTTGTCCGTGACCCAGTCGTCGCGATGCTGCCCCTGGGTAGAGGCCCGGAACGCGAACTGATCGTTGAGCGGAACGTTGACCACGGCGGTGAAGTTGGCCGTGTTGTAGGTACCATCCGACGCATCGGCGAAGCCCGAAAACTTGCCGAGCACCGGCTTGGCGGATTCGAGCTTCACGACGCCGGCCGGCGTATTGCGGCCGAAGAGCGTACCCTGGGGCCCGCGCAGAACTTCGACGTCCGCCTCATCAAACACGGGAAAGCCCTTGAGCGCCGGATTCTCCTGCACCACGTCATCGTAGACGAGCGAGACCGGTTGCGAGGCGAATGAATTGAAATCGGTATTGCCGTAGCCGCGGATATAGAAGCGCGGAAAGGTGCGGCCATTCGACGATTCGATGTTGAGGCTGGGTACGGCGTACGCCAGCTGGCGGATGTCCTGGCCGGAGCTGCCGAGCGCTTCGAGCGACTGGCCGCTCAGAGCTGAGGCTGACACGGGGACATCGAGGAGCCGTTCCTCGCGGCGTGTGGCCGTAACGATCACTTCCGCCACGGTCCCGGAGTCTGTGCCCTCAACGGGGTTTTCCGCTGCCCGCGTGAGGCCCGGCGCCAGCAGCAGCGCTGGCGCGGATGCCGTGGCCGCCAGAATGAGTAATTGAGCGCGTCCGCAGCGGCCGAGGTGGCTTTTTACGCAACGCAGCACTGTCGATGAACACCAGTTTGCGAGTTCCATCGCGATCTCCCCGCGGTTGCCTGCGCGAGACACCCCTCACGCGCGTGCTAATTGTTTGTTCGTCAGTCCGGGCCGCGCCGGCGGCCGCACCGATTCAATTGCATCCAGTTAGTAAAACGTTACACTAGATTTCGTGAAAAGTTACACCATGCACTGGCTCGCTGTAAAGGTGTCGGCTGTTGCGTGGACGCCGCAGCGCGCCGCCCGTACCGCCGGGGCCGGCTGCGTTGCTGCCGGTCACCGGTTGCGAGGCCGCCGGCCATGGAGCCGGGCAGCGATCAGACCGGCCGCGTGACGCATGGCGACAGTAAAGGACATCGCTACCGCCGTTGGTGTCTCGGTCGCAACAGTCTCGAACGTCCTCAATGGCAGGCCCAACGTCGGGCACGTCATCCGCAAGAAGGTGCTGCACGCGGCGAAACAGTTGGGATATCGGCCGAATCGGGCCGCGCAGGCCATGCGTACGGGACGCACGCGCGCCATCGGACTCGTGTTACCGGATCTCACCAACCCTTTCTTTCCTGAGCTGGCTCAGGCGGTTGAGAACACGGCCCGCAGCTTTGGCCTGCTGGTGTGCCTGATCGACAGTCAGGGGAGGGTGGACGGCGAATCGGACGGTTTCGCGCTGCTGATGCAGCATGCCGTGGACGGGGTTATCTGGTGTCCCCTTGGACCACGTCCACCTGCCGCCCTCAAAAAGCTCGACCGGCCAGTGGTGTTGATCGATCGCCCAGGACCGGGATACGCCGTCGTCCACTCGAACTACGTGATGGGCGGGGAACTGCTGGCGCAACACGCCTTACGCATGGGGCATACCCGGGTTGGCCTGCTGTGCGGACCGCAGGATCTCGAGAGCGCGCGGCAACGGCGTGACGGCTTCGTCAATGCCGCGCCGGACGAAATCGAGATCGCCTGGGAGGTCAATGTTGGATTCGACGGCGTCTTGACGCCGCAAGCCGTGGACGCGCTCAAGCGGCGCAGGAATGTAACTTTGATCGTAGCGGGCAATGACGTGATCGCGATCAGTGCCATTCGTTTCTTGTCTGAGCACGGTATCAATGTACCCGAAGATGTGTCCATCACCGGCTTCGACAACATCCGTTGGACGGACGTCGTGACGCCACGGCTGACGACAATCGCGCAGCCGCTCGGCGCCATCGGTAAGAAAGCGGTCGAATTGATGCACGGAAGCATGTCGGGTGAGAAGATATCCGCGCGGCGGACCATCTTTGATGTAACGCTCATCGAGCGTGATTCAGTGAGGCGTATCGGTCGTCGGTGATCACCATCTGGAGGAGTTAGCATGGCGAAAACACCCCGTATTGCGGTCGTAGGCAGCGCCAACACTGACCTCATCACGTTCGCCAGCGCGTTCCCGCGGCCCGGCGAAACCATCTTCGGCACGGGTTTCGATCTCGGCTTCGGCGGCAAAGGCGCCAATCAGGCGGTTGCCGCCAGGCTTTGCGGCGGCGAAGTGCTGATGGTCGCGAAGGTCGGCAACGACCTGTTCGGCGAGGCAACGGTCAGGAACTTCGCTTCGTTTGGAATCGATAGCACACACGTGCGGATCATCGAGGGGGTTCCCACCGGGGTCGCGCCGATCTTCGTCGAGCCCGGCGGCCAGAATCGGATCATCGTCGTCAAGGGCGCCAATGACCAGCTCACGCCCGCCGATGTTGACGCGGCCGCAGCGGATCTGCGCCAGGTCGATACGATCATCCTGCAGTTTGAGATTCCGCTCGAGACCGTGTATCACACCGTGCGCTTCGCGCGGGCTAACAAGATCCGATGCATCGTCAACCCGGCACCGGCAGTCCCGGCTAGCCTGGCTGATCTCGCGGGGGCGGATTACTTCATCCCGAACGAGACTGAGGCCGAGCTCATCACAGGGCGGCCGGTCAGCACGCTGGAGCAGGCGGCGGCCTGCGCGACGGATCTGCTGAAAAGGGGATTCCAACGTGTGGTGATCACGTTGGGAGAGCGCGGCTCGTTGATTGCCGGCCCGTCAGGCCACGTCCATGTACCGCCTTTCCCGGTCACATCTGTGGACACCACGGGTGCAGGCGACGCGTTTATAGGAAGCCTTGCAGTGTTCCTCGCGGAAGGCATGCCGGAGAAGGGTGCGCTGGAGCGCGCGAATTTGTACGCGGCGCTGTCCACAACCCGCGTAGGGACGCAGAAGTCATTCGCGACGCGCGCCGATTTCGAAGCGGAATGGACGCGGCGCGGCAGGGGTCCCGGATAACAATCCGCAGAAGAACGAATTCCATGTCGCGGCAACAGCAGGGGGTGATCCGATGTTCGTGGTGCAAAGCTATCCGCTGGCGGTCCTGTTCTGTGTGCTCACCATGCTTTGCTGGGGCTCGTGGGCGAACACCCGCAAGCTCGCTCGCAAGGATTGGCGCTTCGAGCTGTTCTATTGGGATTACGCGGTCGGCGTTTTAATACTGACGCTCGTCCTGGGCCTGACGCTGGGGAGCGCTGGTAGCGAGGGGCGCTCCTTCATAGCCGACCTGTCACAAGCCTCCGGTGCCAGCATCGGCTCCGCGTTGCTGGGCGGAGCGATCTTCAATCTCGCCAACATCCTGCTGGTCGCGGCCATCGATATTGCGGGGATGGCCGTCGCTTTTCCGGTGGGTATCGGCCTTGCGCTCATTATCGGAGTGATTCAGAACTATCTGGCGGCTCCGGTAGGGGACGTCGGTTTGCTCTCGGCGGGTGTCGCTCTGGTCATCTTGGCAATCATCCTGGATGCGGTCGCCTACCGTCGGCTGCCAGGCGGGACGACGGGTGTGAGTACCAAGGGATTGGTACTGTCAGTGGCCTGCGGGATATTCATGGGCGTGTTCTACCGTTTCGTTGCCGCTGCGATGTACGCGGATCCGGCCACCCCCGATTCCGGAAAGATGGGGCCTTACGCGGCAGTCTTCGTGTTCGCGGTCGGAATATTCCTCAGCAACTTCGTGTGGAACACCCTCGTCATGAAGAAACCCTTCGTCGGCGCACCCGTGAGATTTGCACAGTACTTTGAGGGAGACTTCAAGACTCACCTGACCGGTATCCTGGGTGGCGTGATCTGGGGGCTCGGCATGTCCTTCAACCTGCTTGCATCGGGCCGCGCGGGATTCGCCATTTCCTATGGATTGGGCCAGGGCGCCACCATGGTCGCCGCATTCTGGGGGGTGTTCATCTGGAAGGAGTTCCGTGCTGCACCCTCCGGGACATCGAAGCTGCTTGCGGCGATGTTCGCCTGCTTTCTGACCGGACTGGCGCTGATAGTCCTTGCGCGCACATGAACACCGGGGTGCCGCTCGACCTGGATTGGATTGACGGTGTTCGGGTGAACACCAGCGCCGTGGAGCGTCGTACGACGACTCTCACCGCCCGCCGAACAGTCAAGAAGGATTGGCAGGTGGCTTGGCTCTTGAGGGCCATTACGTGCATGGACCTCACGACTCTCTCCGGTGACGATACGGAGGAGCGCGTGCGACGGCTGTGCGCGAAGGCGAGGCATCCAGTGTCTAATGACGTCAGAGAGTCCTTGCGCATTCAGGATTTTCCGGTCCAGGTGGCCGCCGTGTGTGTCTATCATCTGTTCGTGGAGACCGCCCGGCGCGCGTTGGAGGGAACCAATATCCGCGTTGCTGCCGTCTCGACGGGCTTTCCAACGGGCCTGAATGCGTTCGAGGAACGTCTCGCTGAAATCCGGCGGTCAGTCGATGCGGGCGCGCACGAGATCGACGTGGTGATCACGCGCTCGCACGTGTTCGAAGGCCATTGGCAGCGTTTGTATGATGAGATCGCGGCTTTCAAGCAGGCGTGCGGAGCTGCGCACTGCAAAGTCATCCTCGGGACCGGTGATCTCGCGACCTTGCGCAACGTGGCGCGTGCGAGTTGGGTGGCCATGATGGCGGGCGCCGATTTCATCAAGACCTCCACTGGCAAGGAAAGCGTGAATGCCACGCTGCCGGTAGGGCTGGTGATGGCGCGGGCAATCCGTGAGTATTCCGAGCGGACCGGCATGGCGGTTGGGTTCAAGCCGGCGGGTGGGATCCGCACTGCCAAACAGTCCCTGGAGTGGCTGACGCTGATGAAGGAGGAGTTGGGGCAGGGTTGGCTGGAGCCGGACCTGTTCAGGTTCGGCGCGAGCAGCATGTTGGGCGATATCGAGCGGCAACTGGCCTTCCATGGCAGCGGGCGCTATTCCGCCTCCTACCATCACCCGTTGGCCTGATCTTTGGTTCCCTGCGCGGCTGAAATGCCATGGCTGACACAAAATGGCTGATATGAACCCGGCTGACACGAACCCCGCGAACACCGGCCTGGCTGAAAAGTTCCGGACCATGGACTACGGCGTAGCGCCCGAAGACTCCAGTCTGTCACTGGCCTGGCTGGATCAGTTCAAGCGCCGCTTTGGGCACTTCATTGGGGGTGCATGGATGGCGCCCGCCCAAGGCCAGTATTTCGAGACTTCCGATCCATCGACGGGCGACAAGATTGCGGACATCGCTCAGGGCAGTGCGGCCGACGTAGATGCGGCCGTCAAGGCAGCCCGCGCCGCGCTTCAGGGTTGGCAGGCGCTGACGCCGCACGCCCGGGCTCGGTTTCTCTACGCGCTCGCACGCCAGGTGCAGAAGCACTCGCGACGGCTTTCCGTTCTGGAGACGATCGACAACGGCAAACCGATCCGGGAGAGCCGCGATATCGACATCCCGCTTGTCGCGAGGCATTTCTACTATCACGCCGGCTGGGCACAGCTCCTGGGGCAGGAATTCCCTGGCTATCAGGCATGTGGGGTCGTCGGTCAGATCATTCCCTGGAATTTTCCGTTGCTGATGCTTGCGTGGAAGATCGCTCCAGCGCTTGCGGCGGGAAATACCGTTGTGTTGAAACCGGCGGAGTTCACGCCGCTCACGGCATTGGCGTTCGCGGAACTGTGCCTCGAGGTCGGTCTCCCGCCAGGCGTCGTGAATATCGTCACTGGAGACGGGGCGACAGGTCAGGCCCTGGTCGTTCATCCCGACGTCGACAAGATCGCATTTACAGGCTCGACGGAGGTGGGCCGCGCTATCCGCAGAGCAACGGCAGACTCGCACAAGAAATTGTCGCTGGAGCTGGGAGGGAAGTCCCCCTTCGTCGTGTTCGAGGATGCGGATCTCGACAGTGCCGTGGAAGGTCTGGTTGACGGAATCTGGCTGAACCAGGGCCAGGTCTGTTGTGCCGGCTCGCGGCTGTTGATGCAGGAGAGTATTGCGGCGCCCTTGAGCCGGAAGCTGCAAGCCCGGATGGGCGCGTTGCGGGTTGGCCCGCCACTGGACAAGACAACCGACATCGGCGCCATCGTGGCGCGCGTTCAGTTGGAACGAATTGAGGGTCTTGTCGCGCAAGGCGTAGCGGAGGGGGCGTCGTGTTGGCAGCCGGACATTCCGCTTCCGTCGCGCGGCCTCTACTACAAACCGACGCTGTTCACCAATGTTCATCCGACCTCGGTCGTGGCGCAGCAGGAGATCTTTGGGCCGGTGCTCGCGGCGATGACGTTCAGGACGCCGGCGGAGGCGGTGGAGCTCGCCAACAACACAGCCTACGGGTTGGCGGCCAGCGTGTGGAGTGAGAGCGTCAATGTGGCGCTCCAGGTTGCCTCACGGATCAAGGCCGGCGTGGTGTGGGTCAACAGTACCAACCTGTTTGATGCCGCAAGCGGTTTCGGGGGCTATCGGGAGAGTGGTTTTGGGAGGGAGGGCGGCCGTGAAGGGCTGCGGGAGTATCTGGAGCCGGTTTGGTTTCGGAAGGCGCCGCTGTTGGCGCGGAGTGCGCCGCATGACTCCGGGCCGGGTGCGGCCGCGGGGCCACTGGCGGACGCCACCGCGGGCCGGGAAGGCGGCAGCCTCGACGGGCGCCCCATCGATCGCACGGTGAAGCTCTACATAGGCGGTAAACAGGTGCGGCCGGACTCCGGCTACAGCATCGAATGCCGCGGCAGCAAAGGCGTGCTGCTCGGCGAGGTGCCGCTGGGTAATCGCAAAGATATTCGCAACGCCGTTGAGGCGGCAGGCCGCGCGCAGCAGTGGAGCAGCGCCACGGCTCACAATCGCGCGCAGGTTCTCTACTACCTCGCCGAGAATCTCTCTCAGCGCGCGCAAGAGATCGTCACTCGCATGGCGGCGGCAGTGGGCAGGAGGCAAGCGTCCAGGGAATTGAAACTCAGCGTCGAGCGGTTGTTTTCGTATGCCGCATGGGCCGATAAATACGAGGGCACGGTTCACTCGCCGCCGTTCAGGAACATCTCCCTGGCGATGAATGAAGCGCTCGGGACCGTAGGCGTGGTCTGCCCTGAATCGGCGCCGCTGTTGGGGTTCCTGTCAATGGTGCTGCCCTTGGTGGCAGCAGGCAACTGCGTTGTGGCCGTGCCTTCGGCTGCATACCCCCTGATCGCGGGCGATCTGTACCAGGTTTTCGAGACGAGTGATGTACCCGGCGGCGTCATCAACATGGTCACCGGGCGACCCCTGGAGCTGATGAAAGTATTGGCAGAGCACGATGATGTGGATGCGCTCTGGTGTTACGGTGATGAGGGCCTGTGCGCTACGGCCAAGCGATTGTCCGCCGGCAATCTCAAACAGGTGTGGACGAACGAAGGCCTCCAGATCGACTTCTTCAGCGAGTGCTACGGCGAGGGCCGTTGGTATTTGGACCACGCCCATCAGGTGAAGAATATCTGGGTGCCCTACGGGGAGTGAGCGCCGGTTCACGGCGGAGCCACTCGGCCAGTTCGTGTTTCTACGATGCGGATGCGTCATACGAGCCCGGCTGCTCGCGCGATCAGAAACAACCCTGCCCCGACGGCGACGGCCCCGATGGCTCGTGCGACGCGCTCGCCGGCCCCGGCCGGTGCAAGACGTTCGACGGTGATGGCTGCCGTCACGACAGCCATGGCGCGAAGGTCCATGACCCCGATGACGAGGAGGATCGCCATCAGGTTGGCACAGCAGTGGCTGCAGTGGAGGCCGAGGCGCAGGCCGTGTCGCCAGGCCGTGCCGGGGTCCGGCAGCGTACGGCCGCGCCCCGGTGCCACCCGGCAGCAGGCGAGGTGATGTGCCTTCCAGGCGGTGAACTGGAGCGCGCCTGCGATCAGGACGACCACACCGACCGCGATTGGAGCGGCACGCGCCAGCGCCGGCAGCTGCATCTCGACCGCCGCCAGCGCGACGCCCAGCGGAAAGGCGGCCATTCCGAACACGGTCCACACGAAGAAATACCCCGCGCCCACCAAAGCCGTCAGCCAAGCCAGGCGCGTCTCGCCTGTCCTGCCGACGGTCTGGCGGTAGCGCCACAGCATCGGCACCAGGGACGGCAGCATCATCGCCACCATCATCACGATCCACATGCCGAGGAACGACGCCGCGGCGCCGGGCCACGTCTGTCCGCACGTCCGCATCCACGCCATCGACATCGTCCAGCCGCCGGGCATCGGCATCTCACCCATCGCCGACATGGACGAGCACCAGACGATCGTCACCGCCGCACTGGCGGCGAAGAGCAGCGCCGAGATGCCGAAGAAGGCTCGCTCGGAAACCATGCCGGCGCCGATGGTACGCGAGGGGGCACGCTCGGGGTCGTTGGCGGGGAACGTCGCGCCGGTCATGATGCGGGCTCGGAGTCGCCCTTCGGCCCCTCAAACTGGTAGGGCTTTTCCACGCGCTGCCAGGGCATCGCCATTCGACGGTGCGTTGGCGCATCACGCTGACGCGTGAATTCCTTCTCGGCAGGGAGCAGTTCAAGGGGCGCCGTCGGCCATTCCCTGCAAGGAACAATCTGGTTGCTCATGGTCAGCCCCCTGTTGGTTGAGATGGTTGGCGCGTAGGGACGGCTCAGCGCTTGTCGTACTCGTCGTGGCGGCGCCACCAGGGGCCCGTCTCGTTCCGCCCTTTGGGCGCGCGG
>JAQGOF010000121.1 GCA_028293745.1 Gammaproteobacteria bacterium | reverse complement strand
CAGGCTGTCACAGGCCGAATACCGACCTCTGTTCGAGGAGATTTGGGGGAGCGGCTCGTTGGAGATCAAGTTTCCACGCAATACCGAGGAAATCTGCGAGACCCCCGGAGGCGCTGCTGTGTTTGGCGTGAACACAACTCCGATCCCGCTGAGCCCCGAAGACCGCAATCTGGCGAACACCGCTTTTGACCACTGGGGGCAGTCCCTCGACGCGTACGAGCAATCCGTCCAGGTCAGCGCATTCTCGTCGAAGTTCGACGCCTTTCTAGCAGGGTCATACACGCTGACGGCAAACGAAGCGGCCGGCTACGCCCTGTTCCGTGGAAAAGCGAATTGCAATTCATGCCATCTGGACGGAAGATCCACCGCCCCGGCTCCAACCGCTCCGAGTAGCCAAGACACCGGGGTGGCAGCAGACACGCGGCCTCTGTTCACATGCTTTGGTTCAGCCAATCTCGGCCTCCCCCTGAATCCCAGGGATGCCATCTATTATCAGACCACGCCTGATTCCTTCGGATTCACTCCCAATGCGGCCGGTTTCGGCTTCAGGGATTTGGGACTGGGATCCTTCCTGAGAAGTGTTGCCGCCCCCAACCCGAATTCGACCTGGACACAGTTTGCACCGGCCAGCGACGGAAAAATGCAGACATCTTCGGCGCGCAATGTGGCTATGACACCGCCCCGGTGTTCCACCACGGAGGCGCCAGGGCCCTACTTTCAGAAGGAGTTCTTTCACAACGGCTACATCAAGAGTCTCAAGCAGCTGGTTCACTTCTACAATACGCGCGACGTGTACAAATTCAACGTGACCTCAGGGCACTGCCCGGCAGGTACGACCGAGAAAGTCGACTGTTGGCCCTCGCCGGAGGTTCCGAACAACCTTGACATGACGATCGGAAATCTGGGTTTGACGGATCAGGAAGAAGACCAGATCGTTGCATTCCTGAAAACACTCACGGATGGTTTCACGAGACCGTTCGCCAATAGTGACACCTTCACCGGTGTTTGCATGACCGGTGGTTCGTCCAAGACTCAAGGAAATGAGTTCCTCATTCCCACGCCGCCACTTCCGGCCTGCACGGGTTCTGTCTGCGGTGTCGCCCCCGTGCCAAATCCGCCCATTCCGTAGCGCAGGAGGCCACGCAATGAATAGACAGTACGTGCAAGCGGCTATCACCGCCGCGACCGTCAGTCTGCTGTGTTCGATCTCAGTCGCAGCCGAGTTGAGCCGTTACGATGCAAAGGAAATTCAGCCTGCCTCGAAGGCCGCGCGCGTCCGCATTGTGCAAGGACCGAAGCTGGAATCGGCTGACTACACTTCAGCCATCATCCGGTGGACGAGCAATAACCCGGGGGGCTCAGACGAGCATTACGGAGTTGTGCATTACGGCACGAATCCCGAGAAACTCGACCGGATAGCGAAATCTCACATCAGGCTGAACCAGAACCATGCATACACAATATTTCGCGTCAACGTGGACGGTCTCTCCCCGCAGACCACCTACTTCTACAGGGTAACCTCAGAGGAGAGCAGCGGCACGAGCGATGCAGTAGAGAGCGCCGTCGAAAGGTTCACCACAGCCCGCTCCGGCCAGCGAATCGTGGCGTACGCTAAACGCGATTGATTCCCCTCCGGGGCTACACCGGCGCAACAGGAGTGTCGTCAGCACACGCGACAATCGACCGTTGAAAGAGGAAGCCAATCAACAGCAAGATCGGGCGGACATCGAGCAGCTTCGGGCCAGGAAAGACAACGATGCGAACGGATGATTCACAAACCGATGGCATCGATTGGAGCCTCACGACGTGGGAAGGCGCTCGCCGCGAGCAGATGCGGCGCTGGGGACGGATGCCGCTGGCTGACATGATTTTGGCACTTGAGGACATGCAGTGCTGGCGGAAAATTCGTGCAGTCGTCTGGCCCAGGTCAAGGTATCGCGAACGCTCGTAAGACGTAACGCGGCGTTGACGAAACAGCCTCGGCCGAGCGTTTTCGCCGCGGACGATGTAAACGTGCCGTCGAGCCATCACGGACAGGCGGCATCGGGCAACCCTGTGCCGCCTGGCGATAAAGCATTCAGCGTAGCGGCGGATCTGTGCTCGAGAAGGTGTAGCGCGCAATCTTCCAAGCACCGCCGGCATCCTCGCCGGAATATCGATGACCAAATTCATTAGATGATTATAGTCTACGGAAGATGGTGAACGGCAACATCGACTTTCGCGTCTCAGAGCGTCCAACCGCCGGGAAGCGCTCGTGAGACGACGCGGGCGCGCTCTGCCGGCGAGATGCCGACTCCGATTGCGCCGCTCTGACAAACGCCAACGCGCATCGCCGTCAACCGATATCGATGCTGGTCTCACGGCAAGCTGGCCTTACTGTTGTTGTTGATCGGACAGGGGCTGCGTGCCGCCAAAACAGATGCTTTATTAGGGCGAGCTACGCTCAGACGCGGTATTAACTTTCGGTAAGAATTGTCGGGACGGGCGTCTCGAAACAGCAGGTCAGATTTCGGTAGGCCGCTGGTGGGTCGCCCCGGATCGCTGCGCCCGCTCTTGGTACACCCAGCCGCAAAACCGTGCTACCACGGGCGACGGCCGCATTACCAAACCTTGTTAGTAGAATTGCACCCCGCATTTCCCTTGCATCGATACCACCGTTCCAGAGCGAGATCGCTCGCGCACCGTTGGCGAGTTTGAGTTACAGCCTTCGTCCTGGCGCGGCGTGTAACGTCCGGACAAGTGTGCTATCAATTCGTCATTTAACCAATACGAGCAACGGCATGACCAAGTCCACAACGCGAAAAACGACCCGACGGGATAATCTGCCACCTGAAGGCAAATATCTGGCAGCCGGGTCCGTGGGGCTCGCGACCTCGGAATTCGAGATTGCGATGATCGTTTTCTGGCATACGTTCTCGCGATGGGTAGAGCGCTGTGGTCAGGCAGCGTATAGCTGCTGGCGTGGAGCCGCGCCACAACCTCGGTTCGCAACACATGAACGAGGACCTCGGTTACCAGCGCATTCCCTCGATTCGCCAATCACGGTGCGAGAGAATTCATCGCGCGTGCTCGGCCAGGCACGCGTGTCCCAGGGAGCGGAGAATGTCGAGCTTCTCCACATCGGCGCAACCGTAGGACTTACCGGCTATTCGGGGAGCCTGTGGCAATCGGCGAACTACCCTGTGGACGACAACAATGGGTCTACAGATCTGGGTGGCGGTATTGGAATTGGTCTGCATTTTCAGAATTGCGCGCCCTTCGGTTTCACCAGCTTTGGCACGGAAGCCACTCCCATCCACCACACCGACACCATTGACTACTGGCCTGGCTTTGTACAGAACCAACAATAACTTTTCTTTTTTCTGCGGTGCTCACGCCTGCTTCGCGCGGACATGGGTCGTCGCTAAATTCAGCCGACATCAACCATTACGAGTTCGGCATCTTCCATAGCGACAATGTCGATGGCCGACTCTCTGGTAATGCCAAGCCCATCGAGCGGTCCAACGGCTTCACCGTTTACGGTGACCAATCCGGCGGCGACGACCAAGTACGCGCTACGCAACGAATCAAGGTCGTAGCGGACACTTCGACCAGAGTTCAAGGTCATGCCCAAAACACGTCCATTGGCGCGAATGGATAGGGCGTCATCATCGCCAGGCATACCGCTCGCCAGTACGACAAAGCGCCCTGAACGATCCACCTTCGGAAAAGGCTTGGTACCCCAGCACGGCTTCCCGCCGGGCTCACGCGGCAGTATCCAGATCTGATAAATCTTCAGGGGTACATTCCCGGGGTTGTATTCCGAGTGGCGAATCCCCGTTCCGGCGCTCATGACCTGGACTTCGCCTGCTTCGATGCGGCCGATCGACCCCAGGTTATCTTGATGAACCACTACGCCCTGACGCACGTAGGTGATGATCTCGATGTCTTTGTGGCCGTGCAGTGGGAAGCCGCTGTTAGCGGCTATTTCATCGTCGTTCCAAACGATCAGCGAGCCTAGCGGCCCATGCGCGGGATTTCCGGCGGCGCTGACGGCAAAGTGATGTTTTGCCTTCAGCCAGCCGTGATCGGCTCCGTCCAAAGCAGACCAACGTCGATGGTTGAGCATCAGGGCTCCCTCATAGGAGAAGTGCCGAGACGCCTTGCTCCCGGCTCAGAGCGTAGTAACGGACGCCGCGCGGGCTCTCTAGACCGAAGAAGAGAATGAGCGCGGATTTCTGGTTCATATCTGGCGCGGCCAGAATGGCTTCAGACCTGGGTCATGCCGCCGTCGACAACCAGTTCGGCCGCGTTGACGAAGCTGCTGTCATCCGAGGCGAGAAACACGACGGCCTTGGCGATTTCATCCGCTTCGCCCGTGCGCCCCAACGGGATCGTGGTCGCCATGTGGGCGGCGAATCCCTGAATTTGCTCTTCGGTCATACCACCCGTCTTGTATCCCGGAGTTATAACAACGCCCGGGCTGACCACATTGACGCGGATCTTGCGGTCCTTCAGGTCTGTGGCCCAGCCGCGGGCGAGGTTGCGCACCGCGGCCTTTGAAGCACCATAGACGCTGAATGCGCCCATACCCTTCGATGCGGAGGTGGATGCATTCAACACGATGGTGCCGGCGTCCTGCAGCAGTGGCAGCGCCTTTTGCACGGTGAAGATCACGCCCTTGACGTTGGTATCGAACGTGTCGTGGTATTGCTTTTCAGTAATGGCGCCGAGCGGCAGTAAAGTGCCGGCGCCGGCGTTCGCAAAAATAGTGTCGAGCTTGCCCTTCTCCTGCTTGATCTGGGCGTACAGGCGGTCCAGATCGGTCGGATTGGAAACGTCGGCTCGGACCGCGGTTACATTGCGGCCGATTTTGCGGACGGCTGCCTCCAGTTCCGCCGGGCGGCGTCCGGTGATGTACACGTGGGCGCCCTCCGCCACAAAGCGCTGCGTAGTGGCCAGGCCGATGCCGCTGGAACCGCCCGTGACCAGTGCAACTTTGCCTTCGAGTTTCCTGTTCATGCTGTGCTCTCCAGTGGAGTTTACTTACTAAGTGGTAACAGGCTAATACGGCAATAATCATTGTCATATATCCATTTTTGCAAATTACTATTGCTTGTAGTAGAACAATTGGTCCAACCCCCGGGGCCGAAGTGGATTCCATCGCCGACCTCAACGACATGCGCCTTTTCGCGGAAGTAGCAGAGCGCGGCAGCTATACCGCCGCCGCGCGAGCGCTCGGGGTGCAGACTTCCAAGCTGAGTCGGCGCGTTCGCTCACTCGAGGAGCAGTTGGGGGTGCGTCTGCTCAACCGCACTACCCGCCGAATCTCCTTGACTGAAACCGGCCGACACTTTCATCAGCACTGCCTGGCGGTCGTTGCCGAAGCCAGAGCCGCCAAAGAGGTAGTCGAGCGAACTCGCGCTTCTCCACAGGGTGTGGTGCGTATCAGCTGTCCGGTGGGCCTACTAGGCTCGGGTATTTCCCAGATCCTGTCACGGTTCCTCCTCGACAACCCCAATGTCCGCATCTTTCTGGATGCGACCAATCGCAGAGTCGACGTCGTTGAGGAGGGACTCGATTTCGCAATTCGGGTGCGGCGGCCACCCCTGGAACCCTCGGACCTGGCCATGCGGCAGCTCGGAACTTCGGGCACCATCCTTGTGGCGAGTCCCAAGCTGATCGATCAACACGCGCCGCCAAGAACTCTTGAGGAACTCAAGGATTGGCCCACACTCTCAGTGGCCAACGCCACCGAGAAATTCCATTGGTCGTTCGTCTCCGGGGACGGAACTCAGGTTTCATGCGTTCACCATCCGCGACTTGCGACAGACGATTTGGCCAGCCTTCGCATGGCGGCGATACAAGGTTTGGGAATCGCGGAGTTGCCGCGCGAACTTGTGCAACTGGATCTGGAATCCGGCCGGCTCAAGCAGTTATTGCCCGAATTGCAATCAACCATTGGCATCGTACACGCCGTTTTTCCAACGAGACGTGGCATGGTGCCCGCCGTGCGGCATCTCCTTAACGCTCTGGCGGCGGAATTCACTACACTTGAGAAAATGCGATAGATCTCGCATGAACTTTTCGTACTCATCAGCACCACGCTTACGCCGCACAACTTGATTTGAACCTGTGCGGCAGTTTTTTGCTTTGCGTAGATCAAATTCCATCAGCTTAAGTTGGCTAGTGCGCATGGGCTCTGCATGCGTCTGCAGAACACGGACGACATAACAACTTCAACACCGTTCACACATCTAACACGGAACAAGCAGCGTCCAAAGCGGATTTGCGGGTCACTTACCGGACGCGCGTGTTAGGCGCTCTCTAACCACGTCCCAAGATTCCGTTCGCACGGCGCCTCCATCGATTTCGGCGACGCGTCGGTCGATCTCCTGCATCCACGCTTCTGCGACATCCGATTCGGATTCCGGCTCAACGCTGCAGCGCGGACGTAAGCTCTACGGGAGAGTTGCTGCTGGGTGTTTGCGTACGCATTATGATGGGCTCACATCGTTGTACGCGTTTGGCTTAGAGCGATGCCGGCCAATCTCTCTCCGGAATACAAGAAGGCCGAGCAGGCCTTCCGCATGGCACGCGAACCGCGCGAGCGCCTCGAGTGCCTGAAAGAGATGCTGCGCACAATTCCCAGGCACAAGGGGACGGAGCACCTGCAGGCGGACATCAAGTCGCGCATCAGAGAGCTCGTCGATGAGATCGGTGGAACCCATGCGGGCCCTGCGCATCGCCACTGCGCACATGCGGTGCGCCACGAAGGTGCTGCGCAGATCTGTCTGACCGGTCCCCCGAACTCGGGTAAGTCGAGCTTGCACGCGGCTCTGACAGGATCGAAGGCCGAAATCGGGCCGTTTCCGCGCACGACACGGGAAGCGCTTCCGGGGATGCTTCCTCTCGAGGATGTCGCGTTCCAGCTCGTCGATCTTCCGCCGATCTCGCCGGGACATATGGAGCCGTGGATGGCCGGGTTGCTGCAGATGACTGACGCAGTCTGGTTGGTAGTGGATCTCGCCGATCCTGCGTGCACCGAACACGTGCCCGCGATCTGCGCAGAGTTAGCACAGCGCAAGATTAGTCTCTCAGACCGTTGGCCCGGGCTCAACGGCCGCCAAGTGGCGGAAACCTCGCCGGACTCACAGCCAAGCGGTAGACCCACGGCCGAAGAGTCGCTCGATCCTCTTGGGGTTCGGTTGCCCACGCTCCTCGTTGCGAACAAGTGTGATCTGGATCCGGACCCCGATGAAGTGAAGGTGCTCGAAGAGCTCGCGGGCGTGCGATTCCCTGCCGTCGCCGTCTCGGCGAAGAGCGGCCATGGTCTTGCGCGACTCGCGCCATTTGTGTTCAGCGGCTTGAGAATCGTACGTGTATACACCAAGCCGCCCGGCCATCCGCCCGACCGGACGCGGCCGTTCATCGTGCGTCAGGGCAACACCGTGTCCGATGTCGCTCGACTTGTGCACGACGATGTCGCTCGGTCGCTCAAATTCGCACGTCTGTGGGGGAGCGGGGCATTCGACGGACAGCAGGTAGGGCCAGATCATACTGTCGCCGACGGCGACATCGTAGAACTGCACGCAAAATAACGCGGAAGGGTGCGTCGCATGCGACGCACGGGTGGCCCGCGAGGGACACCCTGGACCGACGGTGAGCAGGCGAACGCCTGCGCAAAAGGAGGTCAGATGTTATTCGATTTCAGCGAAGCGGAACGCAATACTACTCGCCGTGCACTCGAGATCTACGTGACCGACCTGAGGGAGGAGATCGTCAAGACCGAGAAGCACGAATGGCGCGAGGCCTTGCATTTGGAGAAGCGGATCCTCGAAGGCGTGATCGAGCAGTTGAGCGTTTGAGGCAGAGCCGCGCAAAGAGTGCCAGACTGATGCATCCTGGGCAGCGTGGCGGGTCTCGTCGCTGCCAATTCGATCCATGCGTCCCGAAGGGCCGTACGATGGCGAAAGCTACACCACTTGTTTGTTGAGTCGAGGCAGGAAAGCGGGGTAAAGACTAAGGACAAAGCCGGAACTCAGCTGACTGCGAGGCGCCAGAGCGATGTCACCTCGGCTGCACGCGCCGCGTGGAGCCGGTCGGTAGCGTCGGACGCCCGAGGATGGTTCGGTCGCACATCGCTTCGATCCATGACCTTCAACCCTGCCGCGTCGAACGCATCAAGCAGCTCCGACCTCGGCCGCAGGCCCAGGTGCTCCGCGAGGTCCGAAAGGATCAGCCAGCCCTCGCCCCCTGGCTCCAGGTGCGCAGACAGCGCGCCCAGGAACCCACGCAGCATGCGACTCTCGGGGTCGTAGATCCCACGCTCGATGGGAGAGCTCGGCCGCGCGGGAATCCAGGGCGGGTTGCATACCACGAGCGCGGCCCGCCCTTCGGGAAAGAGATCCGCCTGCACGACTTCCACTTGCTCCGCCAAGCCGAGACGCTCGAGGTTCTCGAGAGCGCACGCCAGCGCGCGGGGATCCCAGTCTGTGGCGACCACACGCCTGATGCCGCGCCGCGCGAGCACGGCGGCCAGCACGCCCGTCCCGGTGCCGATGTCGAAGGCAACGCTGGACGAAGAGCTAAAATCTGGCAGAGGTGCCGTAGCGACCAAATCGACGTATTCACGGCGAATCGGCGCAAACACCCCGTAGTGCGGATGGATTCGGCCGCCGATCGCCGCGATTTCAATTCCCTTGGTGCGCCACTCATGCGCGCCGATCAGGCCCAGTAACGCTCGCAGCGAGCCGACCGAGGGTCCTTCTCCCGGGCCGTAGGCTTCCAAGCAGGCTTGTCGGACGTCCGGCGCACGTCGCAACGGAATGCCGTAGTCCGCGTCGAGCGGCACCAGCAGCTTGCCCAACGTGCGCGCACGTTGTGACCGGGCCTGGCGATGGAGATGGAAGGCCTCGGCAGGCGATGTGGGCATCGAGGATGTGGCCGACTCTTTCAGCGTGCGCGGCTGTCGGTCAGCGCGACTCGCCAACGCAAGCAGCAATTGCCGTGCATTTTGGAAGTCGCCCCGCCACAGCAGCGCGGTGCCCTGGCACGCGAGGCCGTACGCATCATCGGCCGTGATGTTGTCATCGGCTATAACCACGCGCCTGGCAGGCGGCGCACCACTTTCCGAGCGCCAGCGCGCGGAGCGTGCCTCATCATTCTCGGTCCAGTGAACGATCGGGTGCGCGCCCACCGCCTCCGCGCTGTTGTCGTAGACCTTGATATACGTTGCGTGCGGCATGAGTTTGATGAGGTTCAG
>JAQGOF010000084.1 GCA_028293745.1 Gammaproteobacteria bacterium | reverse complement strand
TGCCTGGCTCGTCGGCGACGCAACGGCTGCAATGACGGATAGATCCGGGTTCTCGGAGGCGGCGCGTACTAGCTCACGGCCCATTCGGCCACTGACGCCGATGATGGCGGCGCGAATCACCGGCTGCCGCTGGAAAAGAAGCGCCTAACGCCCTCGAAAAAACCCTGCTCGCGTGGTGCGTGACGGGTTGAGTCCTGCTTGAGGGTGTCTTCGAGCTTGCGGATGAGATCCCTCTGCTCTGGTGAAAGGTGAACTGGCGTCTCCACCACGAGGCGGCAAAACAAGTCGCCGCGCGAGCCCCCGCGCACGGGCTTCACGCCCTTGTCACGCAGGCGGAAGACCCGGCCCGACTGTGTTTCTGCCGGAACCTTCAATGTGACATCACCGTCCAGCGTGGGAACTTCAACGGTGCCCCCGAGAGCGGCCGTAGCAAAGCTGACCGGCACCTCGCAGCTCAGATGCTCGCCGTCCCGTTCGAAAATCGCGTGCTCGCGTACGCTGACTTCAACATAGAGGTCACCAGGTGGCCCGCCGTTGCGGCCCGCCTCACCTTCGCCGCTCAGGCGGATCCGATCTCCGGTATCAACGCCCGCTGGCACTTTGACTGACAGCTTGCGCGTCCGGCGTACCCGTCCCTGACCCAGGCAGGTGTCGCAGGGGTTCTTGATGATGGTGCCATTGCCGCGGCACCGGGGGCAGGTCTGCTGAAGCTGGAAAAATCCCTGTGAGATCCGGATCTGCCCGGAGCCGCCGCAGGTATCACAGGCCGCCGCGGTACTTCCCTTTGCCGCGCCACTGCCGTGACAGGTCTCGCACTCGGACAGGCGGGGGACTTCAACTTCGGCCGCATAGCCGAACACGGCCTGATCCAAATCGAGCTCGAGCTCGAAACGCAGGTCTGCGCCTCGGAACTGCTGGGAGCGGGCATCACCCCGGCGCGCCGCGCCGAAGATGTCACCGAACACGTCGCCGAAAATATCGCTGAACGCGTCGCCACCGGCGAATCCGGAGCGGCCGCCGCCGCGTGAAGCGGCTTCGACGCCCGCATGACCGTACTGGTCATAAGCGGCGCGCTTCGGGGCATCAGTGAGAACTTCGCACGCCTCCTTCGCCTCCTTGAAGCGTTCCTCCGCATCCTTGTCGTTGGGATTGCGGTCGGGGTGATACTTCATTGCAAGGCGGCGATAGGCCTTCTTGATCTCTACTTCCGTCGCCGTCTTGGGTACGTCGAGTACCTTGTAGTAGTCACGTTTGGACATGCTCTGATAAGCCAGACCCTGGAGACTCGATATCCTACCGGCGCTGCGTACGCCGGTACCCAACGGGGTTCACTTTGCAGTGAACCCGTTGGTCGTCATCGAAAGTAAAGCGACTTTACGAAGCTTTGCGATCTTTGTCCTTAACTTCTTCAAACTCTGCATCGACAACGTCGTCGCGACCCGCGCTACCCTGTGCTCCCGCACCGGCCGCACCGGCCCCAGCACCTGGACCACCGGCGCCACCAGCCGCGCCCGAGCCCTGCTCGGCGGCGTAGGCGCGCTGCGCAATGGCCGCCGAGGCCTGTGCAAGTGCGTCAGTCTTCTTCTCGATCGCGCCCTTATCGTCGCTCTTCAGCGCCGCGCGCAGATCCGAGATAGCCGCCTCAACCCGTGCACGCTCGGCCGGATCAACCTTGTCACCCAGATCCTTCAGGGTCTTCTCGACCGCATGCGTCATGCCGTCCGCCTTGTTACGGACGTCCACGAGCTCGCGGAATCTCTTGTCTTCCTCCGCATGAGCCTCGGCATCGCGGACCATCCGCTTGATCTCATCTTCGGTGAGGCCGCTGGAGGCCTTGATGATGATCTTCTGCTCCTTGCCGGTCGCCTTGTCCTTCGCCGACACGTTCAGAATACCGTTCGCGTCGATATCGAAGGAGACCTCGACCTGGGGCAGACCGCGCGGTGCCGGCGGAATCTCCGTCAGATCGAACTTGCCGAGTGACTTGTTGTCCTGCGCCCGATCACGCTCGCCCTGCAGGACATGGATGGTCACCGCAGTTTGATTGTCGTCGGCCGTCGAGAAGGTCTGCGATGCCTTGGTAGGAATCGTCGTGTTCTTCTCGATGAGCTTCGTCATGACGCCGCCGAGCGTCTCGATACCGAGAGACAGCGGGGTGACGTCGAGCAACAGCACGTCCTTCACTTCACCCGCGAGCACACCACCCTGAATGGCCGCACCTACGGCGACAGCCTCGTCCGGGTTCACATCCTTACGCGGGTCCTTGCCGAAGAAGTCCTTTACGTACTTCTGCACGAGAGGCATGCGGGTCTGGCCGCCTACCAGGATGACCTCGGCGATATCGCTCGCGGACGTGCCCGCATCCTTCATCGCAGTACGGCACGGACCAATGGTCTTCTGCACGAGGTCTTCGACGATTGACTCGAGCTTCGCGCGTGTCAGCTTGATGTTGAGATGCTTGGGGCCCGAGGCATCGGCCGTGATGTACGGCAGGTTGATGTCGGTCTGCTGGGTCGAAGACAGCTCGATTTTCCCCTTTTCCGCAGCCTCTTTCAGGCGCTGCATGGCGAGCGGGTCCTTGCGCACGTCAACGCCCGACTCCTTGAGAAACTCTTCGGCCAGGAAATTGATGATGCGCAGGTCGAAGTCTTCACCGCCGAGGAACGTGTCACCGTTCGTCGAGAGCACTTCGAACTGGCGCTCGCCGTCGACTTCTGCAATCTCGATGATGGAGATGTCGAACGTACCGCCGCCCAAGTCGTACACCGCGATCTTGCGGTCCTTGCCCTGCTTGTCCTCGCCGTAGGCGAGCGATGCGGCAGTGGGCTCGTTGATGATGCGCTTGACGTCCAGGCCCGCGATACGGCCGGCATCCTTGGTCGCCTGGCGCTGCGAATCGTTGAAGTACGCCGGCACGGTGATCACGGCCTCGGTGACCGGCTCACCGAGATAATCCTCGGCTGTCTTCTTCATCTTCATGAGCACGCGAGCCGAGATCTCCTGGGGGGCCATCTTCTTGCCCTGGACCTCGACCCACGCATCGCCGTTGTCGGCGCGGACGATCTTGTAGGGGACCATCTTGATGTCCCGCTGCACGATCTCATCGTCGAACTTGCGGCCGATGAGACGCTTGATCGCGAACAGCGTGTTCTGCGGATTGGTCACAGCCTGGCGCTTCGCTGGCTGGCCGACGAGTACTTCGCCGTCCTTGGTGAATGCGATGACAGAAGGAGTGGTACGGTCGCCCTCGCTGTTCTCGATCACGCGAGGCTTTCCGCCCTCCATGATGGCCACGCAGGAATTCGTGGTCCCGAGGTCGATGCCGATTACCTTAGCCATTGGTTTACTCCGCAAGAAAGCATTTTGTGTTCGACTAGGTGCACTTGTTGGGTGCGTGCCCCTACCTATTCAAGTAGAGGCAATCGCAAAAAAACGCGAGCTGGCCCTGACGCCGCCCCTTCGTTTCCGGCCGCTCAGCCGCCCGCCTTGGAGACGATCACCCGGGCGGGCCGCAGCAACCGTCCATTGAGCTCGTATCCCGGCTGCACCACCTGCAGCACGGAATTGGGCTCCGCGGTGGCCGACTCCTGGGCCAGCATGGCCTCGTGGCGTGCCGGATCGAAGGGCTCACCCTGCGGATTGATGGGCACGACGCCGATCTTTTCGAGGGCCTTGGCGAGCAACTTCAAAGTGGCTTCCTGCCCCTCGGCGAGGCCGCGTGTGTCCGCCTTGCCGGCGTTCTGCACCGCAAGCTGGAGACTGTCCTGAACCGGCAGCAGCTCCGCGGCGAACTTCTCGAGGCCATACCGGTTGGCCGCCTCGATGTCGCGCTGCGCGCGCTTGCGCACGTTATCCAGATCGGCAACGGCGCGCAGATACTGCTCCCAGTGACTGCGAGCCCGCTCCTCAGCTTCGGTCAGAGCCTGCTGAAGCCGCTCGAGCTCGACGAGCTGGGCAGCTGTCTCGGGGAGCACGGTCGTGGGCTCGCCCGCGCCTTGCCGCTCCTGTCCGGCCTCGTCGGTATTCATCCAAAACCTCCTCCAAATCAATGAGCTCTCTGCGCCGAAAACTGCGGCGCGAAGGATGCCTGAAAACAGGCCGCCCGGGTAAACGTTGGTACGACCACCCCAGAAAATTAAGCTTCGCGCGATCGGCGAGTTTTCCGCCGTCCGGTAAGATGCTTAATTTTCCGGGGACCCCGGTAACTTGCGGTTCAGCGCCGCGAGTTCAAGGCGGCGCCGAGCAACTTTGCGGTCATGTCCACTATCGGGATCACCCGCTCGTAGGCCATCCGCGTCGGTCCGATCACACCGACTACTCCAACCACAGCGTCGCCGGCCGCGTATGGGGCCGTTATCACGCTGCAATCATCGAGGATCTGGAACCCCGATTCATGGCCGATGAAAATCTGCACGCCCTGGGCCTTCAGGCTGTTATCGAGCAGGTGCAAAAAATCCCTTTTTTCGTTGAACGCCTCGAACAGGCGCCGCAGCTTCTCGACATTCGTGAGCTCGGCCATCCCCATCAGGTTCGTTTCGCCCTTGATCACGTACTCGAGGCGATCTTCGCCCTCACCCGCCTCGAACACATGCTGGGCGACGGAAATCGCATCCAGCATGATCTGGTTCATGTCCGCGTGGGTTTCGGCCAGCTGGCGCAGGATCTCCTCGCGGACCTGCGTCAGTGTGCGGCCGCGGAACTGTTCGTTCAGATAGTTCGAGGCGCGCCGCAGCTCGTCCGGCGAGTAATAGCGCTCGAGCTGGATGATGCGGTTCTGGACCTCGCGGTCATCGAACACCAGCACCGCGAGTACCCGGTTTTCGGAGAGCACGACGAACTCGACGTGTGTGATGGACGCCTGCTGAGTACGCGGCACGGTGACCACGCCCGCGAGCTTCGTCACCGTCGAAAGCAACTGCGAGACCGAGGAGACGAGGTCCTTGGAATTTTCACGCCGGTTATCCACCTGGCGCCGGATCTCCGCGACTGCGCTTTCGTCCAGTGGCTGCATGCGCAGCAGCGTGTTGACAAAAAACCGGTAGCCCTTGTCGGTGGGAATGCGGCCCGCGGAGGTATGTGGCGAGGAGACGAAGCCGAACTCCTCCAGATCCGCCATCACGTTGCGAATGGTAGCCGAGCTCAGCTCCAGCCCCGAATCGCGCGACAGCACGCGGGAGCCCACGGGCTGCCCGTCGCGGATGTAGCTTTCTATTAGGACCCGCAGGAGCGTTTGAGCGCGCTCGCTCAGCCCCTCGTTTTCTCGACCTTCGTGCGCCATTGCAGCAGCCACGCTAGCGACGGCGGCCTCCACCGTCAAGCAATCGTCATCCGGCGGCCGGTGGCAGAATATGAACGAGCGTGTGGACCGGGGTGCGAACCGGGCGAAAGCTGCCACATTGGCCGCATTGGCCCTGCCACAGGGTCGTGCTACAAAGGCGCCGCCTCGCATGGTCGCGAGGCGCGAACCGAGGCACCCGATGGCCTTTCCCGTGCGACTGTGCGCGCTGGTCGGCAGATTCTCCGACCCGCGTGTGGCGGAATCTGTCAATGCGCTGATCCCCCACCTGCTGTCCCGGGAGGTGAAGGTCATTGTCAGCGACGAGACGCCCTATTCGGGGGATACCGCCGGCATCGTGCGGATGCCCGAAAAGGACATTGGACCGAATGCGGACCTGGTCATCGCCATTGGTGGTGACGGCACGCTGCTGTACGCCGCCGGGCTCGTGGCGCGCCACGGGGTGCCGCTTCTGGGCGTCAATCGCGGCCGGCTCGGTTTTCTGACCGACGTCATGCCGCAGAACATGTTTCCCTGCATAGACGCGGCGTTGGAGGGAAGGCTGCAGGCGGACGAGCGGCCGTTGCTTGCGGCATGTCTGAATTATGCCAACGGCGCGGTTGCCGAGGCGTTGGCGCTGAACGATGTTGTCATGCAGAAGCTGGTGACCGGCCGGATGCTCGACTTTGAAACACATCTCGATGGAACTTACGTCAATACGCACGCGGGCGATGGCATCGTCGTGGCGAGCCCAACTGGCTCGACCGCGTATGCCCTCTCGTGCGGAGGTCCCATCGTCGAGCCGCACCTGGATGTGCTCGTAGTGGCTCCGATCTGCCCCCACACCTTGTCAGACAGGCCTATTGTCGTATCGGCGCGATCCGAGATTGAAGTGAAGTTGCTCGAACGACCGGATACCCGGGCGCAGGTCACCTGCGACGGAACGGTCCTCGGGGAGCTGGAGCCGGGCGACCGGCTGTGCATCAAGGCCGCTGCTGAGACAATCACACTCCTGCATCCCGCAGGTCATGACTACTACCGGCTGCTGCGCTCCAAACTTCATTGGGGCCGCGGCAATTTCGAGCGTTAGAAAGCTACCATGCTGACCTACTTGCAGATCCGCGATTTCGCGATCATCGACGCCATTGAGCTGGAGTTGCATCCCGGATTGACGGTGCTCACCGGGGAAACCGGCGCGGGCAAATCGATTCTGGTGGACGCCCTGCAGCTCCTTGCGGGCGGGCGGGCGGGGGCCGAAGTGGTCCGACACGGAGCCGAGCGCGCTGAGATTACCGGCACTTTCGATCTGA
Source organism: Gammaproteobacteria bacterium (assembly GCA_028293745.1). Taxonomy (GTDB): domain Bacteria; phylum Pseudomonadota; class Gammaproteobacteria; order Steroidobacterales; family Steroidobacteraceae; genus 13-2-20CM-66-19. Next base: position 37,911 of record JAQGOF010000084.1, on the reverse strand, counting down.
CCAGGACGCCACGGGAGTTGAAGCGCTGGCTGGAGGAGCAGTCGATCAGCGGCGGCGAGGAGCTGTCGATCCGCCGCGTCGTCTCGAGCGATGGCCGCTCGCGCGCGTACCTGAATGGCCAGGCGGTTGCGTTGACGTCGCTGCGCGAGGCGGGCAACATTCTCATCGACATACATGGCCAACATGAGTTTCAGTCGCTGACGCGCAGTGCGGCGCAGCGCGAGCTGCTCGATGGCTACGGCCGGCTCGAGCCTGCGGCCGGGCAAGTCGGAATCGCACATCGCGTGTGGCTCGAGCTGTTGAATCGCACCCTGGAGCTGGAAGGCAAGGCGCGCGACCGCGATGCGCGGCTCGAGCTGCTGCGCTACCAGGTGTCGGAGCTGAAAGCCCTGCAGCTCAAAGCCGGCGAATTCGAGAGCCTCGTCGATGAGCATGCGCGGCTGGCGAATCGCGGCAAGCTCGCCGAAGCCACGCAGACTGCGCTGCAGTTACTGTATGAAGGCGAGCAAGGCAGTGCGCACGCCGGAGTGAGCCGGGCATTGCAGGCCCTTCGCGGGCTCGAGGCCGTCGATCCGAAACTGGGGGCCATGTTGCCTTTCGTGGAGGAAGCGGCCATCCAGATTCGCGAGGCGGCACGGGAGCTCAGCCACTATCGGGATGGACTCGAGCTGGATACCACGCGCCAGGACGAGGTTGAGAGGCGCCTGGCGGCCATTGAGGAGCTGGCGCGTAAGAACCGCGTTACGCCCCTCGAGCTCGCGGCACGGACTGCCGAGCTGGTCTCGGAGCTCGAGACGGTGGAGCGGGCCGATATGGATCTGGCGGTGCTGCGCAAGGATCTCGCGGCCGCACTGGAAGAGTTTCGAACCCTTGCTGCGCAGTTGTCAGCCAAGCGGACTACGGCTGGCCGTGCATTGGCGAAAGACATCACAACGCGAATGCAGACGCTCGGCATGTCAGGCGGGCGCTTCCAGGTCGAAGTGAGTCAGGACGGGACGGCGGATCCCGCGCAGCACGGCGTCGACCAGATCGAATTTCGCGTGACGGCGAACCCGGGACAACCTCTGCGCGCACTGGCGAAAGTGGCCTCGGGCGGCGAGCTTTCAAGGTTGTCCCTGGCTGTACAGGTCTCCTGTGCCGCACGCGAGACGCGCTGCATGATCTTCGACGAAGTGGATTCCGGAATCGGTGGTGCTGTCGCGGAGATCGTGGGCCGCGAACTGCGCGCGCTTGGCGAGAGCGGACAGGTGTTATGTGTAACTCACCTGCCGCAGGTTGCGTCGCAAGGGCACCATCACCTGCGAGTCGCGAAGTCGACCGACGGCCGCACGACGCGCACCGCCCTGACTGAACTCGCGCCGCAGGATCGGGTTGGAGAGATCGCGCGCATGCTGGGTGGCATCGAAGTAACGGGCAAGGCGCGTGAGCACGCGCGGGAGATGCTGCGGACGCACGTGGACCTGCCGCCCGACCCGTCACCAACCGACAAGATGCCCGCCCTGACCGCGAAGGACTTGTTGGCCCAGGCGAAAATTGCGGCGCGATCCGGGAAGGAGGCGCCTGTCGAGGCCAAGGATTTGGGGGTTGACCCGCGGGCGACCGCCGCAGAGCTGTCCAAGGCCGCGGCGGCGAAGCCGGGTAAGGTCGCGGCTCAACCGGTCAAAGCCGTTCCCCAGGCAATTGGAGGCACTCCGCAGCCTGGCAAGGGTGCTGGCCCGACCACCGCCGCTGGCCAGACGACCGCCGCTGGCCCGACGGCCGCTACTGGCCCGACGACCGCTGCTGCCCAGACAGGCGCTGCTGCCCAAACGGCCAAAGGCACGCCCCAGGCAGCCGGAGACGGTGCGCAGCCGGGTAAGGCTACTGACCCGCCGATGAAGGCAGTGCCTGAGGCGCCCAAGGCCGCTCCCCAACCGACCAAGTCTGCAGGACCGGCAACCAAGGCATCAGCGGGCGACAATGTCATTGACCTTGCCGCGAAGGCCGCCGCCCGGCCGGGTGCGAAGCGACGCTAGGGCCGGTCCGCGGGTCGGTGCTATTGGCAGTTGGCCCGCTGACCCCGTGGGGGCCTCACGGCAATCAGCTAGCTTTCTTTTTCCGGTACGCGCAATTCGTACGCCGGCAATGCCCGTACATGATCAGCGAGTGATCGCGGATCGTGAACCCGAGGCGCTGTGCCACAGAGGTCTGACGCTCTTCGATGCCGGAATCCATGAACTCTTCCACCCTGCCGCAGTCCAGACACACGATGTGATCGTGGTGGGTGCCGTGGTTGATCTCGAAGACCGCCATACCATCCTCGAAGTGATGGCGCGTGACGAGCCCGGCTGCCTCAAACTGCGTGAGCACGCGGTAGACGGTTGCCAGCCCGATATCCTCGTTACCTTCGAGGAGCGTGCGGTAGATGTCTTCGGCCGAAAGGTGTCGCGTCGTGCTGCTCTCGAGGATTTCCAGAATCTTGAGGCGTGGCAGCGTTACCTTCAGGCCGGCTTTGCGGAGGTCTTTGCCTTCCACTGCTGCTCTCCGTCGAATCAACGTCCGCTGGCAAGGCGCGAGCTGCGGACGATTCGCGATAAGGTATGATTCGCGCGCATTATTGCCCATTTGGACCCGCATGAAACCACTAATTAAGGGCCCGAGCCCGATTTACGGCGCCAGGACCCTGGTGCTTGTGATGTCGCTCGCTGCAACCTTTGCAGCGACGTCAGGCTGCGTTTACCGCATGAATATCCAGCAGGGAAACTTTCTGGAAGCGCGTACCGTGAACCAGCTGCAACCGGGAATGACTCGCAGCCAGGTTCGCTACCTTCTCGGCACACCGATGGTTCCCGATGCCTTCGACAAGGAGCGTTGGGATTATCTGTACTACTTCAAGAAGGGCCGCCTTCGCAAACCCGAAGAGCGTCACCTGATCGTGTATTTCAAGGAAGACAAGGTGGACAAGTTCGACAAGAACAACGTGCCCGACAAGGCGCCCGAAGGACCCGATCAGGGACCCTCGGTTTCCAAGTTCCCGGTGATGTGACCTCCTCACTTGCCGCGGGTTTTGCGCTCGCGTTGGACGCGCTCCCGGCGTTTATCGCGGGGGTCACTGGGCAGCGGCCGGTAGATCTCTACGCGATCACCCTCAGCCGGACGATCTGATCGCTCGCGCAGCTCGCCGAAGATTCCAACAGGCGCAGTCTCCCATGGAACATCGGGCTCATCTGCAAGCTGCCGCGCCGCCTCGATCGTTTCGGCGATCGTCGCGTCGCTGGGCACATCAACTGCCCACAAGTACTGCCGCTCACGGGTGGCATATGCCACCACACATCGTTTGCGGCCGCCTTCGCTCATGGTGGCACAGCACGCGCGCGTGCAACAAACGCGTCCATCAGTGATGAAGCTGTCTCTGCGAACTTCTGCTCAAACAATACCGCCGTCAGCGGATTTTTGAACGCGAATTTCATTGTCAGTTGAACTCGACAACCGGAGCCCCCATCACCGGCCTGCGGGATGGGTGTGAGCAGCCACTCGCCTTCCAACATTTTGAACGGGCCGCTGACGAGGCGCATCAGGATGCGGCGATCCTGCTCGAGCTCGTTGCGAGTCGTGAACTCGCTGTGCAGAGGCCCCTGCCGAACCCCGATGGTTGCAACGATCTCGCGCGCCGACCTCGACAGCACTCTCGCGTGGGTGCACCACGGGATGAAGGTCGGGTAACTCTCGATATCGTTGATCAGGGCGAACAACCGCGCCGGGGGCTGGGCGACGAGCGCCGAATGCTTGATTTCTCGCATGCGGCCAATTGTCACAAGACACCGGCGGATTGTCATTCACGGTACAATCGCCGCCCAAAAAACGCAGTCCGTTCCCTTGTAAATGGCCAAGCCGGAAAAAACCGAACGTCTCATCGCCGAGAACCGCAAGGCGCGCTTCGACTATTTCATCGAGGAGCGCTACGAGGCCGGACTGGTCCTGCAGGGCTGGGAAGTGAAGGCCATGCGCGCGGGACGCGCGCAACTGAAAGAGGCGTACGTGTTCGTGCGCGGCGCCGAGGCGTTCCTGTTCGGCGCACACATTTCGGCACTGAACTCGGCCTCCTCCCATGTGGTTGCCGATCCGATTCGCACCCGCAAGCTGCTGCTCAACGCAAGTGAGTTGTCCGGCCTCATCGGAGCGGTCGAGCGCAAGGGCTACACCCTCGTCCCCCTGGAGCTGTACTGGAAAAACGGCCGCGCCAAACTGGCCGTTGGTCTCTCCAAGGGAAAGAAACAACACGACAAGCGGGCGGTGGACAAAGACCGCGACTGGCAGCGCGACAAGGCGCGGATCATGCGCAACCGCTAGCGGCGCTGCCGCCGGCCCTGTGTGCCAAGCTGCGCACGGCGCCGGCCTTGAACTTCGCCCGGCCGACCCGATCTTAGGGTATGCTGACGATGTTTACTGGGGGCGACCGGTTTCGACGTGGGTTGCAAACCTCCAGGTGCGTGCCGAGGCGCAGTGCCCTCGTTAATAATGCTGCAAATCATAGTTGCCAACGACGACAACTACGCTCTAGCTGCCTAAACGCAGCTGACCTCTGACCAGTTCGTGCCTATGCGACTGAATCAGGGGAAGCGCTCATAGGATCGCGATACGGTGTGCGACGGGCCGGATCGTTAAGAGTTACCGTGGCTGGCGAAGCGTTTTCCCTGCTCCTCGGGTAGCGTGACGCGAGAAAACAAAGAGCGAGCTATGTACGTAGATCTTGGAGTCTAGCGCTTGCGGACGGGGGTTCGATCGAGGGTCGCACCAACCCGTGAGGGTTGGTTGATAACGGAGCTCACATCGGTGAAACCTGACGGCACCCTTCGGGGTGGCATGGCAACGCCGAGGGGTAGGAAGAAGGCCAACTTCAGGCCTGCCCTGTAGAGACTCATAGACTCGCCGACGGCGAAAGCCTGGGCGGGCACTAGGATCCAGCTGATTCGATCAGCGGGATAATACGCTCCGCATCCGCGCGTCCACCTGGGCGCTCGGATGAAGGCATAGTCCAGCCCGCGGCGAAAGCCGTGGATGTGCTGTCCCCCCGCCTCCACCAGTGGGTGGTTCCCGGCCGCAAGGCCGGGAACCGCAACCGGAAAACCCGAGCGCATTTCTGGGCAAACCGACCAATTTTCGATGAGGCGCGGAGCATCACCAAGCTCCGGCGTGGGAACCATCACGCCCTCCTGTCATTGATCCTGACAGGATGAAAAACGAGGAAGAACAACCATCCACGCGCATGCGATCGCGTGTGGACGATGAGGGCAAGCAGGCGCTAACCGGCGCGCGAACGCTGAAGTCCACGCGCGAGCTACCGGAAGCGATCAACGCCTGCAGGCGTTGCAGCTTGTGGAAATCCGCGACACAGGGAGTACCGGGCGAAGGCAAGGCGCCAAGCGGCTTGATGCTGGTCGGCGAAGCCCCTGGAGACTCGGAAGATCTGCAGGGTCATCCGTTCGTAGGACCTGCTGGGGCGATGCTCGACCGCGCCCTGGAAGACGCCGGCATGGATCGCAAGTCCCTGTACATCACGAACGCGGTCAAACACTTCAAGTTCGAGCCCCGCGGCAAGCGGCGGCTGCACGTCAAGCCAAGTGCCGGCGAGATCGAAGCCTGTAAGTGGTGGTTGGAACAGGAGATGCGCCTCGTTTCGCCCAAGCTCGTGATTGCCCTGGGTGCAACCGCGGCACGCGCGCTGCTCGGCCGCGTAGTGACCATCGCTCAGACACGGGGCTCGGCGCTGCCCCTGAGCGACACGACAGACCTATGGGTCACCATACATCCCTCGTTCCTGCTTCGAATCCCGGACGAGCGTCGCAGGCGTGCCGAGTATCAACGCTTCGTGCAGGAGCTGACGGAGGCGCACCGCTGGGTCAACGGGAACTGACACCACTACCGGGCCGGCACCCGCCCATCGAGCGACACCAGGTTGCCGTACAGATCGGGCCTGCGGTCGCGGAACACAAACCAGTTGTTACGCAACTGCGCCAGCGCCTCCAGATCGAAGGTGGCGGTCAACACCGCATCGCCCTCCTCGGCCGCTTCTGCCACCTTCGCGCCCGTGGGGTCGGCGATAAATGATGAACCGTAGAAGCGAATGAACAGGCCCTCGGGATCCTGGAACGAACGCTCCACACCATAGCGGTTGGAAGCAATCAGTGGCGTCAGATTCGCCGCGGCGTGTCCCTGTTGCGTCCGCTGCCAGTGATCGCGGGAATTCACCGGCAGTGCAGGCGGCGGCTCCGAGCCGATGGCCGTTGGGAAGAACAGCAACTCCGCGCCGAGCAGCGCCATCGAGCGCGCCGTCTCGGGAAACCACTGGTCCCAGCAGATTCCCACGCCGATCCGGCCGAACCGCGTGTTCCAGGCCTTGAAGCCCGTGTCTCCCGGGCTGAAGTAAGTCTTCTCCTGGTACCCGGGCCCGTTCGGAATGTGCGACTTGCGATACACGCCGAGGTTGCGGCCATCGGCATCGATAATCGCAATCGAGTTGAAGAAAACCGGTCCCGCCCGTTCAAAAAAACTGATCGGCAGCACCACCCCCAGCTCGCGCGCCACGTCGCTGAAATACCGCACCGCGCGGTTCTCATCGACACTGCACGCAAGATTCAGATGCCGGTTGTCCTGCTCGATGCAGAAGTACGGCGCCTCGAACAATTCGGGCAGCAGGATGACCTGCGCACCGCGGGCGGCTGCCTCGCGCACCAGCTTGTGCGCCTTTGCAATATTGCCGGCAGCGTCCCAATCGCAGGACATCTGGATGGCAGCGACAGTCACCTGGCGCGGGTTGCGCCGAAAATGCTCGGGCTCAGTGGACATCGATGACCTTTCCGGGGTTGAGAATGCTGCGCGGATCCAGAGCGGCCTTCAGGGCACGCATGGTCGCAATTTCGGCACGCGTCCGCGAGATTTCAAGATACGCCTTTCTCTCGAGCCCGATCCCATGCTCGGCCGAGATGGAGCCTGTGATGCTGCGCAGCGGCTCGTATACACAGCGCTCGACCTCATCGAATGTGGCAGCGTGCCTCTGCGCGTCGCCGGCGCAAACGGAAATATGCAGATTGCCATCCGCAACGTGTCCAAACACGAACTGCCTCGCACCCGGCACCCGCTCCTGCAGCGTGCGCCGCACGGTATCGAGATAGCGAGGCATGTCGGCGATAGCGAGACTCACATCGAAGCTGTGCGAAGGCCCGTAGCGATCCATCTGGAACACATCCTCGCGCGGCGCCCACATGATCCTGCGCTCCGCCTCGGATTTCGCTATCACCGCATCCACAATCACTTCGCGCTCCAGGGCATCGGCCAACACACGCTCGAAACGCTCCTGGTCGGGTCCGGGATCCGCCCCAAGCGCCTCGACGAGTACATACATGCCGTGCCCGTACGGAAGTAACGGCGAGCTGAGCGCAGGCGCAGTGGTCGTCAGCTCGTAGAACTCCGGCCAGAGCGCTTCGAACGCGCTCAGTTGGCCACCCAGGCGCGCATCCAACATCCCCAGCAGCTCGGGTATCGCGGCAAAGTCGCGACAGGCCACAAACGCGGCAGCCGAGGACGTCGGCCGGGAAGCCAGGCGCAGATCGGCACGAGTCACAATCCCCAGGGTGCCCTCGGTGCCGATGAACAACTGTTTCAAATCGTACCCGGCATTGTTTTTCAACATCCGGTTCAGCGAGCACAGCACGGTTCCGTCCGCAAGGACGACCTCGAGACCCAGGACGAGACTGCGCATCATCCCGAACCGCACGACGCGCATTCCCCCGGCGTTGGTGGAAATGTTCCCCCCGATGGTCGCCGTGCCCCGAGCGCCCAGGTCGAGCGGAAACATCAAGTTGAACCGCTCCGCCTCCTCCTGCACCCGCTGAAGCGTCACTCCCGCCTCGACTCTCATGGTGCGACCTGCAACATCCACCGACTCGATCCGGGTCAACGCCTCAAGGGACAGAATGAGCTCGTCCTCGCTCGCAGCGCCGCCGTAAACCAACCCCGTCAGGCCGCCATGCGGCACAACCGGCTGCCCACGCGCGTGACAAAGACCAAGGACGGCGGATACCTGCGAGGTATCGGCAGGTCGAACCAACACCTGCGCCCGCACCGGTCCAACATGCTGTTCGTAGACACGGCCAGTCAGCCGTTCGCCCGTGACGACACCCCTCTCGCCCAGTAGCGCTCGCAGATCGGCCAGCAGTTCTGCGGCGGGCATAGCTTCAGCTCTTCGCGCCATGCGCGGGGACGCGCTCGGCCAGCGACTTGTGCACCTGTTCCGTGATCCGCATGGCCGTTTCCAAGGCCATCAGGCCGGCCTCACCGCTCACGACCGGCGGCCGGCCGGTGCGGATGCAGTCGAGAAACGACTCGATCTCGGCTTTGAGGGCATCGCCCTGCTCCAGCGACTGCTCCTCGATACTCACGGGCAGCGGACCGGGCACATCGCCGGGGCTGCGCTTGCGAATCAACGTCATGATCTTCTGCTGCAGGTCCAACGACAGATACACGCCGGCATCCGGATCAAACACGCGCATCTTGCGTTCGGTCTTGAAGCTGACCCGGCTGGCAGTGGCGTTCACGACGCAACCGTTCGTGAACCGGATACGGGCGTTGCAGATATCAATCTCGTCCGAAAACACCGGTGTACCGACCGCATCGATCGTCGCGATCGGGACCCCGACGATGGTCTGTACGAGGTCGATGTCGTGGATCATGAGATCCAGAACGACGTTCACGTCCGTGCCACGCTCGCGGTACGGTGCCAGACGATGGCATTCGACGAACCGCGGCGAGTTCAGTGAGGGCTCTGCAGCGAGGATCGCCGCATTGAAGCGCTCGAGGTGACCGACCTGCAGGATGCGCTTCTGACGGGCCGCCAGCGCTATCAGCTCGCGCGCTTCTTCCGCAGTCTCGGTAATGGGCTTCTCCACGAGCACGTGGGCGCCGGCATTCAGGAAGTCCCGCGCGATCTCGAAATGCGCAGGTGTCTGCGTAGCCACGCTCACCGCGTCCACCGACCCGAGCAACTCCCGGTAGTCAGCGACGGTGCGGACTCCAAGCTCGGCGCCGACCTGGTCGCGCGCCTGCTGTCTCGCGTCCGCGACGGCTACGAGCTCGCAATCCGAAGCTTGTGCGTATTTTTGCGCATGAAATCGGCCGAGGTAGCCGACACCGATGACCGCTGCTCTGATTTTCTTCATCACAAAGGTATTATGCCCCGCCTCGCCACCCGGCCGCGCATCGGCCGCCGCCAAGGAGTTCGACCCTGCTGGATCTGCTGGCCCGCACCTGCCGCTCGCTTACGACCTGGTCCCGAACGAGCCGCGAGCTGATCATCTTTGGTAGTGCGCTCGTCATCGGCCTCATCGGTGTGCCGCTGGCCATCTGGTTCGTCGGCAACCGGATCCTCGGTCCTTACACGCACGGGACCAATACTCACGCGGGGCCGATGGCGCTGCTCGGAGATTTTTTTGTCGGGCTGGGCAACGGCTGGATCAGTTACTGGGTGGTCGCACTCGGTCCTGCCTTCATCATCCTGTTCGCGCGCGTCGCGTGGGCGCTGATCAGGCCGCGCCGCGTTAAGTCGAATCCCCGCATCGAGCCCACTGTCGCCAAAGACAGACTGTGACGTGCGTCGTACCCAGCCAAGTCCGAGCTGGGCACACCCAGGGATTCCTTGGTAAGCCTTTTAAGTCGGCCAATAGACCCATATTGTGGTCATCAGCAGCATCAGCGATACGGCGTGGGCCCCCAGGCGCCAGGCGCGGGAACGCAGGTCCCCGTAGAAGCTGAATGCACTGGCAGCCGCGAGCGCCACGAAAATTGCTATCGCTTGCAGGAGAGCCCCATGCTCCGGAGCGAAGCGGTCGGCGTCCTGGGGCAGGAACAGGATGACTATCCAGGTACCCAGCAGCCCGATGGCCAGTGATACCGTTGAGCCCATTACGATTCCGAGCAATATGGTTAAAGGACGCATGCCTTTTATCGAGCGACGTATCGGTTCCCGCACTTGCTGAGCCGAACCACACGCTCTAGCCTTACTCCAAAGTGTAATGCCTTACGCAACCGCGAGCGTCATGAATGATGCCTAAAACTTCTCGTCGTACAGCCGGGTGGATAGCCGCCTCGATGCTGGCAACCCTGGCCGTACTGTCTCTCGCCGAGTCGGGCTCGGCCCGCGCGCCAGCGCCCACCACCGCACTGCCCCCGGGCGCCATCGCGCCCACCGATTCTCAAAAGGCCACCGCCCGCAAGATCGGCCGCATCCTCGAGGAGGCGCACTACAGCCGCGCTCCCATCGACAAGAAGATGTCGGAGCAGGTGTTCAACCGCTACCTGGATTTCCTGGACGGCCAGCGCAGTTATTTCCTGGCGAGCGACATCGCCGAGTTCCAGGCCTACAAGTTCAAGTTCGACGACATGATCCGTACCGGCGACGTCGAGCCCGCCTACGCGATCTTTGCACGCTTCCAACAGCGCAACCGCGACCGTATCCAACACGCGATTGCGCTGCTGAAGACCGAGCCGGACTGGGCGCTGACCGAGACATTCGAGTTCGAGCGGCAGAAAGCTGCATGGCCTGCCAGCGAGACCGAGGTCAACGAGCTGTGGCGCAAGCGCGTGAAGAACGACGCCTTGTCGCTGCTGCTCACCGGCAAACAATGGCCGGAGGTGACGGACCTTCTGCGCAAGCGCTATGAGCGAGTGTTGAAGCGGGTGGACCAGATCACGCCCGAGGATGTGTTCGAGAATCTGATGAACGCCTACGCGCGCTCCTTCGACCCGCACTCCAGCTACTTCTCGCCCCGCAACTCCGAGGAATACCGCATCCAGATGAGCCTCAACTACGAGGGCATCGGGGCATCCCTGCAGCTCATCGATGACTACGTGACCATCATGAACGTCATCGAAGGCGGCCCGGCTTCAGTGGCCGCCACGCTCAACGCCAACGACCGCATCACCGGTGTCAGCCAGGGTCACGAGGGCGAATTCAAGGATGTGATCGGCTGGCGCCTGGACGATGTCGTGCAGTTGATCCGCGGCAAGGCGGGTACTACGGTCCGCCTGCAGGTTCTACCGGCAGGTGCCGCACCGGGCTCCCAGGAGAAGACACTCGAGTTCGTGCGCAACAAGGTCACGCTCGAAGCGCAGGCTGCTCACAAGGAAGTGAAGAACATCACGCGCGATGGCCGTACTCTCAAAGTCGGCGTCATAACGGTCCCCGGTTTCTACCAGGACATCGCGGCACAGAATGCCGGCGACCAGAACTACCGCAGCACGACCCGGGATGTGCTGCGCCTGTTGAATGAGCTCAAGGCCGACAACGTCCAGGGAATCGTGCTCGATCTGCGGGGCGACGGTGGGGGCTATCTGCCGGAGGCGACCGCCCTCACCGGCCTGTTCATCGATCATGGCCCTGTCGTGCAGCTCAAGGACACTTCCGGGCGCCTCGAGGTGCTCGATGACCCCCAACCCTCGGCGGCCTACTCCGGCCCCCTCGCCGTCCTCGTAGACCGTTTCAGCGCATCGGCATCCGAGATCTTCGCGGGCGCCATCCAGGACTACCATCGCGGGATCATCCTGGGCCAGCGCACGTTCGGCAAAGGTACCGTGCAGAATCTCGTGCCCCTGGATCGCTGGTCGCAGAAGCCCGTCAGCGGTCAGCTGACGGTCACGATCGGCAAATTCTACCGTGTCACTGGCGAAAGCACCCAGCACCGCGGCGTCGAGCCCGACGTGCCCCTGCCCTCACCGATCGACATGAAGGAAGTCGGCGAGAGCGCGCTCGAGGCCGCCCTCCCGTGGGATCGGATCGCAGGCGTGCCGTTCCAGGCAAGCGCCCCGTCGCTGCCCGCTCTGCCGGTTGCGACTCTGATGTCGGACGAGGACTCGCGTGCACAGAAGGATCCGGACTATCGCTGGCTGTTGTCGGACATTGCAGCCATCGACACGGTGCGCGAGCAGCACAGCGTCTCCCTGAACCTCAAGGCGCGGCGCGAAGAGCGCACCCGCCAGGAAAAGGAGCGGCTGGATCGCGAGAACAGCCGCCGCGCGGCCAAGAACCTGCCGCCCTTCAAGAGCGTCGAAGAGATCGACAAAGACAAGGCAGTGTTGCCTGACGTGGTGCTGACACAGGCTGCCGAGATCATGGCTGACATGGTCACGGGTGTGCGGGCAGCACCAGCGGGGCAGCAGCAGAAAACCGCTCGCCGAGGTTAACGAAGAAGGATCCGGAACAGGTCCCAGGTATCTTCGGCGAGCACGTTGGGCATCCGCGCGGCGCTGGCGCCGACCGGCTCGTTGGCCATCACATCGCCTTCCGAGAACGCGAGTGAGTCTGCCGTGGGTGACGTATCTGTGGCCCCACGATAGCGCACAACCTGTTTGAGCCGCTCGGTGCGGCTGGTGATTTCCTGCGCAATGTTGGCACGGCCCTGAACTATCGCTTGCGCATTTTCAATCTCGCGCATGAGCGCTTCGCACTCGGACTGCGAACCGTAGTCATCGGTAACTTCGCGGCGCTGCGTGGCCTCGCGCGCGAGAGTGACCAGGCGAGTCTTGACGAGCCGCAGACAAAGCGTCTCGGCATATGAAATCGCTGCAAGGTTGATCGCACGCCGCGATTCCAACGACAGTCCCGGGAACTCCGGCATCGGTTCCTTGTCGAGTTCTTCAGCGGCCACGCGTGCGTCAACGAGAGTTGCATTGGCGGCCACGGCGGCAGCGACCGCACTGCCGATCCGATGTTCGAGTGCACGCCGCTTGAAGTAGTGCCAGAATCGCGTGAGTCGCGCGCGCTCGGCTTCGAGCTCGGCGACCAGGTTCGCCGCTTCGGCTGCAAGAGATTCGGCGCTGCGCAACTGTTTTTCCACGGCCTGACGCCGTGAGAATTGACGGCGGTTGTGCTCGGCAAGATGTTGCCGCCGTTCCCGCTCGTCCTGCTTGGCCACCAGGTCCGCTACGAACTGCTCGATGAGCTCGCGGCCCGACTGCCACAACCGGCGCAGTTGATAAAACACCAGCGCGGGGTAACCTGTGTCGGTCACGCCCAGCCGCGTTTCGAGCGCATTGAGCATTTCCTGCACGCGCTGCGTCGCGCCTTCCTGCTGCTTGATGCGGTCCTTCAGCCGATAGACCTCGTCCTGCAGCTCGCCGTAGGCTTTTTTGAGCTCGGCGCGGTTGCGAAACAGGGTGAGGACGCGATCCTCCTCTTCGGAAGGCGCATCCTGGCGGAAGTTGAGCTTGAGAAATCCTAGTTGTCGCAACGCCTTCATGAGATGCAAACGCAGCCAGGCGCGCTCATCTCACGTGCGGGCTCACTTTGCGGTGGCGAGCCTCGTGGCGGATGAGAAGCGATGGCCTCGCTCTACGCAATATTCCAGCCACTTGTTTAGCATCACGTTGCGCGCCCAGCGCTGATCCAGTTCACGCTCCGCATGGGTACGCAGCGCTTTCAAAACGGGTTGCGCATGGGTTCCGCCCCACTCCTGGGCCTCGGCCAGGTGGGCATCGTGGTACACCCTCACCCGCATGTCCGGGTACTGCGTTTCGCCGCCTGCGCCGGGCAGCAGATACGTCAAATTCACGGTGCTGGTGTAAGGTGAGCGCTCGGTCATCGTGAGAAGGAGGTCACAGTCTCCTTCGACCACCGAACGATGTCGGCCAGCGAGTGCCACCAGGTCCCCGGCAAGCCAACCGAGGCGAATGTAGTTGCTCTCGTACAGCCCCATGAGCGCGACGAAGCTGCGGGGCCGCGCGCGCCAGGTGACGGGTGTCAGGGTATCGTTCAGCATTCTGTTGACTATAACTCAGACAGGGGTTCGTGCAAGTCACACCGGGCGTGATTTTCGGCAATCGCACGGCGTGGAATGACAGGCATGAATCGTGCCACTGCCACAGAATTTCAAGGCCGCAGACGGCGTTCGATGCCCGAGGTGTTTAGAATGCGGCTGGCGATCTCTTCGATGGAACATTCCGTCGTGTCGAGACATGGTATTGCATAGCGCATGAACAGCGCCTCCGCGGCCCGAAGCTCGTACTGCACCTGCTGGGGGGACGCGTACCGGCTGTCGGGGCGCCGCTCGTTGCGTATTTGTTGCAGCCGTTCGGGTTTGATGGACAGCGCGAATAGTTTGCGCCGATGGGGCTCGAGGCGCCTGGGCAGGCGGCCGGCCTCGAGATCCTCTTCCGTGAGGGGATAGTTGGCAGCGAACACTCCGTACTGGAGGGCCATGTACAGACACGTGGGAGTTTTGCCGGAGCGTGATACTCCCACGAGGATCACATCGGCGTGTGCATAGTCGCCGCCGGTACCGTCATCATTGGAGAGTGCGTAATTCGTAGCGTTGATACGCGCAGTGTAGGCAGCAATATCCGCCATGCCGTGCGCGCGGCCGGCGCGGTGCGTGGAGCGCGTGTTGAGCTCGCGCTCCAGCGGCCCTACGAAGGCGGCGAAAAAATCGAGGAACAGACCATTCGCGGTCATGACAATATCGCGCAGGTCATCCTGCACCAGGGTGCTGAAAATGATGGGGCGGATGCCCTCCTCCTCGGCGGCGCGATTGATCCGCCTGACAGCCTCGTGCGCCTTGTCAACGCTCGCCACAAATGGCAAAGTCACTGGTCGAAATTCCAAGCCTTCGAACTGCGTCATGAGACTGTGGCCCATGGTTTCCGCAGTCACACCCGTCTGGTCCGAAACGAAGAAAACGGTTCGACGATTCACGGCGCGAGACCTGCACGGTTGCCCGGTGATACCCCAGTGTTCCACCGCTGTGTTGCCGGAGCAAGCGCTGTCGTACCCAGTCGTCAGTTAACCGAGGAGCGCCCTTGAACACGTATGTGATCCCTTTTGAGCGCCTTGGCATGCACGATGTCGAGACGGTCGGCGGCAAGAACGCATCGCTGGGAGAAATGATCGGCGCCCTGGCCAACTTGGGCGTACGCGTGCCGGGTGGGTTCGCCACCACAGCGCAGGCGTATCGGGAGTTCCTGAGGCAGGGCGGTCTCGATGACCGCATCCGCACGGAGCTTGCCGCCCTGAATGTCGATGATGTCAGTGCTCTTGCCGCAACGGGCGCCCGCATCCGGGGCTGGATCATGTCAACTCAGTTTCCACTGGACTTGCAGAAGGCCGTCACTGACGAGTTGCGACGGATGAGCAACGGCAAGGAGATCTCGGTTGCCGTGCGCTCGTCGGCCACAGCCGAAGACCTGCCCGAGGCATCGTTCGCAGGCCAGCAGGAGACATTCCTCAACGTTCGTGGCGAGGCGAACGTGCTGAAGGCAATGCACGAAGTGTTTGCCTCGCTGTTCAACGACCGCGCCATCTCCTACCGCGTGCATCAAAACTTCGATCACAACGCGGTCGCGTTGTCTGCCGGCGTTCAGCACATGGTCCGCAGCGATCTCGACGCAAGCGGTGTCATGTTTACGCTCGACACCGACTCGGGTTTTCGCGACGTCGTATTCATAACCGCCTCATACGGCCTGGGCGAAACGGTCGTACAGGGTGCCGTCAATCCAGACGAGTTCTACGTTTACAAGAAGGCGCTGCGCGCGGGTAAATATCCCATCCTGCGCCGCAATCTCGGTGGCAAGGCCATCAAGATGATCTATGCGCCGGAGGGTTCTGCAGAGCGCGTTCAGACTGTTGAGGTGTCGCAGGCCGATCGCATGCGTTTCTGTCTGAACGATGCGGACATCCTGACGCTCTCGCGCCAGGCGTTGACCATCGAGGAGCACTACAAGGCTCCGATGGACATCGAGTGGGGCAAGGACGGCTCGACGGGCGAGATCTTCATCCTGCAGGCCCGCCCGGAAACAGTGCAAAGCCGTGCGGGGCGCACGATTCAAAGATTCTCGCTGAAGTCGCGTTCCAAGGTGTTGGCCATGGGCCGC
Source organism: Gammaproteobacteria bacterium (assembly GCA_028293745.1). Lineage (GTDB taxonomy): Bacteria > Pseudomonadota > Gammaproteobacteria > Steroidobacterales > Steroidobacteraceae > 13-2-20CM-66-19. The sequence continues at coordinate 22,017 of JAQGOF010000084.1, read as the reverse complement.
AGCATCGGCCAACGTATCGGCGCAGGTCCCGCGCGAGTGATCAAGGACATTTCGGAGATGGCTCGGGTGCAGACGGGGGACGTGCTGGTTGCCGACATGACGGATCCTGATTGGGAGCCGGTGATGAAGCGCGCTTCGGCGATCGTGACGAACCGCGGCGGACGCACCTGCCATGCGGCTATTATTGCGCGCGAGTTGGGTATTGCGGCTGTGGTCGGATGCGGCGATGCAACGCAACGCATCCGCGAGGGTCAGGAAGTCACGGTGTCGTGTGCCGAAGGCGATACCGGGTATGTCTACGATGGGATGCTCGAGTTCGAGCGCAAGCAGATCGAGCTCGACTCGCTGCCGAAGATCGACGTGAAGATCATGATGAACGTCGGCAATCCCGACCGCGCATTTGACTTCGCCAGCATCCCGCATCGCGGGGTCGGACTTGCGCGGCTCGAATTCATCATCAACCGGATGATCGGCGTACACCCGCGCGCCCTGCTCGAGTTCGACCGCCTGGACGGGGAGCTGCAGGACCAGATTCGCACGCAGATGGCCGGTTATACGGATCCGGTTGGTTTCTATGTTGACAAGCTGGCGGAAGGGATCTCGCAGATTGCCGCGGCATTTGCGCCGGAGCCCGTGATCGTCCGCTTGTCCGATTTCAAGTCGAACGAGTATGCCAACCTGATTGGCGGCTCGCGCTACGAGCCGGAGGAAGAAAACCCGATGCTGGGTTTCCGCGGCGCGGCGCGTTACGTGGATGAGACATTCAGGCCGTGCTTCGAGCTCGAGTGCCGTGCGCTGAAGAAAGTTCGCGAGGAAATGGGGCTTACCAACGTGCAGGTGATGGTGCCCTTCGTCAGGACGGTCAAGGAGGCCAGGCAGGTCACCGAGCTGTTGGCGCAGAACGGCCTCAAGAGCGGCGTGGACGGCCTCAAGGTCATCATGATGTGCGAGCTGCCGACCAACGCCCTGCTCGCGGACGAATATCTGAATTACTTCGATGGCATGTCGATCGGCTCGAACGACATGACGCAGCTGACGCTGGGATTGGATCGCGATTCTTCAATCGTGGCCAAGGACTTCGACGAACGCGACGCGGCCGTGAAGGTCCTGCTGTCAATGGCGATTTCCGCGTGCAAACGCCGCAAGAAGTATGTCGGAATATGTGGGCAGGGACCTTCAGATCACCCCGAGCTCGCGCGTTGGCTGCAGGAGCAGGGAATCGAGAGCATGTCGCTCAACCCGGATACGGTCGTGGAGACCTGGATGTTCCTGGCGCAACAGAAGGTCTGAATGACAGACCGGGTCACTCCAGGGAGAGGTTTCTGATCTTCGAGTCGGAGGCTGCGCGATCATTGTCGTCGAACGGCTCGACTTCGACGTGCTCGATTGTCGATGGATCCAGGCACCTGACGTTGACGCTGTAGCCGTCCGGGTTCGATCTCGGCACGTAAAAGGACTTCACGCCGCAGCGGCTGCAGAACAGGTGCCGCGCCGTGCCGGTGTTGAATTTGTATTCGGTCAGCTCGGCCGCGCCCTGCAGCAAGCGAAACCTCGAGCGCGGCACGATCAGGTGCAGGTAGCCACTCATCCTGCAGATCGAGCAGTTGCAATCCCTGGCGACGATAGTTGCGGGCGCTTCCACCTCGAAGCCGACCGCGCCGCAATGACAGCCGCCGTTGTGAATCACGTATGTATCAGTCACTTGACGGTCTCCCCGCGAAGGAACGGACACTGGTCGAGATCGACGTTCCCGCCCGACAGGATGATCCCTACACGCTGCCGGCTGCTTCCCAACTTGCCCGCGAGCAATGCAGCTACTGCAACCGCAGATGATGGCTCGATGAGGAGCTTGAGATCCTGCAGCACGATGCGCATGGCGTTGACGATTTCCTGTTCGGTCACGGTCACGACATCGTCAACGTAACGACGCAGCAGCGCGAAATTCAACACGCCAATGGAGCCGCGAAGGCCGTCCGCAATTGTTGCGGGCGTGACTACTGATTGGCGGGTTCCCGAACGGAATGAGCGACAAGCGTCGTCGGCATTGAGTGGCTCCGCGCCAATCACCCGGCATCGGGGTGCCATCGCTTTTGCAGTGAGCGCCGTTCCCCCGATCAGTCCACCACCTCCAATTGGAGTGCAGATGACATCAAGGTCAGGCTCTTCCGTTAAAAGTTCGAGAGCCGCAGTCCCCTGCCCCGCTATCACGCGCGCGTCATCGAACGGATGCACCAGGTGAGCATCGACTCGCCGCATGACCTCTGCGACCGCTGCTTCACGTGCTGGCAGTCCCGGTTCGCAGAAAATCACCGTTCCGCCTGCTTGCTCAATGTTCGCGATTTTCGGACGTGCCGAATCGCGTGGCACCACGACATAGGCGTCGAGCCCGCAAACTTTTGCGGCAAGCGCAACCGCAGTCCCATGATTACCGGACGAATGTGTCGCGACCGCAGTGACATTGCCAGCCATTGCAAGCGGCAGTATGGCGTTCAGCGCACCGCGGTACTTGAATGCGCCCCCGTGCTGGAGGTTTTCGCACTTGAACACGACCCGCCGGTCCGCCCGCTTGTCGAGGCTGGCGGAGTTCATCACGGGCGTTCGTGCGAGTCGCGAGCCGATGCGGTCCGCCGCCGCCGCGACATCCGCGAAAGTGGGAGTCGGGGTGGCGTCAGGTTGCATTGGTACCCGCGTACGCGGGCGCGAACAACCGCGCACGGTAATGTCTCAGTTCGCGAATGGATTCATGAATATCGGCCTGTGCCAGATGCGTTCCCTGCTTCACGAAGCTCTCCGCGACCCCGGGGGCCCATCGGCGAGCGAGCTCCTTGAGCGTGCTGACGTCGAGGTTGCGATAGTGAAAAAAGCGCTCGAGGTTCGGCATGTGGCGCGCCAGGAATCGCCGGTCCTGGCAGATACTGTTGCCACACATCGGTGACGCCCCACTCTTCACGAGCGGCGCCAGAAACTCGAGGGTGAGAGCCTCGGCCTCCGCTTCGCTGACCGTACTGGCGCGTACGCGCGCAGCGAGCCCCGAGGAGCCGTGCTGCTTCTGATTCCACTCATCCATGAGCGCCAGCACGTCCTCGGGCTGATGAATGGCGAAAACCGGTCCGTCGGCGATGATGGCGAGCTGCTTATCCGTCACGACGGTGGCGATTTCTATGATGGAATCGGTGTCGGGCTTGAGGCCCGTCATCTCCAGGTCGATCCAGATCAGATTGTCACTGCTCGGCATTGCGTGTGTGCCATTCGCATTCGGGGTTGAGCTGGAGTTTACCAGAGGCTACCCTGAGACGGCTTTATGCCTGACACCTTCGATGCTTTGGTCATCGCGACCTTTGGACGCCACCTGCTGGTGCGCGATGCGGCCGGGCGAGAGCTCAAGGCCCGGCCGTTCGGTCGCGCCCTCGTCATTGTCGCGGGCGACAAAGTCCTGTGCAGGGATGATGCGCGCAATAACGAAACGCACGTACTGGAGCTACGGCCGCGCAGGAATGCGCTGTATCGATCAAACGTCCGGGGTGGAGCGGAACCGGTCGTAGCCAACCTGTCGCAACTTCTCGTGGTACTGGCACCCATGCCTGTGCCGGACTTGTTCGTGCTCGACCGCTACCTGGCGGCGGCAACTTCGGGCGGCATCTCGGCGACCCTCGTGTTGAACAAAAAAGAGCTCGGGATTGACGCGGACCTGCAATCGGAGCTCGGCGTCTACAAAGCCGCCGGTTATGACTGGCTCGCCTGCTCGAGACGGACGGGTGAAGGCATGGATGCTGTTCTCGCTGCGTGCGCCGGGGCAACGACAGCCTTGGTTGGTCAGTCAGGTGTGGGCAAGTCGTCGCTGATCAGCCGGCTCGTCCCGCAGGCACATATCGAAGTCGGCGATCTCGTGCGCGAGGAGGAAGGCCGGCATACCACGACTGCCTCTCACCTGTTCGATCTGCCGGGCGGCGGCAGCCTGATCGACTCACCCGGTGTCCGCGACTTCGCCCCGGCGATCGACCGGCTCGACAGCGGTCACCTTGGATTCATCGAGGTTGCCCGCCTCGCGCCGGACTGTCGTTTCACCGATTGCCGGCATATGCGCGAGCCTGGATGTGCCGTAATAGCCGCTGCCGCGGCAGGTACGATGCACCCGCGGCGTTATGAGAGCTATCGGCGCCTACGCCGGCTGTTTGAGGAGCTGACCGAGGCACGAGGGCCGCAGAAGCGCAACCGCTGAGCGCCCGACTCACTCCGCCCGGGCATACGGCCCGACAAACGCGCCGACAAATCCACCGGCAACATCCGTACTGAGTATGGAGCCGTCGTCATTTTCCCGTAGCGGCTTCCATCCGGCTCCGTCCTCATCGAAGTAGAACGAGTATGCGCGAGCGTTGGCCGCAATCTTCAGTTTGACGCGGGCACCATCATCGAGCGCCATCCGGGCAACTGTCTCAGTTTGCTTTCCGCCGCGTTTTTCGAGAAATAACTCGAGCGGAAGTGGGTGCTGCACAGCCGCCGGCTGTTGCTGACTCGCGGCCGACGGCGGCGGCCTCGCGGCCGATGCCTCCCCGGACCCGCTCGCGGCCGGGCGGCGGCGGACCGCCAGGAAGTACCAGTAATTTTCGTTCTGAAACGCAGCCAGCCCAACGGCGATGCCCTTTTCTGCCGGTAATTCCAGCTCCGTGCTGGCATCGAACGCAAGATGCTGTTGCCGCCGCGCAAGAAACGACATGTTTTGCAGACTCTCGAGCGGCGTGCGCAACGCGTTGATCGTGAGCCAACCAGGGCGATGCGTTAGATCGACCCACGGCTGCTTCGGAACCCGCACATATAACCACTGCTGCTGAAGGACGGCGGAGTCGAACTCGTCGCGCCAGGTGAAATTCCCCGTGGTCGGCGCCGCAGCCGTGGTCGGCCCCGCGGGCGCGGCAGGCGCCTCAGGCCGGGCAACCGCAGCCGGCGCGGCGGCTCCAGCGGCCGCATACGGAATGTCCTTCCCGGCCGGCAGAATTGACGGCCAGCCGTCGCGCCACGTGACTGGCAGCATGAACGTCTCGCGGCCCGTGTTGTAGTGAACAGTCTCGTAGGAACGGGACGCGAGGAAGACGGCCCACCAACTGCCATCGCCTGCTTCAACCAGGTCGGCATGCCCGGCGTTGATGATTGGATTGGCGCGATCGGCCGGCAGATCACGTTGAGTCAGGATGGGGTTGCCCGCGAAAGGTTTGAACGGCCCCCACGGCGAGCGCGAGCGCAGAGCCACTTCCGAATGTTGTGTGCTGGTACCTCCCTCCGCGCACATCAGGATGTACCAACCGTCATGATGGTACATGTGCGGACCTTCGATCCACGCCGGGTGCTTCGCGAAATCGACTCCGCCGTTGATCAGCACCTTGCGCGGCCCGACGAGCTTGCGGGCGGCGATATCGAATTCCTGGATCCAGATTGCGCGATGACCGTCGTACTTTGGCGGACCCACGGGCGGGCCGTTGTTCAGCAGATAGGCCTTGCCGTCTGTATCGAAGAACAGCGACGGATCGATACCATCGACTTGGGGCAGCGAGATGGGATCTGACCAGGGACCTACGGGGTCCCTCGCGACAGAGAGAAAATTACCGCCGGCATCGACCAAGGTGCAGACGACATAGAACAGTCCGTCGTGAAACCTGATGGTGGGCGCGAACAGGCCCCTCGAGACACTGAGGCCGTCGAACCTAACCTCCTGACGGCGATCGATGACGTTGCCGATCTGCCGCCAATGAACCAGGTCGTCGCTGCGGAAGACCGGGATACCCGGGAAATACGTGAACGTGGAGTTGACCAGGTAGAAGGTGTTGCCAACCCGCGTGATGCTGGGGTCCGGATAAAAACCAGCAAGCACGGGGTTGCGGTAGGTGCCTACCGGCAGCGGCTGGTCGAACACGCTGTCGTGTCCCGTGTATTCGAACCAGTTGAAGTACGCGAGCGGGGCTGCGGCAACGGTGGTCGTTGGTTTCGCAAACCCGATGGGTGCGGGTGCGGCGAGTACGGGTCCGGCCGGCAGCGCAAAGGCGAATGCTTGCGCGATGGTCGCCAGCAAAATTCACGCCACCGACTGGCGACCCGCGAGCGCATGCGCCAGCGTGCCGCCATCAACATACTCCAACTCGCCACCGATGGGCACGCCGTGGGCGATACGGCTGGCACGAATACCTCGCTTGGTAGCGAGCTCGCCCAGGAAATGTGCCGTCGCCTCGCCTTCGACCGTTGGGTTCGTCGCGAGGATCAGCTCCCGGACGACTCCTTCGTTGAGGATGGCCTCGAGCTCACGGACGCCAAGTTGTTCCGGTCCGATGCCGTCCAGCGGTGACAAGTGACCCATCAGCACGAAGTAACGCCCGCGGTAGCTGCCCGACTGCTCGATCGCGACAACATCTGCCGGCGACTCGACCACACACAGCAGAGATGAGTCGCGATGAGGCGCCGAGCAAGTAGAGCAAAGCGGCTCTTCCGTGAGCATGCGACAGCGTCCGCACCGTACAACCGATTCCAACGCAACAGTCAACGCGCTCGCCAATGCACGCGCGCCCGATCTGCCTTCCTGCAACAAGTGGAACGCCATGCGTTGCGCCGTCTTCGGCCCAACGCCAGGCAAGGCTCGCAGTGCATCGATTAGTTGAGTCAGATGCGGGGAATGTTTCATGTCATGGGTCGAGCGGAGGCGCCGGATCAGGCAGGCGCACAGATCAGAATGGCAGTTTCAGCCCCGGCGGCAACTGCATTCCCGCCGTCACTGCGGCCATCTTTTCCGAAACCTGTGCCTCCACCTTGTGAACTGCATCGTTCACAGCGGCGGCAATCAGGTCTTCGAGCATCTCGCGGTCCTCGCCCGCCACGGCGGGCTCGATCTGCACGCGCTTCACTTCGTGCTTGCCGGTCATGGTGACCTTGACCATGCCGCCGCCCGACTCGCCACTGACTTCAATATTCGCGATCTCGGCCTGGACCTTCTGCATGTTGGCCTGCATGGCCTGGGCCTGTTTCATCATGTTGCCGAAATTGCCACGCATGTTCTGGCGCTCCTGCGGTCGAAATAAATCTACTTTACGGGACGAACGGTGTCGGGCAACAGCGTGGCGCCGAAGCGCTCGCGCAACCCTTGAACGCCGGGGTCGGACTCGAACGCGCGGCGCGCGGCGTCGAGTTCCTCCATCGAGGCGCGTTGCTCAACGTGCGCGGGCGTTTCCGCTCCCCTCGCAGCTATTTCAAATTCCAGGCGGACAAGCTGACCAAAATATCGGGAGAGCGCCTGCGTAAGCTTGTCTTCCTGCGCCGGGGTGCGCATGTGCTTGTTGCGCGCGTCCAGCGCCAGACGCACGACGGCGCCTTGGCGACCGATCAACAGGCAGTTGCTGGCGAGCTGGCGCGCGGCACCACCCAATTCCAGGCGGCCGACGATCGCGGCCCATGGCTCGGACACACCCGAGCCAGCGGCGTCGCCGCCTGCACCGGCTTGTGCGCTGCGGGCGCTCGCATTGTCTGGGGCGCCGGCCCCTCGGGGGCCCGCGCCTGGATTGGCAGTGCCCGTGGCAGTGCCCGTGGCAGTTGCCTGCGGCGTGCCGGCGCCTGCGCTGCCCGCTGCTGGATTGCCGGGTCCTGGATTGCCAGCCCCTACACCATGGGCGCCGCTCCGAGCGGGGCCAGCTGCGCCAGCGCCGCCCTTGGAGACACTACCGCCCGCTGCGGCGGCCCGGGCGGCCGCCGCGCCCGACATGGCAGCGCCGCCAGATGCTGTAGCCCCCACACCGGGGCCAGCGCCGGGGCCCGCAGTGCCGCCCCCGGCAGGCCGCGCACCAGAGGCGCCACCCCCCGCAACAGCGCGCGCAGCAGCGGCACCACTGCCCGCACCCGACGCGCCAGCAGCGAGCGAAGGTCCTCGCGCCTGCTCCGCCTCACCCAACGGGCGAAACGCAATCATCCGCAGCAGCGTCATCTCGAACCCGGAGCGCGGATCAGGCGCAAGAACCAGGTCGCGGCGGCCCGTGATGGCCGTTTGATAGAAAAGCTGCACATCCTCTGGAGCGATCGCCTTCGCGAGGCGTTCGAGCACCTCGGGCGCATACAGCTCATCGCCTTCGAAATCGTTCACCGCCTGTTTCATGGCGATCCGGACGAAAAGCGACGCGAGCTCGTCCAGCACCTGAGCGTAGTCGGGCGCGAACTCTTCGAGCGACTGCGCGCAATTGAGGAGCTCGGGCACGTTCATCGCACCCAACAGCTCCGCAATCCGCACGACGTGGTCGCGCGCAATCGTGCCAAGCATGGCGCGCGCTTCTTCCTCGCCGGCCTTCCCGCCCCCGAAGGCGATCAACTGGTCCAGCAGCGACAACCCGTCCCGCATGCTTCCATCCGCCGCTTGCGCAACGAGCCGCAAGCCGGCCGCTTCGAACTCAACCCCCTCCTTCTCGAGGATCTCCCGCATGCGCTCGGTAATCTGCGCAACCGGCAGCCGCTTCAGGTTGAATTGCAGACACCGGGACAACACGGTCACAGGCAACTTCTGCGGATCCGTCGTAGCGAGGAGGAATTTCACATGCGGCGGCGGTTCCTCGAACGTCTTCAATAACGCGTTGAACGAGTGCATCGAGAGCATGTGCACTTCGTCGATGAGGTAGACCTTGTAGCGTCCCCGCGTGGGCGAGTACTGCACGTTGTCGAGCATCTCGCGTGTGTCATCGACCTTGGTTCGCGATGCCGCGTCTACCTCGATGAGATCTACAAACCGCCCCGAGTCGATTTCGCGGCACGCTCCGCATACGCCGCACGGGTTGGCGGTCACGCCCGTTTCGCAATTGAGGCACTTCGCAAAGATTCGCGCGATCGTCGTCTTGCCGACACCGCGGGTGCCGGTAAACAGAAACGCGTGATGGACCCGCCCGGACTCGAGCGCATTCATCAGCGCACGCCGGACGTGCTCCTGCCCAACCAGCTCGGTGAATGTTTTGGGGCGCCAAGTCCGCGCCAGTGCCGTGTATGCCATCTTTGTTCGGTCAGCGCCTTCCGTCGGGCCTCTTACCGGCGCGTTTTCGCGCCGCTAATCTTCGGGGGTCGCCTCGACCCCCAGGAAAGTTTGCGCGCCAGCGCATGGAGGCGACTCGCATCAGCCGAAACTCCGGCACCCGACATCGCCGCTGCCGCTGCTGCCTTCCGGCCCTGACGGGATTCACGACTGGTCGTCGCGGAGAAGCCGATGCGAGCCACCATAAACAATGCGGCCACCGCAACCAAACCCAAGACAGCTATGTAGCCATTACTACTGGCGGAGAGGGTGGGATTCGAACCCACGAACACCCGTGAAGATGTTACTGGAATTCCAGTCCAGCGCCTTCGACCGCTCGGCCACCTCTCCAATCAATCACTTGTGACGATTTTCTCGAAAGCCTCCAGCTCCCGTCCAGCCTCGCAAGGGCGCGAATGATACACCGTCACGCCTGCGGAAGTGCCTGCTTTGGCGCATTGAAGGGAGGCGGCTCGTCGAGGCACGGATCGGTCTTTTTCCGCGGCGGCGGAGCGGGTGCATTCAGAGCCGGGATGTGCAAAGCATTGGCGGTATCAGGCGAATCCAGCCCGGGCGGAATCTTCAGGGGGGCAATGCTGGCCGACCTCATGTAAGGCTTGGTGTCGTGGCAGGCCTTGGCCATGCTTCGCAGGTGCTTGCAACCCGTGAGACCCATCAAGGCAACCAAAATTCCGATCAGCGCAACGCGATACCGCATCTATTGGGGACCTTTCATGAGTAGGCCGGTGCACGGCCGTGATATCAACTTAATAAGCCGGCGGTGCTCAGCGCAGCCAGAACGGCCGGCTGATACTGCGCGGACAGCTCAGTGAGTGGCAGACGTATGCCGCCCTCTATCATTCCCATTCGCGCCAACGCCCACTTTGAGGGAATCGGATTCGCTTCCAGAAACAGGTCGCGATGTAACGCCGCAATCGGCGCATCGAGACGCTCTGCAGCTGCAGCGTCAGCCTTCATGGCCGCAGCAACCATATCCGCGACAGCCCGCGGCGCAACGTTGGCGGTGACCGAGATGAGCCCCTTCGCCCCCGCCAATATCGAGCGACGTGCGCTCGCGTCATCGCCACTCAGAATTGCGAAATCCTTCGGGCAGACGGCGACCAGCTCGCGCACACGCTCTAAGTCAGGGACGGCCTCTTTGACTGCGACAATGCCGGGAAGTTGCGAGAGTCGTTGTACCGTCGCGGGAAGCATGTCGACCGCGGTCCGAGCAGGCACGTTGTACAAGATCACAGGCACACGAGTCGCGCGCGAAACAGCCGCGAAATGCTGGTAGAGACCTTCCTGGGTCGGACGGTTATAGGCCGGGGTGACTACCAGCAAGCCATCGATCGGTAACTCGGACAACTGCCGCGCCCGATCCACAGTCGTGGCGGTGCTGCTCGTGCCGGCACCCGCGATGATCTGCACCCGCTTCCTGGCGTGGGCACAAGCACGCTTGGTGAGCTCCCACAACTCGGATTCGCTCAAGGTAGCGGATTCGCCCGTGGTTCCCCCCACGACAATTCCGCTAGTGCCACTGGCCAGGTGGAAATCGACGAGCCGCTCCCATGCCCCGAAATCCACCGCGCCATCCGGCCGCATCGGCGTAATTATGGCGACCAGACTGCCTGAAAACATTGATCTTCCCACGTGTTCGCGCTCTGCATGTTACGAGCCGGCGCTGCGGCTAAGCAAGCGGTACGAGCTGCCCTGAGGGGCTGTAGCTGATACACTTGTCCGATTGCAGAAAGGCGTCCTGGGCCTCCCGGGGCATTTTTGCGCGCGCGCCACGCGCGCTAGACAAAGGGCGCGATTTGGCGCGCTCATCATTGCAGACGACGGGTTGAACGACACGCAGATGAAGCAGCACCTGGCCGTTTCGGCGATCGGTGGCGACCGCACGGGGATGGTTCACGAGCTGACGCGCGTGATCAGCGAGTGCGGTGGCAACATAAGTGAAAGCCGCATGGCGAGTCTCGGAACCGAGTTCGCAATGCTGCTGCTCGTCTCAGGCAACTGGCACGCGCTGGCAAAGCTGGAAACCGAGCTCAAGCGACTCGCCGAAACCAGCAGCCTCAGCATTCACTTGAAGCGCACCGAGCCGCGAGCCGCGCGCACGGACATGCTGCCGTACTCGATCGATGTGGTCTGCCTCGATCAGACGGGCATCGTTTCGGGACTCTCCGGTTTCTTCTCGAGCCGGGGCATCGACATCGCTGAAGTCTCGACGCGCAGCTACCCGGCCGCGCATACGGGCGCCCCCATGTTTTCAGTACAGATGATCGTCAACGTACCGAGCCGTATTCACGTCGCACACTTGCGCGAGGAGTTCATGGAGTTCTGCGACTCGCTCAACCTGGATGCAATCCTCGAACCGGTAAAATCCTAACGCATGACTACCCCGAAAATTGGCAGCAAGATAAAGGATTTCTCGCTGCCCTCGAGCGGTGGTGGCACCTGGTCGTCCAAGGATGCCGCGAGCCGCAAGCTGGTGATCTACTTCTATCCGAAGGACATGACCTCCGGCTGCACGCGCGAGAGTCAGGACTTTCGAGACCTTTACAGCGCGTTTCGCAAAGCGGGAGTGGACATCGTGGGTGTTTCGCGCGACAGCGTGAAATCACACGACAAGTTCACCGAGAAGGAGAAGCTACCCTTCCCGTTACTCTCCGACGAGGATGAGAGACTCTGCAACTTGTTCGACGTCATCCATGAGAAGAGTCTCTACGGCAGGAAGTACCTCGGCATCGAGCGCAGCACGTTTTTGTTGGATGGCACTGGCATCCTGCGACGCGAGTGGCGCAAGGTGAAAGTACCCGGCCACGCGGAGGAAGTGCTTGAAGCAGCGAAGTCTCTCTGATCCAGGTCCGGCGAAAGCTCTTACTACATCGGCAGCAGGCGAGTCACGCGACCTGAAGGCCAGGGCCCGGGACGGGCGCCGGCTGTTCGTGCTCGACACGAATGTGCTGATGCACGATCCCACGTCGATATTCCGCTTCGAGGAGCACGACGTTTACTTGCCGATGGTCGTGCTCGAAGAATTGGACGCGCACAAAAAAGGACTCTCCGAAGCGTCGCGCAACGTGCGGCAGGTGAGTCGCTTCCTCGACGACATGATCCGCGACGCGACCAAAGAACATATCGACCGTGGCCTGCCACTGCCGAACGGATATTCGGGCAACCACGGCAAGAAGCCCTCCACGGGACGGCTGTTCTTCCAGACACGCCAGCTCTCGAGCGCGCTACCGGAGAGCCTGCCCGGCCAAGCCAACGACAACGTCATACTCGCGCAGACACTCGCGCTGCAGAACGAGAAGCAGGATGCGCGAGTCATCCTCGTTTCCAAAGACATCAACCTGCGAATCAAGGCAGCTGTTCTCGGCGTCCATGCCGAGGATTACTACAGCGACAAAACGCTGGAGGACACAGACGTCCTCTACAGCGGCATGACGGCTTTGCCGGTGGACTTTTGGGAACAACACAGCAAGGACATGCGCTCCTGGAAGGAAGGCGATCGCACCTTCTACGAGCTGTCGGGCCCCGCGGTACAGCATTGGCAGCCCAACCAGGGCGTCTATGAGGACACTCCGGAGGGCATTGAGGGGATGGTCCGCAAAATCTCGGGCACGAAGGCGACTATCGAGCTGCTCCGCGACTACCGCAGCGAGCGCCACAACGTCTGGGGCATCACAGCGCGAAATCGCGAGCAGAACTTCGCGCTCAATCTCTTCATGGATCCCGAGATCGACTTCGTGACTCTCCTGGGGCCTGCGGGTACGGGCAAGACCCTGCTGACGCTTGCGGCGGGTTTGATGCAGACCCTGGAGACCAATCGCTTCGTCGAAATCATCATGACGCGCGTGACCATTCCGCTGGGCGAAGACATCGGCTTTCTGCCCGGCACCGAAGAGGAAAAAATGGAGCCCTGGATGGGGGCCCTCATGGACAACCTGGAAGTGCTGACCGGCACCCAGGAAGGCGGCAACTGGGGCCGCGCCGCGACCAACGACCTGCTGCGCAACCGGATCAAGATCCGCTCGCTGAACTTCATGCGCGGGCGGACTTTTCTCAATCGTTTCATTATCCTGGACGAGGCGCAGAATCTCACCCCGAAGCAGATGAAAGCGCTGATCACGCGCGCCGGTCCCGGCACGAAGGTAGCCTGCCTCGGCAATATCGCCCAGATCGACACGCCCTATCTCACTGAAATGACATCGGGTCTGACTTATGCTGTGAACCGGTTCCGCGGCTGGCTGCATTCCGGTCATATCACCCTGGTACGGGGCGAGCGGTCGCGGCTGGCGGACTTCGCCTCCGACATCATGTAAGTAAGTGTAAGTTCAAGGAAACTCTGACCGTCCTCGCGCGGTCGAAGCCCAATGATGCGCCCCCTCCTGCTGTGTATCCTGGCCGGCCTGACGACGATCACCACGGTGGCGGCGGCGCAGGAGCCGATGCAACTGCCGAATCAGCCGGATCTGCCCGATATCGGCAGCCCTGCCGCGGCGGTGCTGAACGGTACGGACGAGTATCAGCTCGGTGCGATGGTGATCCACCAGCTTCGCGATCAGAACGCGATCCTCGAAGACCCCGAAATCACTGAGTACCTGAACTCGCTGGGCTCGAGGCTCGCGACACAAGCACCGGATGGCGCGCCCCACTTCCAGTTCTTCGCAGTTCGGGACACCGCGATCAATGCGTTTGCGCTCCCCGGCGGCTTCATCTGTATCAACGCCGGGCTGATCACCCAGACACGCAGCGAGTCGGAGCTGGCGGGCGTCATGGCGCACGAAATGGCGCACGTGACTCAACATCACATCGCGCGTCAGATCCGGGCTCAGAGCCAACAGAGTCTCACGACAGCCGCCGCGATGTTGGCCGCGATCCTGCTCGGTTCGCTGGGTGGCGGTGGCGGTCAGGCGATCGAGGGTGGTATTGCCGCCGCGCAGGGTCTTGCCGTTCAGCAGCAAATCAACTTCACGCGCGACAATGAGGCAGAAGCCGACCGCGTCGGAATCACCTTTCTGGCCGGCGCCGGATTCGACACTCGCGCCATGGCCAATTTCTTCGAAACCATTGGCCGCACGGAAGGTCTCGCCGGAACCTACATTCCCGCAATGCTCCAGGACCACCCCGTGACTTCGGTGCGTATCGCCGAGGCGCGCGCGCGCGCCGCCCAGTTCGGCCCGCAGAAGGTGAAAGAGTCCCTGAGTTACCAGCTCATCCGCGAGCGCGTACGTGTTGTGACCTGGCCCGGCGACCAGGACGTCGAGAAGTACTATTCGACGAAGCTCACCAAGAACAGCAGTGATCTGGGCTCACGCTACGGCGAGGCCCTGGCCCTGATGGCCGACAACCGGCCGGTGGAGGCCCAGAAGATTCTCGACAAGCTGACAGAACAGCACGACGGGCTGACGCTGCTGCACGCGGCGCTCGGCCAGGCACAGGTGAAAGCCGGTCAGACGAATGACGGCGTCGCCTCTCTGCGCCATGCCGTGCAGCTCTTTCCTCGCAACGTCCCGGTCACAATCCGCTATGCGGAAGCACTCATGAAGGCAGGCCGCGCCGCCGAGGCACACAGTGTGCTGCTGGACCTGTTCAACAACGTACCTCCGACTCCCGAACAGATCCGGCTCACCGCGCTTGCTGCCAGCGCTGCGGGCGATCCGGGAGACGCTTACTTCTATATGGGCGAATACCAGATTGCCGGTGGCGACCTGCCCATGGCCGCCCAGCAGCTGCAACTGGCGCTCGCGACTCCCAACCTGACGCAGGTCCAACGCGCCCGCTTCCAGGCGAGACTGGATGAAGTGCGCGAATATCTGCAGAACTCCCGCCTGCGCAGAGTCAGCAACACGCAGTGACACTCAGGTGTACTGAGCACTGTACCTCTCTCTAAGGGAGCAGGGCCGCGTAACTCGATGTAGTCGCTCCGCGCTCGCAGGCAGGCCGGCTGCAGGACCTAACAACACTGGTACAATCACCCATCAGCGGCTCAAGCACGCCGCGGCCACCGGGCTTGGTCTCTGGTCGAACAATGCAAAAGACAGCTTGTGCCTCACTACTCGTCATCGCCTGCCTGACCCAGTTCGGGTGTGCATCCTTACCGCCCGGCTCCAAGCGCGACCCGCGGGACCCGTGGGAGCGGATGAACCGCACGACCTTCAAGGTCAACACGGCGCTCGATCACGCCATTGCAAGGCCGGTCGCCCGGGCTTACGAGAAGGTCACGCCACGCCCGGTGCGTACCGGAGTGTCCAACTTCATGGACAACCTGTTCTACCCGGTCACCATAGGCAACGACCTGCTGCAACTGAAATTCAAGCCGTTCGCGCAGGCTACCGGGCGCTTCCTGTTGAACACGACAGTGGGTGTCGGTGGTGTGTTCGATCCGGCCACCAAGGTTGGACTGCCGAAGAACGAGGAGGACCTGGGGCAGACTTTCGGCTACTGGGGCGCGCCGCCGGGGCCATACTTCGTCATTCCAATACTGGGGCCGTCGGATGTGCGCGATGGAATCGGGCGGGTCGGCGACACTTACATGAGCCCGCTCCAGTATGTCCACAACAACTACATCAAGTACGGCATCTATGGAGTGGAGGTGCTCGACATACGGTATCGGCTGCTTCCGCAGGACAAGGTCCTCGACGAGGCCTTTGACCCGTACAGCTTGCTGAAAAATGCGTACCTGCAGCGCAGGCAATACCAGGTCACTGACGGCAAGCTGTCGGACAAGGACCTCCAGCGGCAGGATCAGGAGCAATACGACGAGGAGAAGAAGATCCTCGAAGAGTCCGGGCCGGATGAGTCCGCGACGAAGCCCCAAACGCCGCCACCGTAGCTAAATCCAGAGCCTGTCTATGGGTCCCGCGGACCTGCGGGCGGCGCCTCGGCCGCCGTGGGGCCGCAGCGCCCCTATACGCCCTTCTCGAGCAACTCCAGCACATCGCTGATGCGTGCAAGCGCCTGCACCTGCTCGGGCAAGCCCCCAAAGTGCATCGAGCGCCCTGCACGCTTGGCGATCGCCAGCCAGTCGAGCAGCACCGCCATCCCGGCGCTGTCCGAGGACGTGATTCCCGTGCAATCAACTTCGAGCTCTCGCGAGCCGGCGTCACCGAAGGCCGTCAGACCCGACTCACGCGCGCGCCTCGCTGTCGCAAACGTGAGCTGGCCGCGAGCTGCGAACTTCCCCGGCGAGCTTTCCTGCAGCTCGACCGCCGCGGCGGCGACAACCATTACGACTTGCTGCCCGTCGCCTTGGTCGTCTTGCTGATGTCGCTCGGCTTCTCGCCCCTCTCGAGCCGGGCAATCACCGCATCGATGCCCTGCTGTGCAATCTGCGACCCGAAGTCTTCGCGGTAGCTCTTCACGTAGCTGATTCCATCAATGTTGACGTCGTACGCCTTCCAGCCTTCGGGCGTCTTGCGCAATACGTAGTTGACTGCGATACGGTCACCGCTATCGCGCTTGATCTCCGTCCGGACGGTCGCATGGTCGGCACCTGGATCGACTTTGGTCGGAAACACTTTCAACTTGTCCGCCGTGAAATCGGCCAGGGCGCTGCCGTAATTCTGCAGCAGCGAGTGATAGAACGCGTCGACGAAGCGCTTCTTCTGCTCGGGCGTGGCGGTCCGCCAGTACTGGCCGAGGACCAGCCGCGCCGCGTATTCGGTATCGAAATGCGGCAGCAGGTACTTGTCCACCAGCGTGCCGATCTTGTTGGGGTCCTTGCGATAGGCATCCCGATTGGCATCGAGCTCCTTGAGGATCCCCTGGGCCGCCGATTGCACGATATCGCTCGGCTGCTGATCCGCCGAGGAGGATGTCGACGCTTGCGCCTGCGGAGCCGGCTGCGCGCCCTGCGCGACCGCGAGCTGCGCATAAAGCGACGCGGACGCGATCCAAACACCTGTCACCAGTAGGGTTGCAACTTTCATTTCTTCGTTCCTTGCTGACTATTGGTGTCGCTCTGACTCGCACTGTTCTGGCCGTTGCCCTGGGCGCCGCCGCCCTTGTCCGCGAAACCCGCGAACAGCTTGTTGATCAGGCTCTCCAGGACGATGGCCGACTGCGTCTGGTCGACCCGGCTGCCGTCCTTGAAGTAGGTGTCCGAACCGCCCGGGCTGAAGCCGATGTACTTGCCACCGAGCAGGCCTTGCGTCTGAATGCTGGCGAAGCTGTCATCGGGAATCTCGTTGTACTGCTTATCGATGCGCATTCCGACCACCGCTTTGTAGCTCTTGGGATCGAAGCGGATGCTGTCCACCTCGCCAATCCGCACCCCTGCCATGGTAACGGGCGAACCCACCTTGAGGTCCCCGATGTTGTCGAACTCGGCGATGACGTGATAGCTGTGTTTCGCACTGCCCAGCTTGATTCCGGTCGAGGGCAGCTGGGTCGTCAGGAAGAAGAGCGCAGCGAACCCCAGCAGCACGAACAGCCCCGTCCCGATTTCCAGTGTTCGATTGGCACGCATGTGGGAATCTCTATAGAAAAATGGCGGTCAAAACGTAATCGAGCAAAAGCGTCAACACCGACGAAGCGACCACGGTTCGGGTCGTCGCAAGGCCCACGCCCGCCGCGGTCGGCTCTGCGTTGTAGCCCTCATGCACCGCGATCAGGCTGCACGTGGCACCGAAGACGAAGCTTTTGACGACCCCTTCCGTAATGTCTTTCAATCCGACGGAACCCTGCATCTGCGACCAGAAAGCGCCCTTGTCCACGCCCATCAGCTGCACGCCGATGAGCTGGGCTCCAAACAGTCCGATGAGGCTGAAAATGGCCGCCAGCAGCGGCATGGCGATCAGACCACCCAGGAAGCGTGGTGCGGCAACGTAACGCAACGGATCGACCGCCATGATTTCCATCGCGGTCAGCTGATCCGTAGCGCGCATCAGGCCTATCTCGGAGGTCAACGCAGTGCCGGCACGCCCTGCAAACAACAGCGCCGTCACCACGGGTCCCAGCTCTTTCAACAACCCGAGGGCCGCCGCAGTACCCAGCGCCTCTTCGGAGCCGAATCGTTGCAACAGCTCGAATCCCTGCAGCCCGAGCACCATGCCGACAAACAGCCCCGACAGCATGATGATGATCAGCGAACGGGCGCCTGCGTTGTAGATCTGCGCGATGACGAGGCTCGGACGAGCCAGCGCCGGCAGACACTGGGCGAGAATTTTGAACAGGAAGAGGAGCACCGCGCCCATGCGCCGTATGCCCTCGAGCAGCAAGCCATTGCCCAAGCCATTGCCCTTGTGACCGTTGCTCACGGCTCTTCTTCCGTCAGCAGTTGCTGGCCCAAGTCAGGCGCCGGGTAGTGAAAGGCCACCGGACCATCCGCGGCACCCGTCATGAACTGGCGGACCACCTCCGAATCACTCTTCGCGAGCTCCTGCGGCGTGCCCGAGGCGACCACACGGCCACCGGACAGCAGATAGCTATCGTCCGCGATCGAGGCCAGTTCCTGTACGTCGTGCGAAACAACCACGCTGGTGATGCCCAAGGCCTCGTTCATCTGCTTGATCAAACGCTGAATGACTCCGAGCGAGATGGGATCGAGCCCCACGAACGGCTCGTCATAGATGAGGATCTCGGGATCCATGACGATGGCGCGGGCCAACGCTACACGTCTCGCCATCCCACCCGACAATTCGGTCGGCATCAGGTTCGCCGCGCCACGCAGGCCCACCGCCTCCAGCTTGGTAAGGACCAGCCTGCGAATCAGCGGCTCGGGCAGGTCCGTATGCTCGCGCACCGGGAACGCAACATTTTCGAATACGCTGATGTCGGTCAGCAGGGCGCCGTTCTGAAACAACATGCCCATCCGCTTGCGCAGCGCGTAGATCTCGGAGGTCTTCGCCTGCTCGACGTCGCGGCCCAGCACGATCACCTGCCCGGAGTCAGCGACGATCTGTCCGGTTATCAGGCGCAGCAGCGTGGTCTTGCCGGTGCCGCTGGGACCCATGACAGCAGTAATACGGCCCCGGCGGACCTTGATGTCGAGGTTTGAAAATATGGCGCGTCCGTCGACGGCGTAATGCACGGCGCGCACGTCAACAACCACGTCGTCAGCCGGCGCCGGCGACGCGCTTTGCAGCGAGTCAGGTTTTGTCACAGGAGCTTGTGCAGCCGCCTCAGGCGGCCTGGCTCTCCATGGACGAGGAGTAGCTGCCCGTCGTGGCCAGGCTGTTGAGCCTGGCGCGCTTCGCCATTTGCTTCTGGGCGGCAGCGAAGTTGGCCGGCTGGCCAGCCCATGTCTTCAGCGCATCATCCTGCAGCGCCCGGCCATAGCTGAATGTCAGCGACCACGGCAGCGGGCCCGCCTTGTTCATGAGCGACAGGTGCAACGTTGCTTCCTCGGATGACTGACCGCCGGAAAGGAACGCGATACCGGGAACCGCCGGCGGCACATGACGCTTGAGCACACGCAGCGTCGCTTCCGCAACCTGCTCCGGACCCGCCCGCTTCGGAGCCTTCTTTCCCGAGATGACCATGTTGGGCTTGAGAACCATGCCTTCGAGCAGAATGCGGTGCTCGAACAGCTGATCGAACACCGTCTGCAGAACGGTGATCGTGACTTCCTCACAGCGCTCGATCGTATGAGCGCCGTCCATCAGGACTTCGGGCTCGACGATCGGCACGATATCATTCTCCTGGCAGAGCGCCGCGTAGCGCGCCAGGGCATGGGCATTGGCCTCGATCGCAAATGAAGTCGGAATGCCGTCGCCGATATCGATGACGGCGCGCCACTTGGCAAAGCGCGCGCCCAGCTTGTAATACTCCACCAGGCGCTCGCGCAGGCCATCGAGACCTTCGGTAATCGTCTCGCCTTTGAAGAAAGCCAGCGGCTTCGCACCGGTATCGACCTTGATGCCCGGGATGATGCCCTGCTTCGCCAGGTATTCCGGAAACGGCGTGCCGTCCTTCGTCTTTTGACGAATGGTCTCGTCGTACAGGATCACGCCGCTGATGTACTCGGCAGCGCCCGGCGCGGTGAAGAGCATTTCGCGGTAGGTGCGGCGATTCTCTTCGCTGGATTCGATCTTGATGCTGTTGAAGCGCTTGGTGATGGTGCCGGAGCTCTCGTCCGCCGCCAGTATGCCCTTGTTCTTGGCCACCATTGCCTTGGCAATGCGAGCGAGCTCACCCTGGTTCATCGTTCGAATCTCCGGTTAGGGGCCTCAAGGGGCCTTAAGAATACCAAATTCGCCCCCAAGGCAGGACTAGCCCTTCCGGGGCAGGGCCCTCACCTGCCCGGCCACGGTACGGGCGGCCCTTGGAATGGAACGGAAATAGCACTAAAATGGTCCTATAGCCTGAGATACCCCCATGCTGCGGATAAGCAAGTTAACCGACTACGCCACCGTGATCCTGGCCGCTCTCGCCGAGCAGCCGGAGCACGTTCGCACGGCTACGGCACTTGCCGAGGAGACGCGGATTGCGGCTCCGACCGTGAGCAAGCTGCTCAAGCAGCTGCAACGGGCGGGACTCGTTGCCTCGACTCGCGGCCTGCATGGCGGCTACCAGCTCGCGCGCCCTGCCACGCAGATCAGTGCGGCCGCAATTCTGGACGCGCTGGAGGGTCCGGTGGCGTTGACGGACTGTTCGGTCGGCCACGGCAATTGCGACATCGAAGGGACCTGCCGGGTGAGCCGGGTTTGGCAGCGCCTGAATTTAGCGATTCGGCGCTCCCTGTACGAGGTGAGCCTGGCGCAACTCGCCGGACTCGACACGACCCAGGTCCGGCTGCCGGAGCTCGAGCGAGAGATGCAGACTGCGGCCACGCGCGTGGGCCCATCGGGAGTGAATCGACATGAGTGAGAGTGTATGAGTGAAACGGCTGACCAGCTCGAAAGCCTGATGAGCCGCGGCTATCAGCACGGCTTCGTGACTGATATCGAGTCCGACACCGTGCCGCCGGGCCTGGACGAGGACGTCGTCCGGCTGATTTCGCGCAAGAAGAACGAGCCCGCCTTTCTGACCGAATGGCGGCTCAAGGCCCTGCGCCACTGGCTGACGATGCCCGAACCGCATTGGGCACACGTGCGGATCACCCCGATCGACTACCAGGCCATCTCGTATTACTCGGCGCCGAAGAAGAAAACGGACGGTCCGAAGAGCCTGGACGAGGTCGACCCGAAATTGTTGGAAACCTACGCAAAGCTGGGCGTGCCGCTGCACGAGCGCGCACGGCTTGCAGGCGTCGCCGTTGATGCCGTGTTCGACAGCGTCTCGGTGGCTACGACGTTCAAAGACCGGCTGGCGGCGGCGGGCGTCGTGTTCTGCCCGTTCTCGGAAGCCGTACAGAATCATCCCGAGCTGATCGAACAGTATCTCGGGACGGTCGTGCCGCATTCCGACAACTTCTTTGCTGCCCTCAACTCAGCGGTATTTACCGACGGTTCGTTTGTATACGTGCCGAAGGGCGTGCGCTGCCCCATGGAGCTGTCCACGTACTTTCGCATCAATGCAGCGAAGACCGGCCAGTTCGAGCGCACTCTCATCATCGCCGATGCCGGCAGCCAGGTGAGCTACCTCGAAGGTTGCACCGCCCCGATGCGTGATGAGAACCAACTCCACGCTGCAGTCGTCGAGCTCGTGGCACTGGACGATGCCTACATCAAGTACTCGACGGTGCAGAACTGGTATCCCGGCGATGCCAACGGTGTCGGTGGGATTTATAACTTCGTGACCAAGCGCGGTGAGTGCCGCGGCCGCAATTCGCGCATTTCCTGGACGCAGGTGGAAACGGGCTCGGCCATCACCTGGAAGTATCCGAGCTGCGTGCTGCGCGGCGAAGGCTCGATCGGCGAGTTCTATTCGGTTGCGACGGTGAACAATCATCAACAGGCTGACACCGGCACCAAGATGATTCACATCGGCCGCGACACGCGCAGCACCATCGTCGCCAAGGGAATCTCGGCCGGCCACGGCGAGAACACCTATCGGGGACTGGTGAAGATACTGCCGAGCGCCGCGGGCGCCCGCAATTTCACCCA
>JAQGOF010000006.1 GCA_028293745.1 Gammaproteobacteria bacterium | reverse complement strand
TCGAAGTCATCGTGCGGCAGATGCTGCGCAAGATCGAGGTGTTGGATGCCGGCGATTCGGCCCTGTTGCGCGGCGAACAGATGGATCGAGGCCGGCTGCTCGATGTCATCGCGAAGCAGAAATCCGAGGGCAAGCATCAGTCGACCTGGGAACCCATGCTGTTGGGCATCACCAAGGCCTCTTTGGCGACCGAGTCGTTCATTTCGGCGGCTTCGTTCCAGGAGACCACTCGCGTGCTGACAGAAGCGGCCGTGCGCGGTCTGAAGGATGACCTGCGCGGCCTGAAGGAAAACGTGATCGTCGGCCGGCTCATCCCGGCAGGCACGGGCTTCGCGGCCCATGCTTCCCGCCGTCGCAAGACGGAGGGCCCCAATCGCCGCAGCTTCATGGACGTGGGCGGTGGCCTGCCCGACATCGAGGAATCGTCGAGTGTCGGAGCGGAGTCGGAGAGCGCCGAAGGGTAGGTGTCGGCGGCTAACGGCAGCCCCGTTAGTGGGTGAAAACCGGGCCGGCGAGAGCGCAAGCTTTCGCCGGCCTTTTTATTGGGGTCGTTAGGAAGCTGTGGGAGCTTCGCGAGAAGCGGGCGAAGTCCTGATCGTCAGCGCCGCGGACGCGGCGCTTGCGAGAGCGAGGGATGCCGCGATCAGCATCACGCGGTGAATCGTGTTCAGGAACGAATCGGCGATGATTGTGTGAGCGGCCTGGCGGGCTGGCTCTGGTGTACCTGCCGGCACGCCGGGCATCACAAAGCCCTTCCGCGCGGCATCGACGATCCTGTGAACGTCGGAACTTGCTTGACTCCGTGCCAGGTGCTGATCGAGGGAGCGGTTCAGCGTGGAGAGGCCTACGGTTCCCAGGATGGCGATCATGAGCAGGCTGGCGACCTGGGCGACAGCATTGTTGATGCCTGAAGCAACGCCAGTCTGATGCTGAGCCACCGAATTCAACACCGTGGTTGTCAGCGGCGCCACGGTAATGGCCATACCGAATCCAAGAACGACCATCGGTAAGAAAAACGTCGTCCAGTAGCTACCCTCGGTTCCCGGCATGCTCAGCAGAAAAAAACCCACTGCCACGACCACGGGTCCCACGATTAGAGGAAGGCGCGCGCCGTACCGGTCTACGAGTCGGCCGCCCCAGCGCGACAGCAGGGCCAGGACAATCGTAAACGGCAGGAACGCCGCGCCGGCTTGGGTAGCCGTATAGCCGTATACCTGGATCAGCAGAAACGGCAGAAAGAACATCGCTCCGCCCAGGGCTCCATACAGGAGCAGGGTGAGAATGTTGACTCCGCTGAAGGTCAGCGAACGGAACACGTTCAGCGGCATCATGGGTGCAGGGCTGCGCCGCTCGGCCAGCACGAAACCCACCAGCAGCGCTGCTCCCAGCAGCACCGACCCGATTACGATCGGGCTGCGCCAACCCTGCTCAGAGGCCGCAATCAAGCCGTAGACGACCAGGCCCAACCCGAAGAACGCCAGCGCTGCGCCGCGCCCATCCAGACCTTTCTGCGCCTCGGGATCGATGCTCTCGGGCAAATGCCGCAAGGCGATGAGAATGGTCGCCACAGCTATGACAGGGTTGATGAGAAAGATCGCCCGCCACGACCCGTGATCGACCAGCCAGCCTCCCATCAAGGGCGCCGCACCCGCAGCTATGGCAGAGGCTCCCGACCACACGCCAATCGCGGCACCGCGCTCCTTTTCGTCGAATGCGGCGCCGATAATTGCGAGCGAGCAGGGAATCAGCAGCGCAGCCCCGACTCCCTGCACAGCGCGCGCGAGTATGAGGACCTCCACTCCTGGCGCCAGGCCGCATCCGACCGAGGCGACCGCGAAGATGCTGAGGCCGGTGATGAAGATCCGGCGCCGTCCGATCTGGTCCGCCGCGGCGCCGCCGATGAGCAACAGGGCCGACATGCAGAGTGTGTAGGCGTTGATCACCCAGGTCATTGCCGGGAGGGTCGTCGCGAGGTCGGACTCCATCTTCGGCAGAGCTACATTGACCACTGACGAGTCGATGAAAGCCATGCTGGATCCGAGCACTGCCGCAACCAGCACCCACGTCTGCTGCCGCTTCGCGCACGGTGCCGCACTCGGGGTCGAGCGGATGACCAACTCGTCACAAGGCCGCGCTTTCAGGGTGGTCACAGGGCATCGCTCCAGGGTCGTTTCACGACCTGCCGCACCCATAGTATGTCAGCGAAACCACCGCGGCATTCGCTCTCGGGTGCGGACAAGTCGCGCTGAAGGTTAAAAAATGCGCCCGCGGGAGGAAAAATAACGTAGCGCTAACGGCGGCCGTGAGCGGAATGCTGTTTGCGGGCCCGCAATCGCTTATCTTGAAGCGGCAGCGACCTTGGTTTGCCACACTTCCATCATGTCAGCAGAGCCCTGCGCCCGGACGCCGTTGTCGGTGAGGATTTCCTCTGTTGCACCGACCATCTCCTTGCGTGGGAATACCAGCGATTCACCATCGCGGTGATCGAATTCAAACACCACGAACTCATCCTGAAGGTCGCGCAGCACCGCGACGAGGTGCTTCAGGCTGTGCACCTGGATGCCGTTGACCGAGTAGATGACTCCGGCGGACTGGTTGCTGTATCCGCTGGCCAGCTTGTGCGGGAAAAACGGCGAGGAGATGACGACCAGCTCTTCGCGCTCGGCGCTCGGCGTATCGCCCAGCCGGGTGATCAGCGGGCTGCCAATGTAGCCCAGCGATGACATGATGCCGGGATTGTTACGCATGAAGCCGAGAAACTGCATCGTCGCTCGGGAAAACACCATCGGGCCGTAGACGAAATACGACGGATACTGGCCGCGCAGGTCTGACATCAGGGTATGGCGGTCATTGGCGACTTGCAATTCAACGTCCATGGCCTTGTTTGCCCTGACGATCGTCAAGCCCACCTTGTTGTTCTTCGCCACCTTCTGGATCAGGTACTGGAAGTTGACGCGCTTGTCCGCTCCCAGCTTGATCATTCCCTGGTCATCGATCGGCGTACCGGCGATCCTGGTAATCACGTCCCACTCCTTCAGAGGGCTGGACGAGTTGGTGAGATCGGGCCGGTGCACCACGATGCCCTCGACCGACTTGTCCACTTTCAGGAACGCGCGCAGCGCCGGATTCTCGAGCGTCTGCAGCTCATCGAGCATTGCCGGTTTCCCGTCGTAGTGCCCGTCTGCGATGTCCTCGAGGAACAGGTCGATTTCCTCGTTGGGGATGATGTAGCCAATGTTCTGCGCCTGGTCCAGGTGGCTGAATGCCAGGCCAATCATTTTGTCGCCCGCGATGGCGGGTCCACCACTGTTGCCCGGATTGATGGCCGCATCGATCTGGATGCGCAACCCGGAGACCGGGAAGTTGTACGGCACAAACTCGATGCGCGAGATGATTCCCTTGGTGATCGACAAGGCATTGCCGCCCGTGGGGAACCCATACGCCAGCACTGGATCCTTGATGTCCGGCAGAGCGGCCGCGCGGTTGATCGGCGCGTGTGTTTTGAAGAACGACTCGTCATCGAGCTTCAGGACCGCCAGGTCGATTCCAGGCGCGACGCCCACGACGGTCGCGGAGATCTTGTCGCCCGCCTGGTTGGCCTGGATCTGCACCTGGCTGGAATACAGAACGACGTGTGCGTTCGTCAGGATGCGCTTGCCTTCGATGACAACGCCCGAGGCAGTCACTTCGCTGGGAGCTTGCTTTGTCCAGGGTTTGAACGGATCGGGATAGCGCAGCGTAGAGAACACTTTGACCACCGCGTTTTCCACGTTGGTGGGAACGGGAGGGGTTTGGGTCGCCGCCGCGTACGTGCGCGACAGCGGCGCGACGATCGTTACAGCGAAGAGTGCGAGGAGTAATACTGGCGAGAGGCGGCAGCTCCGCAAGTCGAGACATGTCATAGGGTTTTGAGCAATCGAAGCAATGGCGACTGCCGATTCTGGCATAGATAGATGGGACAGAAGGCTGCGCGATCTGCAATCTCGCGCAGCGTAGTCACGTGGGTCAGGATGGTCCCTCCGGAACTCGTCGGATTAAGTCAATTGGCAGCTAGCCAGCCTGCTTGCGCAATACCAGCACGAAGCGGTCGGTCTTGCCCAGGATCGGCTCCTTGTAGGACACCTGGGTGCGTGGGTCGTCCGCTATGCGCAGCGCGTCGCTCTTGGCGACCAACTTCAGGCCGCGTGATTCGAAATCGTGAAGCGCATACGCTTCGTCGATCCGATGCAGGGAGGATGCGACGGTGTTGCCGGCGCCGGGCTTCGATGAATGATCCACGATCACGAGGGTGCCGCCGGGTTTCAGCGTCTTTACGAGCTTGTCGAGTACGGCCGGTGTGTCGACGGTCGGCCAGTTGCTCTTGTCGGAGTCCACCCAATACAGATCATGGTACGCCTTGATGATCAGGATGGCATCGAGCGAGCCATCCGCCAGCTCCATGTGATTGAGATCGACGGTCTGGTGCTCGACGTTGGGCAGGCGGTTGTGGGCGATTCTTCCCTGCCACGCGTTGCCGGCCCAGCGGTCGAAGGACGTATTGTTGATCAACAGCACGTGGCCCTTGGGTCCCACGACATAGCTCAATAGTTCGCTGTAGTAGCCGTCACCGGCCATGAAATCGGCGACGCGCATGCCCGGCTTGATGCCGCCGAGACGCAGGATCTCGGCCGGATGATCGAGTGCATCGCGCTTCTGGTCGTCAGCGGTGCGGCCGGGGTGTTGAACGGCGGCAGCGTAGATGTCCGCGGCCCGGGTTGGGCCGCTGGCGAGCAGGCTGACGCCGGCCAGCGCGAGTCCTAACGCAAAACTGCGAATGCCGGAAAGAGTGGCGCCCATGTTTCTTTTCTCTGGCGGGTCAGGGGCAGTCATCGTAGGGCGCCTCCAACGGGTTCACAAATGGTTGTCTGGATTACAGGTCCTCTACAAGCACGTAGTCGAGTGCGTGGTGGGTTGCATGCTCGTTGGCTTTTGCAACAGCCTCACAGTCGCCGACTCGCATATATATGTGTGTGCAGGATGTGCTGCGGCCGGTTCCACCGGAAGCGCCGCCAGCCCCGGTGCGCGGACGGGAAGGCCCGCTTGGCGGCGAGCAGTGTGGCGCGCGCCAAGGCGTCCGGCGCCGTGGCCGTCTTATGCCGGGGCGGGCTGCTCATTAATATTGGGTCCCAAGCTGGGACCTACTCCCCCCACCGGGCCATGGCCAGGCTGAAGCCCCGTCTTTGTGATGCATTGCGGGCAGGGAGGGCGACTCCGGGCGATCGGTATTGGCTTCAGCCGGCACCTGAAGGGACGTCGTGGGGGCGATTCTGATGTCGCGGGTCCCTCTAGCGGTTGACACTCCAGCGCCCCATACCTAGAATCGCCGGCCTTTATCGATCCGGCCCGTACTGCACGCTGGGTCGAAAGCAGTGACTTCAGCACCGGGCCGCCTCTCGAAGGCGGCCCGGTCGTCTAACGAGCGAGCATGCTCGACGCAGGATCTTGGAGAAAATCTCAGTATGGCGACCACTGGTCAGCTTATCCGGCAGCCGCGCCGGACCAGGGCAGAGAAAACGAAAGTTCCGGCGCTGGGGGCTTCCCCGCAGAAGCGCGGCGTGTGCACGCGCGTGTACACCACGACGCCGAAAAAGCCGAATTCCGCCCTTCGGAAGGTCTGCCGTGTCCGGTTGACCAATGGCTATGAGGTCACCAGCTACATCGGTGGCGAAGGCCACAATCTGCAAGAGCACTCGGTAGTTCTCATCCGCGGCGGCCGCGTGAAGGACCTCCCGGGAGTGCGTTACCACACGGTGCGCGGGACGCTCGATTGCGCCGGCGTAGGTGAGCGCAAGCAGTCGCGCTCCAAGTACGGCGCGAAGCGTCCGAAAAAGTGATGTTCGCGGTTCGCGCGCAGCGCGAGCCGCGTGGAAAGTTCGGGCCGTAGGCCCGTAAAGAAGGTTATATGTCTCGTCGAGCCCAAGCTCCGGTCCGCACCATTCTGCCGGACCCGAAATTCAACAACGACATGCTGGCCAAGTTCATGAACGTCATCATGAAGAGCGGCAAGAAGTCGGCGGCTGAGCGCATCATTTACGGCGCTCTGGACCGTATCGGCGAGAAGACCGGGAAGAAGGGCGCCGAGTCGATCGACGTGCTGTCCGTTGCGTTGGACAACGTCAAGCCTGTTGTCGAAGTGAAGTCACGCCGTGTTGGTGGTGCCACCTATCAGGTCCCGGTTGAAGTTCGCTCGACTCGCCGCCAGACACTGGCGATGCGCTGGGTCATCGAGGCTGCTCGTGACCGCAGCGAGAAGTCCATGGCGTTTCGCCTTGCTCACGAACTGATGGACGCCGCGGAAAACCGTGGTGCCGCCGTCCGCAAGCGCGAGGACACGCATCGCATGGCGGAGGCCAACAAGGCCTTCGCGCACTACCGCTGGTAAGCCAGCGGCCCACTGGGCCATTCAGGCCTCTCTATAGGATCGGCAGTTACTGTGGCACGCGCGACGCCAATCGAGCGGTATCGGAACATCGGAATCTCCGCGCACATTGACGCGGGGAAGACGACGACGACCGAACGCATCCTGTTTTATACAGGGGTGTCGCACAAGATCGGTGAAGTTCACGACGGCGCGGCTGTCATGGACTACATGGAGCAGGAACAGGAGCGCGGCATCACCATCACGGCTGCCGCCACGACCTGCTTCTGGAAGGGGATGGACAACAGCTTCCCCGAGCACCGGATCAATATCATCGACACGCCCGGCCACGTGGACTTCACCATTGAAGTCGAGCGTTCGCTGCGCGTGCTCGACAGTGCGGTTGCACTGTTCTGTGCAGTGTCGGGCGTGCAGCCGCAGTCGGAGACGGTCTGGCGCCAGATGAACCGCTATGCCGTCCCGCGCATCGCGTTCGTCAACAAGATGGATCGCGCCGGCGCGAACTTCTTCCGCTGCATCGACCAGATCAGGACGCGCCTGCGCGGCAACCCGGTGCCGATCCAGGTTCCGATCGGTGCGGAAGAGGCCTTCGAGGGTGTGGTCGATCTCATCCGCATGAAAGCCATCTACTGGGACATGGAAACCCAGGGGATGAAGTTCGAGTACCGCGACGTTCCCGCGAACCTCAGGCCCCAGGCCGAGGAATACCGCGCAAAGATGATCGAGGCCGCTGCCGAGGGGAACGAGCAGCTGCTGAACAAGTACCTCGAAGGTGAGGAGCTGTCCGAGTCGGAGATCCGGCAGGGGCTGCGTGACCGCGCCATCAAGAACGAGATCGTGCTGGTCATGTGCGGCACGGCGTTCAAGAACAAGGGTGTGCAGGCGCTGCTCGATGCCGTCATCGAGTTCATGCCGTCTCCGCCTGAAATGCCCCCCGTAAAAGGCATGAATGCCAACGGCGAGCCAGCGACGCGCAAGGCAAGTGATGAGGAGCCTTTTGCGGCCCTGGCATTCAAGATTTTGAACGATCCGTTCGTCGGCAACCTCACGTTCTTCCGCGTGTACTCCGGGACGCTCAACTCGGGCGATACCGTGTACGTGCCGTCGAAGGACAGGAAGGAGCGGATCGGGCGCCTTCTGCAGATGCACGCGAGCGAACGCACGGAGATCAAGGAAGTGCGCGCGGGCGATATTGCTGCCGCGGTGGGTCTGAAGGACGTTATCACCGGCGACACGCTGTGCGACCTCGAAAAGGTCATCACGCTGGAGAAGATGATTTTCCCGGCGCCTGTCATCTCCGTGGCCGTTGAGCCGAAGACGAAGGCCGACCAGGAGAAAATGGGTCTGGCGCTTCAGCGCCTCGCGAAGGAGGACCCTTCGTTCCGGATGGCGACGGACCAGGAGTCGGGTCAGACCATCATTTCGGGCATGGGCGAGCTGCACCTAGAGATCATCGTCGACCGCATGCGTCGCGAGTTCAAAGTCGAGGCGAATGTCGGCAAGCCGCAGGTGGCCTACCGCGAAACGATTCGCGGAAAGGTTGAGTCTGAAGGCAAGTTTGTGCGTCAGTCCGGTGGCCGCGGCCAATACGGCCACATCTGGCTCAAGCTCGAGCCCAATCCCGGCAAGGGGTATGAGTTCGTGAATGGCATTGTCGGCGGCGCCGTGCCTCGCGAGTTCATTCCGGCCGTGGACAAGGGCATCAAGGAAGCCGTTGACACAGGCGTCATCGCCGGTTATCCGATCGTAGACGTGAAGGTGACGGCGTTCGACGGTTCGTACCACGACGTCGATTCGAACGAAATGGCGTTCAAGATCGCCGGCTCGATAGGCTTCAAGGAAGGCTTCAGGAAAGCGAAGCCGGTCCTGCTCGAGCCCATTATGAAGGTCGAGGTCGTAACGCCTGAAGAGTATTCCGGTGATGTCATCGGCGACTTGAACCGGCGCCGCGGGCAGATCACGGGTATGGACGAGGGTCCGTCGGGCAAAGTCATTACCGGCGAAGTGCCTCTGTCCGAGATGTTTGGTTATGCCACCACGGTTCGTTCCATGAGTCAGGGTCGCGCGACCTTCACCATGGAGTTCGAGAAGTACGTGGAAGTGCCGCCAAACATTGCTGACACGATCATCAAGCAATAACTGTTTTATTCCGAGGATACTGGGCCATGTCGAAAGAGAAGTTCGAACGCAGCAAGCCGCACGTGAACGTGGGGACGATTGGGCACGTGGATCACGGCAAGACGACGCTGACGGCGGCGCTGACGAAGGTGATGGCCGAGACGTACG
>JAQGOF010000068.1 GCA_028293745.1 Gammaproteobacteria bacterium | reverse complement strand
ACGATGTGGAAGGCCTGGATCGGTTTCAATGCAAGCCACGCCTATGGCACCATCTTTTTCGGTCTCATTTACGGGTACCTGGCGCTCGAGCACTCCCTGTTGTTTTTTCAGTCGCCGTTTCTCCAGGTGGTCGGCCTGCTGCTTCTCACTGGATATGCCCTGTTGGGAAAGCTCTACTGGTTCAGCGTCCCATTTCGCGGCATCCTATTGTCTGCGGCGCTCTATATTGCAGCCCTCGTACTCGCGCGGGTCTAAGGCCGCCGAGGAACTCGCCGGGTTCATCTGAGCGCCCCGAGCTCGATCGGGCGCGCATCGCGGCGCACCCGACCGAGCTTTCGAGTCAATCTTCAACGGTCAATCTTCAACCACCGCCAACGCGGGACCTGCAAGGATTGGAAGGCAGCACTCTGCGGAAGTCGTTCAAGCGTAGCGTGACTTTTCCGCCCACATCCGGATACGCGAGCTGCAGCAACGGCCCGTATTCCGCGGTTGACGTTCCGCCAAATGTGTTTGTAGTCTGCGGCAGCAAGGGACCGCCCAAGCGCCAAATGCACCGTGCGTCCTCTTCGTCCCCTCCTTCCGATCTGGCCGTCGTGAAGATCGGGTAGAAATCCGCGCCCTTGGGTGGATTCACACAGTCCTGGCCGGGATTGGGATCGGCAGGATTGGAGAGGTGCCGTTGGCAGGGCGGATTGGTGTTCGATTCAATCCGTGGCAAGTCGGCCTCGAACGCGACGCGGCTGTAGTTCCGCGACTCCCCTTCATCGTCCTCGAAGACCGGACTCGTGAACTCGACAGGTCGTGCGTGCAGCGAACGATCGAGTTGCGCGTTCTTCTGCGTTCCGGGCCAAACCAGCCGATACGGCACTCCGTCGAAATCAAAGTCCGTGCTCGTACATCCGCCGATGGCAACGAGTCCGGCGGAGCCGGTAAAGTTTCCATCGAAGCACCCTTGATCGTCTTCGGCGCCCGTGGGCAATCCATTGTCCAGATCGTGGACCCCATCCACCGTGCAATGGCCTCCTTGGGAATTGACTGCATTGCAGTACTCAAAGTGGCCGATCTCATCCGAAAAGGAGATGTTGTAAGAGTGCGCAGCCCACGGTACTCGCGTGTGCTCGCTCGACGTCGCGTACATTGCATGGAAGTCCGCAGGGATGTTGTGGGTGGCGGGATTGCAATCCGCGCCCTTTGGATCGAACAGAACCTGGGCAAACCCGTTTGCGGCGCTGGCAACCATCGTGCCTCGCTCCCCAGTCGTGAGATCGACGATCGTGACCTTGAGCCCATGATGGGTATCTTCGAGCGTCACCCGCAACTGATCGCCGGGATTATAAAAGAGCGTATCGCCGTTCGGCGTGAAGGTCGCGGCGGTTGCGAGCAGCGGGCTCGGTGGGCCGGTCGGTATGCCACTCTTCGTGATGAAGGCGAAATTCACATACTCCTGCCCTGCCGCATTCAGACAAGCATCGTTGTTGGTCGTATTCGCGTTGTAATTAATAGACAGGCTGTCGATGTTGAGGGCCGAGCACCACCGGGTGCGGTCGCCGATGGCGCCACAGGGGCTCACCCAACCCGGTGGGTAAAATTGCATTTCAACGAACGCGGTGCCGGGGTGCTTGCCGATGTAATCCGCCTTGCTCGAGTCGGAGCCGTCGAAGATATTTCGATCGGTGTCAGGTCTGCAGCGGATATTCGGGCCTACGGCGGAGCCTCCGGGGTTCGGCGCGGATTGGTCATCGCATACGGCCATACTGACCCAGAACGCCGGATGGAGCTGGAAGTTGAACGTTCCGCCCTTGCCGTCCTGCGTGGGTAGAGTAGGGGGATCTTTGGGAACCCGCAGCAGGTAGGTGCTCGAATACCCGGATCCTCGTTGGTTTGAATAGAAGATCAGCGAGGGCTCGTCGTGCCCGGTGTATTCGCCGGCATAGCCGATCGAATCGAACGTCTCGGCGCACAAGTATCCGGTCTGGTCGTTGCACCGGAGCCCGGCGGGCTGACCACCCAGGCTGCTGCTCGAATACCCGAGCAGCAGCAGGGTGCACATGGTTAGCAGTCGCGACAGTCTGAACATGTTCGCCTCCTGGCGGAATTAGCCGTCTGTTCTTAGTCCATGTCACCATCGTTCCGGAGTCGCACGAAGTTCGAGCACAGCGAGCGCCGCTCGGCACGCAAACATGTCAGCCTGAACATTTCAATCATTGGAATATTGGGCGGTTCGTCATCCCGAACTTTTCTTCGTCTCCCGTGATACAGGAGGTTACTCTGAAGGCACGGCGGATGCCATTTCAGAATCGTTGCAAGATGTTCCCGGATGCTGTTGGTGCCGGCGTACAGATGAACGGCGGCGCATTACAACCCAACCACTGTGCACCGTGAGGTTGGAAGCTTTGCAGAACCTTTCAGACGTATGTGCAGCGGAAGCGCCGCCTGCG
Source organism: Gammaproteobacteria bacterium (assembly GCA_028293745.1). Taxonomy (GTDB): domain Bacteria; phylum Pseudomonadota; class Gammaproteobacteria; order Steroidobacterales; family Steroidobacteraceae; genus 13-2-20CM-66-19. Next base: position 6,735 of record JAQGOF010000068.1, on the reverse strand, counting down.
CCGTGCATCCGAAGTGAGTGTCTTGCGTATCCAGGCCACCCACGAGTGATCGAATGAAGAGGATGTAGAGCATACAGCGTCGAGATCGTGGCGTTGCCATTCGCATCGAGTGCGGCGAATTGGCGGCCAAGGGTGTAGTGAGTGCGGGTAACCGAAGCGCCGATCCGCAACTGGCCATCGACGTCCATGCAGAGCATCCGTCATGGCTGGCATACCTCTTCAGTTGGCCGCGGGGCGGGTTGCCCACGCACAGCGGAGCGCTTTCGGGGCCGTGGGAACATGAAAATGTGCACCCCACCTGCCTGCTTCAGAATGTACACACTGTGCGACAAAGCAACTCTCCCGGCATTCGGGAGGACTCGCTCGGTGCGATGAATTCGTCGGCTTTTCCGGCCTGCCGTCCCTCGGTTCCATCCTCACTGCAAAATAGTGCGCGCCCGGATGTCCGAGTCAGTACTGGACATGACGACAGCCTGTTTCCTTTTCATAACATGTAAATGCTGTTGTGAACCGCGTACGGTTCCGGATGCCGCGGCCTCGCCGCCGCAAACGACCTGACAGGCGTTGCGCGCGGCATCGACGGACATGACATTTTGGATGAATCAAATGTAAGGGGAACGAGTATGGTTCGAGAAACTTCGGCGGGCTCCGCAGGCAAGGGACGATGGCTCCGTGCGGGGATATTGGTCGCATCCGCAGCGGGTGCGGCATTGGGGCTGGGTGCCGCGGCAGCGGCGCTGGCTGAGGACGATGACGCTGCTGTCCCGATTCTGCCGCTGGCGGTCACTGCAACAACGGTCGCGACGAACGGCGATGTCAATCCCTACGGTGTCGCCTTCGTGCCGCCACGCTTCGCAGCCGGGGGCGTCCTCAAGCCCGGCGATCTGCTGGTCACCAACTATGACAACAAAGTCCCGCATGCGGGCTTGGGAACGACCATTGTCAGGATTCAGCCAAACGGCAAGCAATCCACCTTCTTCACAGGCACCGGCGTTGGCCTTACCGCGGGGCTGTGGGCCCTGCGAGCGGGCTTCGTTCTCGTTGCCAATCTCCCGACACTCGACGGTACGATAGCAACGGTCCAAAAGAGCTCAGTGCTGGTCCTCGACAAGAACGGGGTCCTGGTGACGTCAATCGCGGATCCGAACCTGCTCAATGGCCCGTGGGAGCTGACCGTTCACGACATGGGCAACCGCGCACTGTTGTTCGTCGCCAATGTGTTGGACGGAACCGTGACCCGCCTGGAATTGGATGTCGCCAATAACACGGTGACCGCGAAGAACCTCACCAAGATCGCCTCCGGCTATGTACATAAGCTCGACCCCGCGGTGCTCGTGATCGGCCCTTCCGGTCTGGCCTTTGACCCGCGCCAGGACGCCCTATACGTCGCTTCGACCGGCGACAACATGATCTTCAGGGTCGCCAACGCCGCGCGGGCAACGGCTGACCTGGGGAAGGGCACGGTCACCTTCGCAGACCAGATGCACCTGCATGCGCCGCTCGGGCTGGTCCTGGGACCGAACGGCAATCTGTTTGTAGCAAACAGTGACGGCGTCGTCGCGACCGCGGACGCGAATCAGCCGAGCGAAATCGTGGAGTTCACGCTCGCTGGCCAGTTCGTTGCACAGCAGCCGGTCGATGCCGCCCTGGGCGGCGCTTTCAGCCTCGATTTCGATCGCAGTAATGTCGCGGGTGTCGTGCGGTTTGCGGCGATCGATGACGTCAACAATACGGCAATCATCTGGAAGGTGCCGACGAGGTTCGGGGAGTCCAGCGGGATGGGTTCGTTCGTCGGCGAATTCGCTCAGCACGGGCACAGGGATTGAGCTGCGACCGAAGACGGCGGGAATTGCTGTTAGTGTAGGACTTACCCCGTCTATGCGAGGATCGGCATAGACGGGTAGGTTCGCCGGTGGTTGGCAGAACATTGAGCGAACAGTTAGGCCCCGGACCCGAGCAAGAAACCGGCGATCGTCGCGCTCGCCAGATTCGACAGCGAGGCTGCTGCGACCACTCGGAGCCCATAACGCGCAATCTCCGGCCGCAGGTGCGGCGCCACCGCACCGAACCCACCCGTGAGAATCGCGATGGACGACAAGTTCGCAAAGCCGCACAGGGCGAAGGACAAGATTGCGATCGTCTTCGCATCCAGCGCCGTGAGACCGGACGCGACGACGGCAGCGTGATCCCTGAGATAGGGCGAAAGAGCCGCGTAGCCGACAAATTCGTTGAGAATAACTTTCTGCGCGATCAGATTGCCGGCAATGCTCGCTTGTCCCCAAGGCACGCCGATCAACCATGCCAGCGGTGCGAACGCGTACCCGAGAAGCGTCTCGAGATTGACACCAGGATGCCCAAGCTCGGCCATCAAGCCGCCGACGATTCCATCAAGCAATGCGATAACACCGATGAACGCGATCAGCATGGCGCCCACATTGACCGCGACACGCAGCCCTACGGCAGCCCCTGCGGCGGTCGCCTCGATCACGTTGGCCGCAGGTCGCTCGTCGAAGTACAAGTTATCGAGCGCGACGTTGCTCGTCCCGGTGCCGGGGCAGATGATCTTGGCGAACAACAGGCCGCCGGGAACTGCCATGAATGAGGCGGCAATCAGGTAATCGAGCCGCACACCGAGACCGGCGTAGCCCGCAAGCGTTGACCCGGCTACAGCCGCCATACCGCTCGTCATGATTGCGAACAGCTCCGTTCCGCGCAGTTGTCCGACAAACGGCTTCAGCACAGCGGGCATCTCGCTCTGACCGAGAAAGATCGTCGTTACGGCCGAGAATGATTCGATCTTGCTCACGCCAATGAGCCTTTGGAATGCGGTGCCCAAACCAACGATGATCCAGCGCATCACCCCCATGTGATACAAGACTGCGATGAGTGCGGACACATAAATGATGGCAGGAAGTACGCGGAATGCGAAGACGAAGCCAGTGTCCCCGAACACGTCGTGCATCTTGGCCGTGACGAGGCCCCCGAAAAGAAATTCCACGCCTTTGTTGCCGTACTCGATCACATGATTGACCGCCCCGGCCGCGCGACTCAGTGCAAATCGACCCCAAGGCACGAAGAGTGCCAGCGCTCCGATGGCAACCTGTGCAGCCAACGCGGACAACACAACGCGAGGCTGAATCGCGCGTCGGTTCTCCGAGAGTGCAATGCCGATCAGGACGAGCACGGCGAGACCGATCAGCCCATGCAGAGCTTCTGTCACGTCAGGCCACCAGCTCTAATATAGGGCGAGGATCGTTGCTCAGTTGGGCGACTCCGCGAGGCCAATCTCCCGTAGTCGTTGTTGGAGGAACGCACCGGCCGGGATGTCCGCGTGCGCCGATATAGTCGGCGAGGCTCAGTTTGGGGACACCGCTGTCCATACCTCCTCATTTCGTAACGGGCCGGGTCGCCCGTGCACAGCGTAGCGCGTTCGGCGTAACCGCGCCTTGCCTAGAAATAGACGCTCACGCTGCCGTAAATGGCCCGCGGCGCGCCGACGCTGCCAAGCACTTAGCGCAGTGAGGAGAGCCTCGCGCGTTAGATCTACGTTAAGGTACGCGCGATCACCTTGCCGGAAACCGGCGCGGTGATTTCGTAATGCGTGCCCATTACGACGTCGCGTACATTCTTCGGCCGCAGGGCAACGACGTTGGTGCCACCGACATGTCGTACGCTGTCGTACAGGATACCGTCACCTCCTGAGGCACGGAGGGCTTCACCGAAGGTCTGAGAGGCGGTGTAGTCATCTGCTTTGTAGAGATCTGGGCGGGTGGCTGCCATGCCGCGTATATCCTGGTAGGTTCCGAGCAACTTCGCCGTGTAGGTGCGATAGTGAAGTGTCAGGGACGGGACGCGCATGTTGACGGCTTCGCGGCGCAGGTGGTGAGCGACTTCGGCAATCGCGGTGCGTCGCGCGAGGCTCGCATACCAGCCGTTCAGATCGGCGGATGTGAACCTGAGGCCCGCGGGTCCGCCGTGGAGGAACGAGGCCATGATGACGCTGGCGTTGGGCACGCCGTACACCCATTCGCTCTTCTTCAGGCGTGCTACGCGCTCAAGCACGAGACGATCGTTGGTCCATCCTTCGAGTTCCATGACGGCCTCGAGGTCATCTGCTGAGGCGACGGATTCGAAGGCTGAGATGGGCGGATAGCGGGAGGGGATCAGCCGGTGGGTCGGCCCATCAACTATAGCGGTGACCATCATCAGATCCCGTTCTTCACACGATGACGATGTCGTCGTCCGAGTACGGCTCGAAGTTTCGGTCGGCCGCATTCGGTGCTGCGAACACGCCGCCGCGCCAGGCATCCAAGTAACGTCGCACCAGCATCAGGCCGTCCTGAGTGCCACTCGTCACCAGATTGATAGGAGGCTGGCCGCCGAAGACGGGGGCGTCGTGTGGTTTCTTCAGCCAGGCGCCTTCATCTTCCGAGCGTCCAAACAGGATCCTGAGGTCTTTGTGAATCCCGAGCACTGCCGAGAGGCGCAACAAAGTATCGACAGGTAGCAGGACTCGTTTTCGGTCGCGCGCTTTGGCTAGCCAGTAGTGATAGGTCGAGCGGCCCGGGAAGCCCAGAACGCTCAGACGCTGAGCTTCGGAGAGTTTCCAGCGCTCGGTGATCGCAGCGAAGGTACGAAGGGCGGGGGCGCCGAGTCTTCCTCGAGCCTTAGGTTGAAACCGCTCGGGGGACAGGAACGCCGGGCCCGCGGCCACGTCCTGGCGAGAGGGTCCCTGCGTCTTGCGCGGCCGTTTGTCCATGATTGTTCATCATGTCTAATATTAGACATCGTGTCAAGCGCTCGGAGCAGACCGCCCCTGCTCGCCGAGCCAGATGCCGGATGATCGGCAAGAGTGCGGCAGCGTCCTGAAGGAAATGGCGACGCAGAGCAGGCCGGCCCGGTAGCCCAGGACACGCGTCGTATGATTGAAGACTCCTGATCCGGAGCGCATACTCTCCGGAACAGGAGCCTCATGTCGACCCCAACCTACCCGGAAACACGCTACGCTCTCGTCCGGCCCGTCAACCTGGCCTCAAAGGACGAGCGAGCGCGGCTGAGCGCCTCAGCGCTGAAGGGCTTCTTCCGCCTCACCAAACGATGGAAGCTGCGCGACGCAGACGCGAAACATCTGCTGGGCGGTGTCACTAACGGCCCCTACTACGAAATGAAACGGCATCCGCACGATCGCGTGCTGGATCCGGATACCTTGCTGCGGATCTCCTATCTCCTGGGTATCTTCAAGGCGCTGAACTCGCTGCACGGCCAGCGGCTCGCCGATGAATGGGTCAGCCTGCGCAACTCAAATCGTATCTTTGGCGGCGGTACTCCTCTCGGCTACATGATTCAAGGCGGTTTGCCGGCGATGAGTACGGTGCGCCGCCTTTTGGATGCGCGGCAGGCCGGCTTGTGAACCGGAGGGTGGCGGCGCTGCCGCCGACTGCACTCCTTCACCGCCGCGGCACGCACCGATTGATTCCGTCGAAGTACAGCGGGCCGGACCGACTGCAAGAGCTTGCAGATACTGCCGCTCAGCTCGAGGATCTTGCTGCGCTCAGCGACGTGACCGATGAAAGACCACTCGCCGAGGGAGGTTTGCTACCTGCTATCAGCCCATACGAGTTGCCTTCCGGTGTGCGGCACGCGCAGGTCATCAATGCCGCCTTCACCTACGCGCATCCGTTGGGCAGCCGGTTCAATAACGCAGATCGCGGCGCCTGGTATTCGGCTTTTCAATTGAGCACGGCACAAGCCGAGGTAGCGTTTCACAAAACCGTCCACCTCGCCGAAGTTGCGCGTTACGAGGATGAAGTCGAGTTCGACGACTATCTCGCGGATTTCAGCGGCGAGTTCCACGACCTGCGCTGCGCGAAACGCTTCGCGGCTTGCCTCGACCCAACAAGCTATGTGTCATCGCAAACGCTGGCCGAAAAGCTGTTGGAGAGCGGCTCGGCAGGTGTCATACATCCCAGTGTGCGTCACTCCCGAGGTACATGCCTCGCCTGTTTCGACCCAAAGAGAGTGGCAAATGTCCGAAGAGCAGGGCGCTTCCGATTCAGCTGGCGCGGCAAACCCACACCCCAAATCGTTCCAGTAGCCCGATGAGCGAATGCGCGATTCTCGGCGTTGGCAGTCAAGACCGGCGGCATTCCGCGAATGCCGCCAGGATGGCCTGGCCGTTCAGGAGGAGGGCACCGACCAACATGCTGACGGCGGCTCCAAACGCACCGTAGGCAGGTATTCCGACTACGGCCGAGGCAACTGCGATCATCATGCTGATGAACAGAATCCGGCGAATCTTCGGGAAATTCCAGCTGGCAGCCAGGTGGCGGATCGCGGGGCGGCCGACACCGTGTAGCCATTGAGTCACGAACAGGAGCACGAACAACTCCGTCAGGTTCGTATAGTCGCTTCCGTACAGGCCGATGATCCAGGGTGTTGCAATTGCGACCACGAGCACGCTTGCTGTGGTGGTTGCCAGTGATACGGCCAGGTCCACGAGCAGCTTGCCGTGGCGGCTGCGCATTGCCTCCGCGAAACGCGAATGAAGGATCGAGCCATGTGGCGCGAGGATGGCTGCCGGAATGAGAAAGTCGATGACTTGCGCAGTGCGCGTCACGACCGCGTAGTGCGCAACTTGAACTTCCGTGCCCAGTACGGCAAGCAGGCATACCGGACCCCAATGCAGACACGCCAATGTCAACCCGGTCAAGCCGTTGCGGCCTGCGGTCGTGTAGA
>JAQGOF010000066.1 GCA_028293745.1 Gammaproteobacteria bacterium | reverse complement strand
ATGTCGAAATCGACAGCCGCTCCCGTTTCATTCCAGACACCGTCGTTATTCGAGGCGATTACGCGAAATCTGTAATGTCCTGGGGCAAGGTCGGTAAAGTACGCGTCTCGCCGAGGACCTACGTCCTGCCACGGCTGCTGGGCGCCGAGCTGGTACCGAAATCTGACTCGCTCCGGAATCGACAAGCTGAGTGCCGTGTAGCTGATTTGTAAGTTGCGCGTCCTGATCGGCAGCTTCAGGCCCGCCGATGGTTCGTAGCGAACACCGTCCGCGATAATGGATTGCACACCGACCGGCGGCGCAAGCGCGTTCCGCAGCACGTGCCTCGGATCAGTCCATGCGATCCCGTTGCTCGTAGCGAACCACAGGCGGCCATCGGTGCCCTCTGTCATGGTAGGCAGCGGTCGAACGGCTACCGGCGTACCCGGCATGCCATCGAGAAAATCAAGTAGAGTGTATCGAGCCGCGTAGAGTGGATTGCTTACGACCCGACGCACCTCATCTGCCGGCACCTGCATCGCGCCTTCGCTCGTATTGAGCCAAAGATCGCCCTCCGCGGTCTCGACAATTCCGGACACGCTCGGCAGTGATGTGCTGCCTTGGCGCCTGACCGCATGGAATCGACGGCCATCGAAACGCGCGAGACCATGCTCTCCGCCAACCCAGACGTGACGGCGTCGCGCGGCAATCGAGAGCACAGTTCCAACGTCGAGGCCGTCGGCAACGGAAAGGCGTTGTACCGTCTCCTTATCTACGACTTGAACCTGACTGTTCGGATACCCCAACCAGACGCGACCAGCGTTGCCGGTTGTGAGGCTTACCGCAGGTTCTCCGTAGCGGTTCCACTTGCCATCGGCCAGGCGAAACACGCCGGCGCGGACGATCGAGACCCACAGCGCGCCTGACCGATCCTTGGCGATGGCCTGAACTCCCGTGTAGCTTTGCCTGACTGGATTGTCGACGGGCAGATCGATCGGGACCCATTGCTGCCCTGCGGAGTGCCAGATCTTCTTCGGGCCGCCGAGCCAGATTATGCCGTCAGGATCGCGATAGGCGCAGCTGATCTCACGCGGGCCGGGCACCGTCTCGACGGTTGACCCTTTCGTGACCTTGAAAGCACCATTCTTCGAATATTCGCCGACCAGCACGGCACCATCGTCGCCGGCCGCCAGCGCGAAACCAGTCGCATCAGCAGCAAGGTCGACGCTGGTAAGGCGCGACTCGCGAAACCTGTCCAATCCTCCGGCGGTTCCGATCCAGACGTTCCCCTCCCGATCTTCAAGGCCCGAGAATCCTTTTGATGTTGGTCCTGTAAGGCCATCGGTGACCCAAAAGACGTCCGCCCGAACCCCCTCTGCCAACCCATGGTGCAGTGTGCCTGCCGCATCTCTCAGACGACGAACGCCGTTTGGCGTTGATATCCAGAGTGCGCCTTCACGGTCGATGAAACTCAAGTATGTCGGCCCTGTTCGCGGGTCTTCGAGTCGAATCCAGTCTTTGCTCCCGTTCGTTGGGTCAGTTGGTACATACAAGGCACGAACGCCCTGCGTCACATCGGACAGCCACAGGGTCCCGTCAGGGCCTTCAATGAACCCGCTCTCGCCGTCGAGGCGGATGTCTGTGGTTGCGAGGGCGCGTTGCCCAGGGTGTAGAAACATGATCGAATTGTCGACGGCGATCCACAGTGTTCCACTTCGATCGAAGCTGAGCGCACTCATGTATGTCTTGGGCAGACCAAATGCGGCTCCTACGTCGACCCATTGTGAGCCATCGAAGCGCCTGACACCGCGCGTGGTCGCCACCCATACGGCGCCGGACTTGTCCTGCGCGAAACCGCGAACGCTCCCGACCGGGAGGCCCTCCGGCTCACCATAATTTGTGATTCTGCCGTTGCTGATGAAGCTCGCACCACCAAACGCGTAGCCGACCCAAAGGCCGCCCGACGGCGACGCCCAGAGCGAGTACAGGGCGCTGGAGGGCAATCGCTGCCCACTAATGGCGTCGATGCGCTCGAAGCGAACCCCGTCGAATCGCAACAGTCCCGCTTGGCTGGCTATCCACAGATAGCCGTCTTTCGTCTGAACAAGGTCCTGTATACCTGTGGGCGCGCCTTCTTTGGCGGTCCAGTCAGAGTGATAGAACTGCGTGATTCTCAGGTCGGACGGCAACGCGCAGGCGCGCCACGAAAGCAGCAGCGCCGCCACGCAGGTGCATAGCGGTCGCAGGAACCGTGCTTCAACCTGGATTTCCACCTCTGCGCTTCTATGCCAGAAAGTACGAGTGCCACGTGCACGAATAGGTTGGACACATAGCTTTTGAGTCCCGGGCTTGCATGCGACGCTTGGCATACTAGGGAATCATACCGCAGCGTGCCAACACCATTCGGGTACTCGACCGCTCGCCTTACCCCAAAAGTGGTAGCGAAGCGTCCCTGCATGTCGTGACGCGGACAAAGGACTTCGCCGGTAGGTTTTCGATCAGCAGATCGTAAGAGGAGCGTTCCCGTCGCGAGCGATCGGCGGAGTTAGGTATTGCCAGACCTGCCGACTAATGCCTTCTTCGCGAGGTACCGGAGATCACGAGGCCAGGAATGCGGGATTTCGCTCTCGTGATGTGCACTCAATGACAGCGTGCCTCGAGTGGCTACGGCAAACGTTGGTTGCCCTTTCGGGGGTTGGTCTGGCTGTCGGGATAGCCGCAGCCGAACCTCCCGCCGTTCCCGCAAGCCAGGAGTTGAGTTTTGAAGAGGCATCCTCCGAGTTGTTCAGACTTTCGGATACGCTGGCGGCTACGGATGCGAATTTGCGGGCAGCGCAGAGCCAAGCCGAATCATTGAAATGGCTTCACGGCCCGGTAGTCAGCCTTGATGCGCAAGAACTCGAGTACCAGAAGACTCTCGACATCTCGCTCGGAGGTCTGAGGGCCCAGGCACAGTCCACAGCGTCGAGCGCTCTTGCCGGAATCAACGCGACAGGCGTACCGGGCGTTCCCGCCGATGCGTTGGGTGCAGCGACGGGTCAGATCCAGCAGGCCTTACCGTCGATCTTCGCATCGATTCCCGACACACCGAGCGTACAAACGAGAAGCACCGTATTCCGTCCAACCGCCACGGCGCTCATCCAACTGTACTCGGGAGGCGCCATTCCAGCGGCCCAGGGCGTTGCGCGCTCGGCGGTGGCTCTCGCCGATGCGCAAGTGGCAGGTTCGGTGGATGCGTTGCAAGTGCAGCTCGTGCGCACCTATTTCGGACAGGTGCTCGCAGCAGAAGTGCTTGCCATCGCTCGTGAAATCCGCGCGGGGTTCGACCGCCATCTGGAAGATGCCCGCAAGCTCGAGACGCACGGTTTGCTCAGTCATACCAGGCTGCTCCAAGTGCAGGTGGCGCGAGATTCTGCGCAACGGTCCGAGGACCGCGCGGAGGGGGATTGGCGCAACGCTGTGGACACGCTTGCCAATCTCGTTCATCGCGGCCAACCCGGAGTCAGGCCCACGACCGCGCTGTTTGTCCTGTCCCGGCCGTTGGAACCCGTCGACCGGTTTCTGGACTCCGCGGACGCGAGCCATCCGAAGCTCCGCGAGGCTGAGGCCAATGTGGATGCCGCCCGCCAAGCGGCTAAGCTGGCGCATTCGCGTCAGCTGCCTTCGGTATATGCGTTCGGCTCATACAACCTGAACCGTCACGACGAGTTGGTTACCGAACCCGACTGGATCGTGGGTTTAGGAGTTCACTATACGCTGTTTTCCAACGTCGATCGCCGTAAGTCTGATCGTGCGGCGCGCGAGCGTCAGCGAGCGGCGGAAGCCGTCGAGCGGCAAACGAGGATCGATCTGAGTACCGGCATCACGCGTGCCTACGACTTCGTGGAGATCGCGCGGCGCCAATTCCTCGAGTTGGATTCCAGCCTGGCCGCAGCCGCGGAGGCCCTGCGCGCACAGGAAGTCTCTTATCGGGAAGGCGAAGCCACGAACACGGAAGTCATCGATGCCCGTAATACGCTGGGCCAAGCCAAAGTGCAGCAGGCCGCCGCCGCTTACGAGTACGACGTCGCATTGGCAGAACTGCTGTTGGCCAGCGGCGAATCGCGCCGGTTCACCGCTTATCTGCAGAGCGCGGACCACAGGTTACCTTTCAATGAGTGAAGTGGCCCCACCATCCGCTGCGCCTGCGCCTGAACGGCCGCCACCTCGAAGGATTGTCACGATCGGGCTGCTCGCCGTCGTGGTTGTTTTCGTCGGCTGGGGCCTCTTTCAGGCTGCGCGCTCGGTGCCAGACCAGTTGCAGGGCGTTGTCGACACTGATCAGATCAATGTTGCCACCAAGGTCTTGACCCGCGTGGAGAAGTTGGAGGCGCGAGAGGGCGACCAGGTCCGCGCGGGTCAGTCATTAGCAGTCTTGTCCAGCCCCGAGGTTGAGGCTCGTCAGGCCCAGGCCGAAGCGTCATTGAGCGGGGCCAAGGCCGGCCACACGCGCGCGCTCAACGGCGAGCGAACCCAGGACATCGCTAGCTTGGAAGCGGCGTGGCGGAGTGCGGAAGCTCAAGCCAAACTCGCTGCAGTGAGTGCCCAACGGGCCGACAGCCTGTTCGCGGAAGGCGTGATTGAGGCGCAACGGCAGGATGAAGCGGATGCCAAGCGCGCGTCCACGGCGCAGGCGGCTGAGGCCGCACACCAGCAGTTTCTCAAGGGGCTCAGTGGCACGCGAGCCGAGGATAAGCGCATTACCGCAAGTCAAGTCGCCGTCGCCGAGGCGGGCCTTGCGGAATCGCGATCGCTGGTGCAGGAGACACGCCTCATCGCTCCGCTCGCCGCAGAGGTCGATAAGCGATTTGCCAACCCCGGAGAAATCGTGCTGCCCGGCGTACCTCTGTTCACGCTGATCGACCTCGATGACCTGTGGGTCGCGGTGAACGTACGAGAGGATGAGTTCAACCGGCTGCGGATGGGACAGACCCTTATTGGCTCGATTCCGGCGTTGGGTCTGAAATCGGTGGCCTTCCGGGTGAGCTACATCAGTCCGCAGGGCGACTTTGCGACGTGGCGCAGCACTCGCCAATCGCGCGGCTATGATGTGAAAAGCTTCGAGGTCCGCGCTCGGCCGGTCGCCGCCGTCGCAAGGTTGCGGCCGGGAATGAGCGTGTTGTTCCCATGGCCTCAGGGGTAACTTTCGGCGCCGCGGTCCTTGTCTCCTGGCGTCGCGAGCGGGCGTACATCCGGCGCAGCCCATGGGACCTGCTGCTGCTGTTTGGTATGCCGCCTGTGGCTCTCGCTATCGTCGCCGCGATTTTCTTCGCCGGCGTGATTCGTGACATCCCTGTTGGTCTGGTCGACATGGATGGCTCGCACCTCAGCCGCACGGTAGAGCGCAATCTGCTCGCCGCTCCCAAAATACGATTGGAGAAAGCGCCTCCCGATCTCTCCGCGGCATGGTCTGCTATCCGTTCCGCGCAGGTTTATTGCATCGTGTACATTCCGCCAGGGTTGGAATCGCGAGCGCAGCGCCATGAGCCGGACGCCATGCTCATTTATTTCAACGCGGCATTCCAGACGATCGGATCACAGGCGGCCGAGGCGGCGCGTGCTGCTGTGCAGGCGGCAATCCGCAGGGCCGGTGACGCTGCGCCGGCAGTGGCTCTGCATCCGCCGAAGGTCCAGGTAACCATCATCGGCAACTCTCAGCAGAGCTTCGAGTTGTTCCTGGCTCCCTTGGTGGCGCCGCTGGTGTTGAATCTGCTGCTCAGCTGCGCGGCCGTGTTTTGTGTTGGCCGGGAGCTGGCGGACGGTACATTTACGCCCTGGGCGGAGCAGGTCGGCGGTCGAATCCTCCCGGGATTGATTGGCAAGCTGGCTCCCTATGTTGTTATCTACTGGGGATGGTGCCTGGTCTGGACAGCCTACCTTGCCGGCTGGCGCGGTTGGGGGGTGCAGGGCAGCGTGTCGTTGCTGCTGTTCGGGCAACTTCTCCTGTTCTGTGCCACGGCCGCCATTGCAACGCTGCTCGTCGCACTGACGCGCGACACCGATACCGCGCTTTCGGTCTCGGCTCTTTATGCAGGATCCGGTCTGTCGTTCGCCGGCACGACATTGCCGGTCAATGGCGCTCCCCTTTTTACCCGGGCGTGGAGCGCCATCCTCCCCAGCACCAGTTACCTGCAGATGCAGGAACAGCAGCTCATTCTTGGAACCTCGGTGTTGAGATCGCTCGAACCCCTGTCGATCCTCATGATGTTCTCGATCGGTGCCCTGCTGATTGCAGTGTTGCGATTGAAACGGGTGGTCGGCGCGCCGCCGTCGCAGGATGAGTTGTCGATTCCGCCTGCAGCAGAAGGGTTCGTGCGTAGTTTCCTCCAAACGCTACGGGTGGTCGTAACAGCGCGGCCGATCCTCTCGACCATCGTTTTCTCCGTGGTGCTGTACGGCTTCTACTATCCGGCCGCCTACAAGGGACAGGCGGTCATCAAGCTGCCGGTTGCGGTCGTGGACCAGGATGGCTCGCCGGTCAGCCGAGGCTTCCTTCGCAGGCTGGACGCGACCCGGGAAGTTTGGATCGCCGAGCAGTTCGACTCGATCGGTGCAGCCCAGCACCTGCTTCGACAAGACCGGGTCGACGGCGTCATTGCAATCCCGCATGGGTTGGAGGCAAGTGTGCTGAAAGGCGCTCCCGGCGGGATCGGGGCGTGGTTCAAAGGAGCGTACCTCGTGCGTTCGAGGTTTCTCGGACAAGCGTTGTCTAGCGCTATTGGGGCTTCGCTGGACGAAGCTCTGGAGCCTCTACAGGCCTCTCGAGCGTTGCCTACCAACAGTGTGTCGGTGATCCAACGACCGCTCTATGACACGACCAACGGCTACGGAGACTACACGGTGCCCGGAGTCGCATCGATTATCCTGCAGGCGACGCTGCTCTTTGGCGTGGCCATGTACATGGGGCTGCGACGAGAGCGCTCCGCCGGGCGCATGACGCTGCGGGCGTTCTTGGGCGTTTGGAGTGGTTTTACGCTGCTGGGTACCATGACGACGCTGTTCTTCTTTGGTTTTGTATTCTGGTTCCAGGACTATCCTCGCGCGGGCAACATCCCGGGGATGTTAATCTGTGCACCCCTGTTCTCAGCCGCCGTATCCGCGTTCGGGCTTCTGGTCGGCAGCGCCTTCGAGCGACACGAGCGCAGCATGCAGATTCTCGCGGGGACCTCCATCCCCTTCTTTTTTCTCGCCGGGCTGTCCTGGCCGACGTTTGAGATGCCCGCCGTCGTGCAGGCGCTTGCACGCCTGATTCCCTCCACCGAAGCGGTACCTCTGTTTGTCAAGCTCAACAGCATGGGGGCGACACTGGGGGAGTGCGCTTCGCAACTCGTGCCACTTGTGGTTCTTGCAGTGCTCTATGCAGCGGCTGCGCTCCACAGACTGAGTGGGGGCGGCGTGGCGCCTATTTCAACGTCTGCACAAACTCTGCAGCATCTTTGAGCATCTCATTCTCTTCTATTCTAGCGGGGGCGCGTAACCCGCTTTTTCTGGCGGGGGTTGTGATCGTCCTCGGCTTCTTCGGCGCTCGTTTTTGGTGGGGACGCAGTTCCCTGGCGTATTTTCTCATTCAGCTTCTGGCCTTTGCCATCTTCACCAGCCTGATGTTGGCTGGCGGCGTCGCTCCGTATCGTCCCGGCATGGCGATCGGGACCGAATACAGTGTTCTGCTTGTGGGCGCGCTCGAAGTCATCTGGTGGTTGGCCGCAGCATGGCTTGCAGCCGGATTCCTACGTGCGTTCGTGGTGCTGGGCCAACAGCCGCGCGAATCGAAGCTGGTTCAGGATCTGTTGGCCGCTCTGGTCTACCTGGCGGCGACTTTCGCAATCGTCGCCAATGTATTCGATCTGCCGGTAAAGGGATTGCTCGCAACCTCCGGCGCTTTGGCGATCATTATCGGTCTTGCCCTGCAAAGCTCGCTTGGAGACGTTTTCTCCGGCATTGTTCTTAACATCGAGCGCCCTTACCGGGTGGGCGACTGGATCATCCTGGACGACGGTGTCCAGGGTGCGGTGATTGAAACCAATTGGCGTGCGACGCACATTCTGACAGGAAACCAGGATGTGGCGATCATCCCGAACAGCGTCATTGCGAAATCCAAGTTGGTGAATTGCAGCACACCCACCAAAACTCATGGCGCCAGCATCCGCGTGAAATTGGAGCCCTCGCTGACGCCCGCGGCGGGCTGCAATCTATTGAAGGACGTGCTCCTGAGCGGCACGCACATCCTGCGAACGCCCGAGCCGAGCGTCACCATCAAGGATCTCAGCGCGGAGATGATCGATTACGAGCTCGCCTACTCGGTTGCGGATGTCAGCGCCGTCGCTGAGGCGCAAAATGAGCTTTTCGACCGGGTTTATCGTGCGGCGGCGGCCGCTGGAGCTAAATTCTCGCCACGCCTGGGCAGCCCGCCGAGACCGGCCATACTCGACGATAAAGAGCGGTTGGAAACTCCTGAGCGCCTCCTTGCGGGAATATCACTTTTCTCGAGATTGACCGCGGAGGAAAAGGCTAAGTTGGCTTCGCAGATGCAGCGAAAGGATTACAAGCCAGGCGAGGTGATTGTGAGTACCGGTACGATCTTGCAAGCCTTATGTATCGTTAGTTACGGTGTGTTGGTTGGCTCAACGGAGGCAAATGGCCGCAGGATCGAAGTCATCCGACTGGCGCCCGGAGACTATTTCGGGGAGAGCGGGTTGCTGACCGGCGAGCCGCTGAATGGCGAAGTCACCGCGCTTACCCGGGCCGTCATTTACGAGATATCCAAGGATGCGCTCTCTCCGCTCCTGAAGGCTCGCCCCAGTATGGCCGAGGAGTTGAGTGAAACCCTGGCGAACCTGCAGCTGGCTCACCGCACGATGTTCGATCACCGCGACAGCCAGGAGCAGCACGAAGAACGGTTAGCGGATCGGGTAGCGGCCAACATCCGGCGTCTGTTCTCATTGCACTGAGAGAAGAGCCGCGCAAAATTCGGACACGCCTCGATAGTGCGATACCCCAAAGTGGCAGCGAAGACTCCCCGCATGTCGTGATGCGGATTGTGGGCGTCGTCGATAGCTTTCAGGGAAGAAGCCGCTCCCGGGTGACCTCCACACGCGATCCACATTTGAGAGGAGATCTTTACATGAAGCGTCGGGCAGGGCGTTCTCTTTCGGCGGCCGCATCGTTGTTCTTGATGGCGTTCGGCGCGACCAGCCAGGCACAGGCGGCGCCAGTTCGCAACATCGTCCTGGTGCATGGTGCATTTGTCACCGGAGCGGGGTGGGAGCCTGTTTACGAGATTCTCGTTAAAGACGGTTACCATGTGTCAGTCGCCCAGCATCCGCTCACCTCGGTCAGCGAGGACGTTTCGGCGGTCAAGAGGGTGCTTGCGATGCAAGACGGACCAACTATCCTCGTTGGTCACAGTTATGGCGGCGCGATCATCACAGAAGCCGGCAATGACTCGCGCGTCGTAGGGCTTGTGTATATCGCAGCGCATGCACTGGACGAGGGGGAAACCGAGGCTGGGAATGGCAAACGCTTCCCCAATGCTACCAAAGCCATCAAGAAAACAGACGATGGCTTTACCTATCTGGACCCTGCGTTTTACCACGCCGACTTTGCCGCGGACCTGCCTCAAAAGCAGGCGGAATTCGAGGCTCACGCGCAGGCGCTCACTGCGGCAGCGGTTTTCAAGACGCCGGCCACTCAACCCGCGTGGAAAAGCAAGCCGAGTTGGTATGCCGTGGCCAAGGGGGATCGCATCATCAACCCTGACCTCGAGCGGATGTATGCCAAGCGTGCCCACAGCCATACAATTGAAGTGGCAGGTGCGAGCCACTCGGTCTATGAGTCTCACCCGAAGGAGGTTGCAGCGCTGATCGAAGAGGCGGCAAGCCACGCATTGGACGGGAAATAATGCGGCCACGCGCGGGTGCGTAGTCGCAAACCTTGCTGGTCGATGCTTCTGGATCAGTCGCCCAGAAGTGCGTACAGCTTGGCAAGCCAGTCCAGCGGGCTATGGTTGCCCGTGGGTTCGAAGGCTGCACGGCCCGAGACAATCAGGTCAATCTCAGTTCCAGCTCCGATGGCACTCCTCACCGTGAGCCGCGCGCCGATTCTCTCCGACCGCTCGCGCATCCCCGATAGTCCCCAGTGACCTTCCCGGCCGGAACGCACAATCGCTGGATCCATTCCGCAACCATCATCGCGGATCACGAGGCGAAAGCGATTGCTAGCATACTGCAGCACCGTCTCGACGAGCGTGCACCGCGAGTGTTGGAACGCGTTGGTGAGTGCCTCGCGGCTGATGCGATACACCTCATCGCGTATCGACGGCCGTAACGCTCGCGGTTTACCCTGCAAGATCAACCGATATTCGATCTTCTCATCGACTGCGAGGTCCTGCGGTATCTGCGCGAATGCGCGCTCCAGGTCGTCAGGCTTCGAGGTGGCGCGAAGGTCGCGAACAGCACTGCGTCCTTCATCGATCGCTTGCTGGAGGAGTTGTACCACCCTCTCCACCCGGTGCTTGCCCCTCGTGTCGCGCGGAATTTCGCTGTCAGCGACCTGGAGCTGCAGCGAAGCACTCAACAGTCCCTGGAACAACGTGTCATGGAGCTCCCGGGCGATGCGCTCGCGCTCGAGGAGTCGCGTCTCGAGGCGGCTGCGTTCCCGGGCGGTCACCTGCCTGACACGCAGGGCGTAAACAAACCACAGGAATATCAAGCCCGCCAGTGTGCACAGCACCAGAAAGGTCTTGGTTTGCACAAACGTCGGAGGAATGGCAATCGCGAGCGCCGCACCCGATTCGTTCCAAACCCCATTTCCGTTCGTCGCAACGACGCGAAAGCGGTACCTCCCCGGATGGAGGTTGGTATAGAACGCTTGGCGACGCGTACCAGCATCGACCCACGTCTCATCGAAGCCCTCGAGCCGATAACGGAAGCGTGTGCGCTCCGGCCGCGTGAGGTTCAGTGCGGTATAGTCGATCTGTAGACTGCGGATGCCTTTGGCGAGCTGTACAACGCTGGTCGTGGCAAACATTTGCCCCCCGGCAGTCAATGACCGGATCACCAATGGCGGCGGAATCTCGTTCCGATGTATGTGCGCTGGATCAATCCATGCGACACTCTCGCTGCCTGCGAACCACAGCCGCCCATCGGTGCCTTCAATTGCCGTCGGAAGGGGGCGCACGCGCTGCGCGAGGCCGGGATACCCGTCTCCGGCATCGAATAACTCGAACGGGACCTTATAGCTTC
>JAQGOF010000045.1 GCA_028293745.1 Gammaproteobacteria bacterium | reverse complement strand
CCCGTAAGCCTTGCCGCTTCCGCGGCGGTTGGCAGCGACAGAGAGTTCCCGCTGTTCGAAGAGATTCGGGACCAGGCGCTGACGGCGGAGCTACAGCCGGGAGACGCCCTCTACCTGCCGAAGCTCTGGTGGCATCAAGTGGAGGGGATCGCTCCCTTCAATGGGCTGGTCAACTATTGGTGGGATGCCTTTAGCGCGGGCCCCGACGCCCCTTACGCCGCCCTCCTCCTCAGCATGATCACGATCGCGGAGCGACCGGCAATCGAGCGCCAGGCCTGGAAGGCGTTCTTCGATCACTATGCCTTCCGTAGTAAGGGGCATCCCCTGGCGCACCTACCTCCCGACAAGCACGGCCTGCTCGGACCGCTCAAGCCGGACAATTATTCGAAGCTCCGCGCGCGCATCATGCACCTGCTGAGGAGATGAGCGCGCATTCATCCATCCGGCGGTCCCTCCGCCGACGATGGCGATGCTCCGGATTGGATCGACGGGCACGACCGAGGCGGACTTCAGTAGCGGCAGTGCCGGGCAATCAGGCTCTCCGCCAACTCCTGACGGCCGGAGCGTGGCGCCGGATCGAGATTCTTCTCGGCCGCCAGATCCGCAATGCCGGCGAGATTCAGCTCCCCGCCCGTGATCCGCTTGCCTAGCTCACCATTCCAACCCTGATAGCGCTCCTGCTTGAGGCGATTCAACGCACCGTCCGTCACGATATCGGCGGCTGCCAGCAAGGCGCGCGAGATCGTGTCGATTCCGCCGATGTGGGCGAGGTACAGGTCGGCGGGGTCCACTGACTGGCGGCGCAGCTTGGCATCGAAGTTGAATCCGCCGGTGCTGAAGCCCTGGTCCTCGACCAGTTGCACCAGCGCGGGAGCGAGCTCCTGCGCATTGTTGGGAAACTGGTCCGTATCCCAGCCGTTGCGCGGATCACCGCGATTGATATCGATCGAGCCGAAGATGCCGTACGCGCGTGCCGCGGCAATCTCGTGCTCGAAATCCAGCCCCGCAAGCGTTGCGTGGTTGACCTCGATGTTAACCTTGACCTCCTTCGTCAGCCCGTAGCGCTGCAGGAAAGCAAACACGGCGGCCACGTCATGATCGTACTGGTGCTTGGTGGGCTCGAAGGGCTTGGGCTCGATGAGAATGGTGCCCTTGAAGCCGATCTTGTGTTTGTGCTCCACCACCAGGGACAGGAACCGGCCGTATTGATCGAGCTCCCGGCGCAGGTCCGTATTCAACAGCGAGTCATAGCCTTCGCGGCCGCCCCACAGCACGTAGTTCTGGCCGCCCAGCCGATGGGTGGCTTCCAGGCAATAGCGCACCTGCGCTGCAGCCCAGGCGTAGACTTCCGGGTCGGGACTCGTGGCAGCGCCGCCGGCAAAGCGCGGATGACTGAACAGGTTGGCGGTGCCCCACAGGAGCTTCACTCCGGTGGCGGCCATCCTCTGCGCCATGCCCGCTTCGATCTTCTTCAGGTTCCTGTCATGCTCTTTGAGCGTGGCCGCGGTGGCCATGGCATCGACATCGTGGAAGGTGAAATACGGCACGCCGAGCCGCTCGAAGAAGTCGAACGCGGCTTCGAGCTTGGAATCGGCCATGGCCTGGGTCACCGGGGTGCCGATCCAGGGGCGGGTCAGCGTGCCGCCGCCAAAGATATCCGCGCCGGGCCAGTTGAAGGAATGCCAGTAACAGGCGGCAACCTTCAGCCACTCCTCCATGCGCTTCCCGAGAACCACGCGGTCCTTGTCGTACACCCGGTACGCGAACTCGTTCTTCGTGCTGGGACCTTCGAAGCGAACGGGCTCAACACTTGAAAACAAACTCATGCTGAATACTCCACGAAAGTGTTCTTGAGATCCTGATACAGCCGCACGAAAGTGCGGCGGCGAGTGGCCAACAGCGAAGCCAACGCGGCGTCCGGTTGAACCACTCGTCCGATGGGTGGCGGTACGCACACGTCTTGCGCGCTGGCGCCGCCAAGAGCCAGGCGGGCAAGCCGGGCCGCTCCCAGGGCCGCACCGACTTCACCCCCCACCCGGTAGGTCAATGGGCGATCGAGCGCAGCTGCGAGGAGTTCGCCCCAATACGGCAGGCGGGCGCCGCCCCCGGTCACAGTGATTTCGCCAATCGTGCCCCCTTTCTCCAGCAGCACGTCGAGCCCATCTGCGAATGCGAGCGCAACACCTTCCAGAACAGCAACAGTGAGATCTGCAGCATCCGTGTCTGCGCGGATGCCGAAGAAGACTCCGCGGGCATTCGGGTCATTGTGCGGCGTGCGCTCGCCTGAGAGGTACGGCAGGAAAACAGGTGACTGGCGGCTGACTCCCCGCGCCTGGGCGCGCTCAACGAGGCGCGGGAGATCCTGTTCGCCGGTCAGTTGCGCCGTCCAATCCAGTACGCTGGCAGCACTCAACATGACCGACATCTGATGCCAGCGGTTGGGCAGACAATGACAAAATGCGTGTGCCGCCCGGTCGGGATTTGGGCGTAAGCTGTCAGTCACCACAAACAGCACGCCCGAGGTGCCCAGCGACAGGAACGCCTGCCCCGGTGATACGACACCCAAACCTGCAGCGCTGGCCGCGTTGTCGCCGCCGCCACCTGCGACTACGACTCGCGGCAACTGCAACTGCTCAGCTGAGGCAGCCGTGATCGAACCAGAGGGATCTGTGCCCTCCACCAGCCCTGGCATATGCGCCCGAGTCAGTCCCGTCGCCTGGAGCAAGGCACCGGACCAGTCGCGTTTGCCTACATTCAGCCAGGCAGTTCCCGAGGCATCGGACATATCGCTGACCTTCTCGCCAGTCAGCTTCAGCCGTACATAGTCCTTCGGTAACAACACACTGGCCGTGCGACGAAATATCTCCGGTTCGTGGTTCGACACCCACAATAACTTCGGCGCAGTAAAACCCGGCATGATGATGTTGCCGGTAATGGCGCGAGAATCGGGCACGCGGCGCTCCAGCTCGACGCACTCGCTCGCCGACCGGCCGTCATTCCAGAGTATGGCCGGGCGCAGTGGCCGATCCTTGTCGTCCAGGAGTGTCGCGCCATGCATCTGGCCGCTCAGGCCGACGGCCCGCACAGCCGCGCGCGGACCGCTTGGCAGCCCTCTCACGGCGTTGACTGTCGCCTGCCACCAGGCCTCCGGATCCTGCTCAGAGAATCCCGGCTGAGGCCGGCTCACCGACAGAGCCTCGGAGGCCTGTCCCACGATGACACCGCTGTCATCGACCAGCACAGCCTTCACGCTCGAGGTGCCGATATCTATTCCCAGGTACACCTAACTTGCTCCAACCCGGCCCACTATGGCCGGCAGCGGACGAACGGCACCATTGAAAAACAGGTACTCGAATGAATCATCGCCGGCAGCGGCAGGCGTGGGGTGCAGGAAGTCCTGCCCCCTCCAGGTGAATTCGCGGATCGCACCGCCCCGGGTCGGATCCAGTGTCAACCGCGTCGTATTACGCCCACGGCCGACGAAGTGTTGTTTTCGTACATTGACCTCCTTTCCCAATTGTTCGCGCGCCGGCCCCAGCCAGCGCAGCACTCCCCTGATGGTAGCGCTATCACGAAGCGGGCGTCAATTCGGGGCAAGGCAGTATTGCGGGCCCGCGCGGCAGATTGCGAGTGCTCCGAGGCCGTCGAGGCGGGCGCTTCAAAGGGCGGCTGAGGAATCCCGCTTGACCAGGGTGAAATTCATGAAATGCTGCAGAGGTTCAAGCGTTTCGCCGAGGCGGCGGAGCCTGATCTCCTCCAGCAGCATCTCTACGGCCTTGCGGGCCATCGCGGCCACGGGCTGGCGTATGGTCGTCAGCGCGGGCCAGATCGTCGTGGCGAGCGGTGTGTCGTCAAATCCGGCGATGGTCAGGTCTTTCGGCACATCCAGGCGTACCCGGTGGGCTGCGGCAATCGCCGCGGCCGCCATGTCATCATTGCTTGCAAATATCGCAGTCGGTTTACGCGCCGCGCTGAGCATCTGGTCGGCTGCCACCAGGCCCGAGTGATAACTGAATGACCCCTGCTTCACCCACTCGGAGTGCACCGGCACGCCGGCCTCGCGCAGTGCGAGCTCGAAACCCGCCCGGCGCTGTGCACTGACAGTCTGGTTCGCAGCGCCCACGATGAAGCCGATGTCGCGGTGACCCAGGGACAACAGGTAACGGGTCATGGCTGCAGCCGCTTCCAGGTCGTCGATGCGCACTGACAGCCCGGCTTCCTCCGGGCGCCCGGTAGCCACCGCCACGAAGGGCATCTTCGCGGCGCGCAGCGCCTCCAGTGCGATGTTGGAATCAGACAACGGCGGCGGCAGAATGACCCCACCAACGCCGTCGCCCAGCAGGCGCTCGATGGCGTTACGCTCGTTGCGGGCACCGCACTTTTCCAGCACGAGCTGACATCCGGCGCGGCTGGATTGCTCGAGAACACCCACCAGCAACTCGTTCAGGTACGCCGCGCTCGGATTGTTGTACAGAAGTCCGATGTGAACCGTGGCTGCCCGCGCGAGGTTGCGCGCCGAGACGTTTGGCGAATAGCCCAGCTCCTTGATGGCCGCCTGCACCCGTTGGCGCATGTGCTCTTGTACGTGGGCATCGCCGCTGAGGGCACGAGATACGGTCATGGGCGAAACACCGGCATGTTTCGCGACTTCATGCATCGTCACAGCATTCCGGCGCCTTCGGGGCGTTCTTTTCACTTCTGACCTGAGCGGTGGCTGATGCGCGCCATTGTAGCAAGCGCGAACGGCCGGTCCCCCCGTTTCGATTTGAACTTTGTAGCAGACAGCCGCACACTCCCCACACTTCCGCCGCATTCGACTCGAGTGGACTTACGGATATGGCCACGCGTCGCAGATTCGTCGTGCAAGCTGCCGCCTTCGCCGCGGCGCCTTTCATCAGCACCAGAGTGACACGCGCGCTGGCCGCCGCCGCCAGGAGGAAACTGGGATTCGCCCTGTGCGGTCTTGGCAGCCTGAGCACCCATCAGATCGCGCCGGCGCTGCAGAAAACCGCCAACTGCCGTCTGGCCGGCATCATCACGGGCACCCCCGCCAAGGCGCTCCAATGGAAGGCCCAGTACAACATTCCCGACAGAAATATCTACAGCTACGAGACCATGCATCGCATCGCCGACAACCCGGATATCGATGTCGTGTATGTAGTGACCCCGAACGGCTTGCATCTGGACAACGCGCTGGTGGCTGCGAAGGCTGGCAAGCACGTGTTCTGCGAGAAGCCGATGGAGATCTCGGTCGAGCGCTGCCGGCAGATGATCGATGCCGTCAAAGCCGCGAACCGTGTGCTGGGTATCGGGTATCGGTGCCGGTTTGAGCCGCACCACCTGGAGTGCGTGCGGATTGCGCGCGAGCGGGAATTTGGCGCCGTCAAAGTGATCGATTCGCACTTTGGGTTCAACATCCCGCCAGGGGTATGGCGGTTGAACCGTGCCTTGGCCGGCGGTGGCCCGTTGATGGACGTGGGCATCTATGCATTGCAGGCAACTCGCTATCTGAGCGGCGAGGAACCCGTGTGGGTCTCGGCCACGACGACCGAGGGCGATAGGGCGCGGTTTTCGGAAGTCGAGGAATCGGTGCTCTGGGAGGCCAAGTTTCCGGGCGGCGCCATCAGTCATTGCAGCAGCAGCTACAACGCGGTGGGGATCGGTTACTTTCGTGTTCTGGCGGAGCGCGGTTGGTTTGGTTTGGATCCCGCGTTCAACTACGGTGGGCTGCACGGCATGCGCAGTGACGGCAAGGCGATTGAATTCCCGTCAACTGACCACTTCGCAGTCGAGATGGACGACTTTGCGCGCTGCATCCTGGAGAAGATACCCACGCGGGTGCCCGGAGAGGAAGGCCTGCGTGATCTGAAGATCATGACCGCCATCTACGAATCGGCCCGGACGGGCAGGCCCGTGGACTTGCGCAGCGCCTAGTACTGCGACGATCGTCGCAGGTTCCGATAGCATCCGCAGCCACTCGCCCCGATCTAGATGATATCTTTGCGTTTTCTTCCGGGGCATGTGTCCTGCGGATGACGGCGGCAAAGAGATTGGCGATGACTGAGATGTGGAACCAGTGGGAAGGCCAGGTGGTCAACGGAATTTATCCGTTGCGCCGCTTTCTGAATGCCTCGGACCACAGCTCGGTATTTCTTACGGAGTCCACCACCGAGGGCTTTCTCAACGCAGCGATCAAGCTCGTCCCGGCCGACCCGGCGCTCATAGCGGTGCAGCTGTGGCACTGGAAGACGGCGGCCACTTTCTCGCATCCACACCTCATCCGGCTGCTCGACTCGGGACAATGCGAGATCGAAGGACGTCCGCTTCTGTTCGTGGTCATGGAATACGCCGAAGAGAGCCTGTCCCAGATCCTCCCGTACCGCGCCCTGGAGCCCGCCGAGGCGCAGGAGCTGTTGGTCCCGACTCTCGATGCGCTCGCTTTTCTGCATCGTGAGAACTGGGTGCAGGGTCAGCTCAAGCCGTCAAACTTTCTCGTCGTCAACGATCAACTGAAGCTGGCGAGCGATACTATCCGCCCCGTGGGAGTAGCCGGGGAAAAGGGCGCCCGGCTTTCCGTGTACGACCCTCCCGAAACGGAACGCGGCGAAATGACCGCCGCCGCAGATATCTGGGCGCTCGGCGTAACCCTGGTAGAGGCTCTCACTCAGTATCTGCCAACGTGGCTAAATGGACGATCCGAGCCCCCTTCCCTGCCCGCTAATCTGCCGCCATCATTCGCGGATACGGTGCAGCGTTGTTTGAGCCCCAACCCTGCCGATCGTCCAACTATTGCTGATCTGCAGGCTCGGACAAAACCGGCACCCGCCGCGCAGCAGGCCCGCCCAGCCCCACCGGCCCGAGTGGAGTCCGTGGCGCCGATTGCTCAACCGGAACCGGTCATCCGTGCGACGCCGCATCCCTACTCGCGTTCACCCGAGCTACCCAAGCGCAGATTGTCTACTCCGGCCGTCGCAGCAACGGTGCTCGTCGTACTGCTGGCCGCGTGGGGTGGCTCGAGACTGTTTCACCGCCACCCGCAAGGGCAGCAGCCCGCCGAAGTGGTTTCTGAAACTGCGTCGCAGCAGAGGACTGCTCCCGCCGTTGCATCCTCGGATCGCCCGCCGGACGTGTCGGCGCCGTCATCCCCGTCACAACCTTCCTCATCGCAGCCGCGGCCTTCGGCATCTCAACCTGCCGCGACGCACCGTGCCTCCGGATTCGCCGAGCAACGCCGGCCCCCGCCCGCGAACACCTCCCCCGCGGTGATCCACGAAGAGATCCCCAAGGTTCCACAAAGAGCGCGTGACACCATTCACGGCCGCGTGAAGGTGGCCGTGCGAGTGACTGTTGACCGATCGGGCAATGTAGTGCGCGACACGTTTGAAAACGCCGGGCCGAGCAAATATTTCAACCACCTGGCCAGCCAAGCGGCCCGGAAATGGAAGTTCACATCTGCGGACAACGAGGGCTCGCGAGAGTGGCTGTTGAGGTTTGAATTCGGGCGGGACAGCACGACGGTGCACGCCACCCGGGCGCGCTCCTAGTGGGTGACGGGTAAGATCCAGCGCCCAACCACCAGGCCGCCGATCGCCGCCAGCGTCGAGCCAACCAACACCGCCAGCTTTGCCGTCGCAAGCAACTCGTTGTCGAACGCCAGGCTGCAAACAAACAGCGACATCGTGAAACCAATGCCGCCCAGAAAGCCAACGACGCAGAAGCGCCGCAGGTCAACGCCCGGAGGCAGCGCGCACCACCCAAGCCTTACCCCCACGGCCGCGGCCAGGATGATGCCAAGCGGTTTTCCCAGGACCAGGGCCACAACGATGCCGGCGGCAAGCCGGATCGCAGTAGCCAGATCCAACGTCAGCGCATGGAGTGTCACGCCAGCGTTGGCCAGCGCAAACAGCGGCATGATCCCGAACACCACCCAGGGACGAATCGCGTCTTCCGCATGCACGGCGGAACCGCCAGGCATCAGCAATCCCAGGATGACCCCAGCCAATGCCGGGTGGACGCCAGCTCGTAATAGTCCGATCCAGATTGCGGCACCCGGCAGCGCATAGAGAACTGCCCACCTCGACCCGATGACTCGCAGCAGCAAGCCGGCCCCGATTCCAGCGGCGGCGATGGCGAGGCCGCCACTGCTGATCCCGTCGGAATAGAAGAACGCAATGACCAGGATTGCCACGATGTCATCGATGACGGCGATGGCGAGCAATAGAGCGCGCAACGCGGCGGGTCCACGTCGGCGCAAAAATGAGAACACGGCAAGCGCGAAAGCAATGTCGGTAGCGGTCGGAATGGCCCAGCCGCGGCGCACTTGCGCATCCGTATTGAGAGCCAGATAGATCAGCGCCGGTATGACGACCCCGCCGAGCGCGGACACCAGGGGCAATGCCGCAATCTTGAGCGAGCGCAGGTCCCCATCAATGAACTCGCGGTGGATCTCGAGGCCCACAGCCAGGAAGAAGACCGCCATCAAGCCTTCATTGACCCAGAAATGCAGCGATTGTGAGATCGCGAGCTGACCCGCGCCGAGGGTTAGAGGCACCTCCCAGAGGTGCTGATACGCAAATTCCCAGGGGGAATTGGCCCAGAGCAATGCAGCGATGGTCGCGGCGAGCAGCAGCAGACTACTGCCGGCTTCCGAGTAGAAAATACGATCGAGCAGCCGTGATTTCGGCGACGGTGTTGCAGACAAATCGGGTCTTGCTGACTGCGGCCCAGCGAACTGTGAACGTAGACGGACGCGCAAGGCTTGTCCATCTGTTTCGCCACGGATGCGCGAGGGGCCTGGCCCTCAGCCTCGGCCAGCCCCTCCGACACCGCAAACCTCAAGTTCGGCTGTTCTCAGTCGTCATGCAGGTTGAATTCGCGGCGGATTTCGCCCCGGATCTCGCCGGCTGGAAAGGCCGTCGTATGGATGTTGGCGTAGGCTGTATCGCTCTGCAGAGCGTCCACGATCGCCTGGAAATCCCCCGCAGGCACGCCCTGTGTGGCTGGTCCCAACACATTGGCGGCGCTCAGCGTCCCGGTCACGGTTCCTCCACCCGCCGGACAGGGTTGAGTCCCAGGCGGAGCACTGGCGAGGTTCGAGCAGAAAAACACCATGACCCCTCCGGCCATGTGTACCTTGCCGAAGTGAATGTGAGACTGGGTGACCGGAGCACTCAAGCCGGAGAACTTGAGGGTGAACGACAGCGTCTGATCGGCACGGTTGAGCTCCAATTCGAGTGTAGCCCGGCCAGGGGAGAAGATGGCTCCGGACTGGGCATTCAGTGCTCCTACTTCGTTGAAACCCGAGAAGACGGCGTGGAACTCCTCGCTATGAGGCGCGGCCATCACGGCCGGCGCAACTGTCAGTCCAGATAAGACGGCTCCCAACAACATCGCACGATACATGACTTGCTCCTTATCATTCGGGTGTATGTGCCGCGGAAACCTCCGGAGTGTATACGTTGGAAAGTGAAGATCTGTCACCTCCTGGATACGGTGCCCGTTCCCGGCGTTCCCGCCGTTCCCGACAGGCTATACGGCAGGTGATGCCGGCCAACCATTCCGTCTCGGCCCTGGTGAGTGCATCGGCACTGCCCATACCGCTGAAGCGCACGGCAATGGCGGGAACCACAAAGCCGTCCAGGATCATTGAGCCCATCAGGGCGCCACAACCAATGCAGAACGCCACGAACGCGGCCACCACGGCAACCCTCGCCATTCCCAGGGCACGCGACAGGAACACGAAACAGACGATCAAGACACTCAAAGTGGCCATGAAGCCCCCGTGCACCAGTCCATCGACAAACTGGTTGCGTGCCTCGGCTTTGATGAGATCGGCGAACGTGTGTGCGCCGGGCATCGGGTGATTGGCCAGCAGCGTGAGGGTCGCCAGCGAGCAGAATGCAAACGCGCCGGCGAGTCGGTAACGCATGGAGGAAGTCGTTAACATGCTGCCCAAAGTAGCGCATCGCCGCGGCGAAATTCTGGATGTTCCGGACGCCGTGTTCAATACTGGACACGGCCGCCAATTTGTCTCGTAACTTTCTCTCACTTGCGCACGGGTGAACTGACATGGTGGACAGGAAAGCGGATCGGCGGACCGAGAGAACGCGCACGGCGTTGATGTCGGCGTTCGTGGAATTGACACTCTCGCGCGGCTATGAAGCGGTGGGCGTCGCAGATATCATCCGCAGAGCGAATGTTGGCCGCTCCACTTTCTATCTGCACTATGGGCGGAAAGACGCGTTGTTGAAGGAGAGCCTCAAACACCCATCCAGCGCACTGGCGGCGTGCGCCCGCGGTGATACCACGGCGCGGATGCTGCTACCGCTCCTCGAGCATTTTCGCGAACAGCGCAGTCTGAATCGCGTGTTCTTTGAGCATCCCGTACGAGCCGTGTGTGTGAGGAGCCTTGCGGCGCTGCTCGAGGGCAACCTTCGGCTGATTTCCAGTGCCGGTCGCCGCCGGCCGGCCCTTCCGCGGTCGCTACTCGCGCTGAGCATCGCAGAAATGCAAATTGGACTGGTCACGCACTGGCTCAATGACGCGTTGTCCGTGAGGTCGGACCTCATCGCCGAGGCACTCGTTCTCAATACCCGCGCGATGCTCGCGCCGGCCGCCTGAATTGCCTGCTGCCCGCTCGCTCCTGCGCGAGGCGCAAATCAGGGCACGGCGTGCAGCGTCGTATTGAACAAAAAGCGGCTGCTGAACTGCGTTTGATCGCCGGCCTGCTTGCCTGCGACGGGCTGCAGCCGCGCGGATAGCGGCTTTTTCCATTTCCAGGCAAGCGAAGCGACGTCGCCAAAGATACGGGCCATCTGTTCAGTGCTGACGTCGCCAGGAAGTGGCACAGTATCCAAACCGGTACCGCAAACGGCCGAGTACGCGAGCAGATCGTCGGTATTGAAGGAGCCCTCAGCCCAGCGTTGTGCCAGCAGTTTGTCCTCCATGACAGGAACCATCAGACCGGAATAACCGACCTGCTTGACAGGGACTGCCTTGACCGCCGAAGTGATGATCAAAGCGGCGGTCAGGGTGCCGCTCGAGCCAAACCTGGCGCCCGTGTAGGTCTCAATCGCCGCCCCGATCGAGACGTCTCCCAGAGGAGCTGGCGTCGGGTCGACCCCCATGAATGTCCATCCCTTCGCAGCCGCAACCCGCTGGCCAATCGTCTCTGCCACCTTGGCGTGGACGGTCAGTTGCCTGGTCAGCTCTGCGACCGATCCGGAAAAATCACCCCGGGTGTGCGCAAAGACTTCCTGGACGACGTTGGCGCTTTCAAAACCGATGGAGAACTGCCTGCCCGGGCCCGTATGGTAAGTACCAGGATAAAAGGGACCATAAGGTTTCACCATCGCGGTGGCCGTGAAGCCGAAATTGCCCTGACTATTCGGACTATGCTCGGTCACGTAGTGCACGAGCGCCGCTGTCTCGCGGATCACCTTCCAGTGAATGCCGTCATTATCCGCAATGATGGTGTTGGCTTGCAGGTTCGAAAGCGTTGATAGAGCCTTCTCGAGCAGTCGCATGCTGCGCGGATCGTCCGTGTCGCGCATCATGGCTGGACCCAGGCTGGGAATGAACCCTTCCTTCGATCCCAGATCATCGAGAGTCTTCAGATAAGCGAGCGCCTGCGCTTGCGACTGACCGCTGACCAGCTCGGGGAGCGGCTGAGTCACGATGCGAATCGTTTCGACCTCGTAACCCTGCTTCTCAAACTCTCCCTTGACCGCGCGCAACACTGATAGAGCTCCCGCCATCTCCTGCTGCTGGGAAGCCTGCTCGAGCCGCACGAATGCCGTGACCGCCCTGACTTTTGGATGTGTGTAACTGTGCGCCGGTGCGGTGACGGTCAGCGCCGTGATGACCAGGACCAGGAATAGTTTTTGTTGCGGATGGCGGATCATGAACCCTCCCGGAAGTATGGACGCTCCCCGATGCGACCGGCTCCATCCTACAGTCGAATGGCCTGCAGGCGCCTCCAGGACTGAGCTTGCCGGAATGCACGACGGCGTAACGCCGAGTTGGTAGCAGCGACGCTGGGAGCCAAAACTTCGCTGGCACGATCGGCCAAACGGCCCCCTGAACCGTAAACGCCAATGGCGTGCGTCTCAGCTCGGCCTCGATCTGCACCTGTCCTGCGAGCCTATACAGCATTCGGAGCGCACGGCCTCGCCCACGCTACCGCATAAGCGCTTGATGGTCCGCCGCTTGCTGGCTCCTCACCCAATGCACAAGCGGAAGCCGCGACCATGTCCACTGAGCTCAACAGGCGTGCGTTCGAATATGCACAAGAGCGCATCACCGAAGGACGGGTGGTGTTGGAGCAGAAATGACCTGCGAAGCGCAGCTGTGTGCGGCCGGGTTCGGCCTCGGCGACGGCCGGCCTATTGCGAGCGCCTCGCACGTCGGCGAAAAGGTCACGGTCACTGCACAGTTCGCGGGCGACGGATTGATTTCTATCAATGCCTTTCGGAGTTGATGATGCCAGCATTTCCCCGGGCGGTACGGCCGTGAGCAGCATTGGCCACAACAAGCAACAAGTAGCACGCAAGGGAGGCCTCATGGCCGTCAGACATGTGCTCGGATCAGTGATCCGCGGAGCGGCCAGACTGCCGTTGTTTACGGCAGTGCTCGGCCATCCATCGGTGCGGGCAAGGTTGCGCGACGTTCCGGGTTTCTCAAACCTGTATTCGAATGGCTGGAGCTTTGCGCATCCATTCGACCGGCACTATCGAATCAATACAGGTGCCTTCGTAGCATCCGAAAACCTGGTCAGCAGCCCGTTCGATGGCGGCAAACCGGGCTTTTACGCAGGCTCTCAGCCCAGCATCATCCGCACCGCCCTGAGGACGCTGCCCGCGTTGGAGCGATTTACATTTGTGGATCTGGGGTGCGGAAAGGGACGCCCCCTGATCGTCGCTTCCGAATTCGGGTTTCGCGCCATCGTGGGTGTCGAGTTGTCGGAATCCCTCGCAACTCATGCGCGCCGGAATGCGGCGGTGTTGCGGCGGCGCTTACCGGATCGCGTGCCGATTCGCATAGAGCTCCACGACGCCAGTACCTATTCGTATCCCGATGGAGACCTCGTCGTCTTCCTTTATAACCCGTTCCCCGAAGTCGTGGTCAGCAAGGTAATCGCGCAACTGGAATCGCTGTTGGTATTCGGAGGACGCCGTATCTTCGTCGTCTACTACAATCCCGTGCACGGACATTGCTTCGATGCATCAGCTTTCTTCAGTCGCTACTTCGCTGCCACGCTGCCATACGCCATAGAAGAACTAGGGTATGGGCCTGATAAGGATGAGACGGTCGTCATCTGGCAAGCGGGAAGCAAGCTGCGCGCGCGTCCCGGCGCGGACATCGCGATCCGAGTCACAACGCCAGATGTACGAGCCGACCTGCGGGTAAGTCCTTCATGAGACCATCTACGACGCGCGACCCGTCACAGGTCGTCCGGTTGCCCTCGAACGCACGGTCGCCTCGGCGAGATAGTCGCCCGCAGACCCGGAGTATGCCCGGCGCTCCCGGACGGACGTCTCGACGTGGGGATCGCTCGCACCAGCGCGCCGCGCGGCCGCGAGCGCGTGTTCACGCGAGACGCGCCTCGCCTCCTCGATCGCTTCGTCTGCCTCAGAATAGTCTCGGCTGCCAGCGGGGTCGTGTACGCGAAAGACCTTGAACGTTGGCTGGTTCACGAGCACCTCACATGTTTCGGAGACCACCCCGGCGACTGCGCCCACTGCATTGCAAACACCGGCGTGCTCGGGCACCAGGAGATCAGCCCCAAGGCGGCGCGCCACTTCAGGGTAGTACGCGCCAACGGGAGCGCCGATGGCGATCAACGACGTCGCAAGACTGATTCGGGCATCGATGAGCTGGGAGAACGGACGCCCTTCAACAAGATCCTCGATCAGGGGGGCAAGAGCCCCCCAGCGACCGTTCTTTGCTTCGATGCCCGGGTCGTGGGCAAGGGCCGTTACGAGAATGACACGAGTTGCCTCTCGAACCACGTGCTGATACGTGCGCTCGCAGAACCCCTCCGGCGTATCCCGTTCCTTGCGGGCTCTCGCATTGCGTTCTTCCGTTGTAAGCAGCGCGGCGCCCAGCCGGGCCGCCTCCACGCTCCAGCCCTGCTGTCGTCCGAGCACGTGCATCGCATCGCTCGGCGTGAACGCCGCGATGGTGGCAAGCCCACGGTCAACCAGTCGTCGCAGTGCTTCGACTCCTTGCCCCGTGCGGGCGACCTCGCCGAGCTGCCGCGGAAACTCAACGAGGGCGTCCCAGACCCGCCGCTCGAGACGGTCGAGTTGAGAGCCCGGATTGCGTTCGGGATTGCGGTATGCGAACTGACCGGCAAAGAGCGGGGGGCGCTCCTCACCTGCAAGCTTGCGGAGTTCGACCAGTACATTCGGAAAGTGGTCTGCCAGTAGACTCAGGGGCATAGCCTTCCGAGGGCCAACCGCGAGGCGCTGTTCACGGTCAAAGTACACTTCGCTATCACCGCCAAGCCCACAAGTGCGCACGTCGACCGCTTCGACCATCGTACGCCAACCCCCGATCACCGCGCCCTCGTCGCGAACGACTGGACGACCGCCGGTTACGATCGCGACGTCAGTGGTCGTCCCGCCCATGTCGGCGACAGCGAAGTCCTGGAGACCACTCAGGAAGCCTGCGCCCACAACACTCGCCGCAGGCCCCGACAACACCGTCTCGACCGGGTATTCGAGGGCGACCTCAGCTTTCATCAAAGTTCCGTCGCCCTTCACAATCATCAACGGCGCCGAAATCGCCTCGTACGTGAGCACCTGGCCCAGAGCATGAAGTAGATGCCGGATCTGGGGTGTCAGGCGCGCGTTGAGCGCGGCGGTGAGCGCCCGCTGTGGCGCGTCGAGCTTGGAACTCAACTCGTAGCTGCAGGTGACGGGCTTGGCGCAGCCGGAGCGGACCCGATCACGCACCCGCCTTTCGTGCGCAGGATTGCGCACCGAAAACAACCCAGCAACCGCAAACGCCTCAACCCCCGAACCAAACTCGCGTACCGCCGCATCGACCGCCGATTCGTCGAGCGGCTCCAACTCATCGCCAGTCGCGTCGTGCCCGCCGCCCACGCGCACAACGACGCACCCTTCCATACGCTTCACACCGGAACGTTCGACCATACCTTCATCGAAGCCAACAAGTATCGCGCACGTTGGACTGAAGCGGTTCTCGACGACAGCGTTGGTCGCCAGTGTCGTGGAGACCGATACGAGTGAAATGTGCTCGCGCCCGACGCCTTTCGGAAGGCCCGCGAGTACGGCGCGGATCGCGTTGCCCAGACCGATCGACAGGTCCCAGTGAGTCGTCAGTGCCTTGGCGCTTGCAACGACGCGGCCGCCATCAAGCGCTACGGCGTCAGTGTACGTGCCGCCGGTGTCCAGACCAATCCGGATCTCGGCCGCCGAACCCGTCCGGGTCTCGACCCGAGTGTGGTTATTCACGAGCATTTCTAAAACTGGCCAACGCCCCGCTGCGACCGCGGCAGCATATCATTCATCTTTCGTCGATCCAGGCGGAAAGGAGATCGAGATTGGTTGGAACGATTGTGCGCACCAGCCTGGCGTGGGACGATTCCGCGAACACGAATACGGGAGCTGACGGATGAACGGACGTGTGGCGCTGGTCACGGGGGGCGGTCGGGGGATCGGGCGCGAGGCGGCACTGCTGCTGTCGACAGCGGGAGCCCGCGTTATGGTCGTGTCGCGCAGCGCGACGGAACTAGCGGCCGTTGGCCTCGAATACGTCGCGGCCGACCTGGGCACCGCCGAGGGTTGCGCCCTGGCCGTTGCCGAGACCGAGCGACGACTGGGGCCAGTTGACGTGCTGGTCGTGAACCATGGCATCGGGTCGGCCCACGAGCGGCTTGTGTGGGAGCAGGATCCCGAGGTCTGGCGCGAGACGATGCGCATCAACCTCGACGGGCCGTTCGAGCTCGCCCGACTGACGGTAGGCGGCATGTGCAAGCGCGGCTTCGGCCGGCTCGTATTCACCAGTTCGACCGCTGGCGAGAAAGCGGAACGCAGCGGCAGCGCGTACACCGCCTCCAAGCATGGGGTGATCGGGCTTGCACGCGCGGTCGCGCAGGACGCTGGGCCGTTCGGAGTCACATCCAACGCCGTGTTGCCTGGCTGGGTACGAACGGCGATGGCCGAGCGCTCGGCACAGACGGAGTCCGAACGGCGGGGCATCAGCGTCGAGCAGGTGTGGCGCGAGCGCGCCGCCATCTACCCACAGAATCGAGTGCTGGAGCCGCGCGAGGTCGCGGAGGTGATCGCGTTCCTCTGCAGCGACGCTGCCGGGGGCGTGAACGGCGAGGCAATCACCGTGGCTCTCGGC
The DNA here is from genome assembly GCA_028293745.1 of Gammaproteobacteria bacterium. Lineage (GTDB taxonomy): Bacteria > Pseudomonadota > Gammaproteobacteria > Steroidobacterales > Steroidobacteraceae > 13-2-20CM-66-19. Next base: position 4,531 of record JAQGOF010000045.1, on the reverse strand, counting down.
GGCATCTGGTAGGCGTTACACAACATGGTACTGGTACAACCAAGTCTCAGAGAGCGCTTGGCTACCGTCCTTCAGGAACAACCGCAAGTCCACGACCTCGGAACCGGCGGGTGTGAAGTCGAATTGCGCTCGCCAATGTCCCGGGACGCTGTCGGGCACGGCCTCTGTGAACACATCGGAGAATGTCCCGGTTGAGGTCGTCAGAACCGGCAGAGGTTTGGTGCCATATGGCAAGTTCACCAGCCTGCCACCAAAAAATTCCACCACGAACTTGTGAGCCACCTTGGGGCGATTTTGGCCCGGCTCGCCGCCGCGGCCTACGCGTGTTGCAATACAACGGGCGAGCGTGGGTTCGTGAGCTCCGTCTGCACTCCAGTACAGGCGATAGCGCAGCCGGAAGTTGCTTCCGGCCTTGGCTGGTTGCTTGGGCACCCACATTGCGACGACGTTGTCCTGGGTCTCGTCGTCCGTGGGCAACTCAACCAATTGAACCGATCCAGGTCCCCAGTCATCCAGGGGCTCCACCCACAGACTCGGACGGCGCTCGTAGTGCACGCCGTCGAGGTAGTGATCGAAATCACGGTCGCGTTGTAACAGGCCGAAACCTCGGGGCGATTTGTCTTCGAAGCTGAAAGTGGTGGGATGCTGCGGATTGTTGAGTGGCCGCCAGATGTATTCGCCGGCTCCAGTCCACATCGCCAACCCGTCGGAGTCGTGGATCTCGGGGCGCCAGTCGACGGAGGCGGGTTTATTGGTCTCGGAGTACCAATACATCGATGTCATCGGCGCTATCCCGAATTGAGTGACGTCCTCACGCAGAAACACATGCGTCTCCACTTCCATCACCACCGCCTTCTCCCGCCGCATCACGAATCGAAAGGCGCCTGTTATACTGGGACCCTCGAGTGCCGCGTACACTGTTGCTTCGCGCGACCCCTCGGCAGGTGGCTCGAAGTAGAAGCGCGTGAAGTCTGGAAATTCCTCCGCGCGACCGGGCGCCGCGACATCGATCGCGATACCGCGGGCCGACACACCGTACTGGGCAAGCTCGCCGATGGAACGAAAGTAGGCAGCGCCGAGGAAAGCCACCCAGTCATTCGTATGCCAGTCGAGCCTCTGCTGATCGCCCAGGCGGCTCTCCTGCAAGCGGAAACCGGCAAATCCCGCGCCCTTCGGCAGCTGCCGGGCGGGGTTGTCGGATGGCATGGCGAAATAGCTCGCATCGTAGATAATTTCCGTCGCCGGGCCTCCGCCGGAGGCGAGTACATACATGTGCACCGGCGTCCGGAAGTATTTACCCAGATGAAAGAAGGTCACCGGGAATTCGCCCGGCCCCTCGCGGAACAGCGCGTAGTCGGTCTTGAATTTGATCTTGCCATGCTGCTGGTAATCGATGCCCTCCAGCACCGGTTGCGGCAAAGAGCTCTCGCGCACAAAGGGCCGCCTTGCGCGCAACTGCATCTCCTGGATGAGATCCTCGAACGAGAATGGCTGCGACCTTCCGAGCCTGAGGTTCGAAAGGGCGGCACGTGATTTGGATGGAATACCAAGAACCGGGAGTGCGAAGAAGGAGGCTGCGGCTGCGAGTACTGAACGGCGGTCGATCATCGCTGGTAGGGGGTCGGCGCTTCATCTTGAAGCTCGTGCCCGCTAGCAAGCGCAGTGCCCGCCGCCGCTGAGCTCGAGGCTCGCCGCGGTTTCAGGGGATCGAGCGGAAAGCGTGGCAGGATCCAGTAAGTCGGCCCGGTCAGTCGCGTGCCGCCTGGAGATTGACCCCCGGTGTCTGTCTTTCCGAGGAAATCTATGGTGCCATGAAGGCCCTCAAACCGCAGCGGAGGCTGTTATGACACGAATCGCATCGCTTCCCGTGGATCACTGGGACCCAGAGTTGCGCGAGCTTGCACAAGCGGACACCCTGCCTCCCGTTCAACAGACGATGCTTGGCGTCTATGCCAATTCGCCCGAGTTAGCCAAAGCCTTCGTTATCTTTAGCGGTGCTATGTCGCAAGGCTTGACGCTCAGGCGGCGGTTGTTGGAACTCGTCCGGCTGCGGATTGCCTTTCACAACCAATGTCGCAGCTGCATGGCGGTTCGTTATGAGTCGGCGCTGGATGACGGTCTGACGGAGGAATTGGTCTGCTCGCTCGAAAAGCCAATGGAGGCGCCCGATCTGACGGATGCGGAGAAAGCAGCCATCCATTATGCCGACCTGGCTGCGAGCAATCACTTGGCAATCAGCGACGAGACGTTGGCAAACCTTCGCAAGTACTACTCGGAGAAGGAAATCGTCGAGCTTTGCATGTATGTGGCCTATTGCGTCGGCTTCGGACGGATGGCTGCAACGTACCGGATCATCGAGGAGCTGCCGGAAAGCTTCCAGGAGACGACGACGAAGATTACGCCGTGGGCGGATGACCATACGGAGAGACTCGTCATCCGCGCTTGAGCAAAGGCACGCTGAGCACCAGTTCGTTTGTCGGGACAGCCTGAGCAAGAAGCCCATGCCAAAGCACGCGGGAACGTGTGCTGGCGCTCCGCACCTGGCGCGCCGCAGCCGGCGCTCGGTAGCTTGGGCTCCTTTCGGCCGCCTTCCCTGCTAGCTCGATCAATCGTCCTTGGGAAGAAGACGGGCGAGCGTGCCGCCGAGGGGCGCCGGCATGAAGCTGTCGCCAAACGGCCAGTCGAGGAAGCCGAGCGAGGCAATGGTGCCGCCATCGATATGCAAGGTGGTACCCGTGATCGAGCGTGACAGGTCACTCGCCAGAAAGAGAACCCCGTTAACCAGATCATCGACCGAGGGAGCTCTCTTCAGGGGGACGTAAATCTTGAGCACCTGCGCCATGGCATCGTCCCCAAGCTTGGCAAATCTCTCGAAATCTTCCGGGTAGAGCGCGGCGTTAGAGGTTCGTGCTGGCGAGGTGTCAGGCGCGATCAGGTTCACCCGGATCTCCTCGCCGCCAAGTTCTACCGCGAGGGCCCGACTGAAGTTGGTTGTTGCCGCCTTGGCCCCTGCATAGACCGCATAGGTTGCGGCCCCGCGATGCGCCTCGATCGTGGTGAAGTTGATGATGCTGCCGCCGTTGCCGCCCTTGCGGATGAGGGGAATGGCACGCCGACAACTGTCAACCACATAGCCGTAGTTCAACCGGATATCACGGGTATTGTCCTCGCGCGTCGTGTTCATGAAGAGAGACCGCTTCACCCCACCGACGACGTTCACCACGATATCGATCGCGCGGAACCCGGCCTCAACCTCATCATAGAAGGTGTCCAGCGCCTGAGGATCGCCCGCATCGGCGCGCACCGACAGGATCCGAACACCCAGCGCCTCGACTTCCGGCACTATCGCGGCCACGGCATCCTCGTGGATGTCGCACGTCGCGATCGAGACCCCGGCCCTCGCCAATCCGAGCGTTACTGCACGGCCGATTATCTCGCCCGCACCGCCCACCACGACCGCGACTTTTCCGGCGAGGCCGGCATGCGCTTCGAGCAGTCCCATATCACTGTATCCTTTTCTTCAGGATGCACCTGATCGCCGTGCTGTCCTCGCCTCACTATGGCGAAGGGCAATCTTTTGAGGGCCACAACGCGAGGCAATAGTAAGCCAGCTCATGAGCCAAGAGGGCGAATCCAAACTGTCGAGCGTCGATTTTGCAGGATCGCAGCGAGGGACAGGACGTGCTGGGCGCGCATCCTGCTCGCCGGAAAAACGCCTGGGCTGAGATTCGTCTCTTTCCAACATCCTTGCAACCCGCGCAGATCTGCGCGGTCTAGCGTGCGAGTATCACGCGCTATGCCTGCAGTTGTCCTTTGCGGTGAACGCAGGCGACGCGGCTCGACAGGCACAGGACCCAGTTCTCGGCACGCCGATTTGCTGCTCGTCACCGCATACTGCATCACGCGAGGAGCGAGACCAGCGATCAGGCCCGCTTGGCTGGTTCAAGCGCCAGGATTCGCCTCAGCGCATGCGGGTCCACAGGCTTGACCCAGTGCAGATCGATGCCCGCAGCTTGCGTACGCATGCGGTCTTCCTCCCGGCCCCAGCCGGTCAGCGCCACGATTCGGATTGCCTGACCCCACGGCTGTGAGCGGATCTTCCGACTCGCAGCGAGCCCATCCAGATGCGGCATTCCAAGATCCATGAAGATTACATCCGGCCGGAACCTTTCTGCCAGCGTCACGACTTGTTGCCCATTCGTAGCGGTGTGCACCTCGTGACCGGCCAGCTCCAACCACAGTGTCAGGGACGCCGCAGCATCGGCGTTATCGTCCGCCACGAGAACACGCCGCGGAGTGACTTGCACCGTATCGTTCGGCTCAACTACGTCGGGCACTTCATCGACACGCTCGAAGTGAGGCAGCGTGGGTAATCTAACCGTGAATTCGCTTCCCTTTCCAACGCCCGCGCTTCTTGCGGTCACAGTACCGCCGTGCAGTTCCACCAAATATCGAACCAGCGCCAATCCAATTCCCAATCCCCCCTCGGTTTGGTGTCCGTCGGAACGGATTTGGGAGAACATTTCAAATA
>JAQGOF010000036.1 GCA_028293745.1 Gammaproteobacteria bacterium | reverse complement strand
GCTACAGCGGCACTGAACGCCCTCAGGCATCTCTGATCAGGTCGCGGGCATATCGACTTCAACGCGGAGTAGGCGTAGGCGCTTTCTGACACGACAGCACAACGAGTGCGGACAGACCTCGTGAGGTGGCTTGGAGCAACATTTTGACGAGGAGGGCGGCGGCAATGGCTACCAGCACCAGGCAACCGAAAAAGACGGCCACGCGGGCGTCAGCCCGGCCTAAGGCGAAATCCACGCGCAAGTGGTCTGCGGACGTCATGAAGCAAAGCGATGCGCTGGATCTTGAAAGTGGCATCTTCAAGAAAAAAAGTGCCCGGCAGGTCGCACTCTCGCTGAAGCGATCCGCGCAGGCGAGCCAGCGACGCAAATCCAGTCCGTTCCGGTCGGCCATGTCGATGCTCAATTTCGAGATCAATCGCGGCGGCCGGGGACTGTCTGCAGAGCGCCGGCGCGTCCTGAACCAAGCCAAAGTCGAGCTGCGCAGTCTTTTTCATCGCGAGCCCGCCAAAGGGTGAGCATCGCGCTCGCCTGACTGGACGGGAACTGCGATCGTTGGGATTATCCGCTCGCGATCGCGCCTGGATGTTTTCGGTACCATGACCCGAGGAGCGCTTGGGGGGACTCTCGTGGGCCTGCGGATCATTCAATGGTCAGTCATTTCCGCCTTGGCTGGCTTTCTGTTCGGCTTCGACACGGTGGTCATTTCCGGCGCCGAGCAGAAGATCCAGACGCTCTGGGGACTCAGCCCGGCAATGCACGGCATCGTGATCGCCTCCGCCTTGTATGGCACGGTACTCGGCTCGTTGTTCGGTGGCTATCCGGCAGATCGTTTCGGGCGCAGAGCCACTCTTATCGGCATCGGCTTTCTGTACCTCATCGGCGCGATAGGGTCTGCCGCGGCCAACGGGGTCGATTCCTTCATCGCGTCCCGGGTGATTGGTGGCTTCGGCATTGGCATGTCCACTGTGGCCGCGCCTCTGTATATCGCGGAAATTGCGCCGCCCAAATATCGGGGGCGGCTGACTGGAATGTTCCAGTTCAATATCGTCTTTGGAATCGTCATCGCGTACGCATCCAATGCACTGCTCGCGGATGTGGGCCCCAACGCATGGCGATGGATGATTGCAGTAGCGGCGCTGCCGTCACTGCTATACACCATCTTGTGCTTCGGCCTTCCCGAAAGTCCCCGTTGGATATTGAACAAGACGGGCGATGCCGAGTCGGCTCTGCGCGTGCTCAGGCGAATCAGGCCCGGTGTTCCGGAAACCGAGATCGAGCGCGAGGCCTGCGATATCCGCCGCTCGGCGCAGGATGATGAGTTGCGCTCGCCGCGCGGGAGCCGCGCCCTGCGCAGGCCCATCATGCTGGCCTTTCTCATTGCATTCTTCAACCAGATGTCGGGCATCAATGCCGTCCTTTATTTTGCGCCGCGCATCTTTGAGCTGGCGGGGCTCGGCACCCGGGCTGCGTTGTTGCAGTCGGTCGGGGTGGGGATCACCAACCTCGTGTTCACCTTCGTGGGATTGTGGCTGATCGATCGGCTGGGGCGAAGGACTCTGCTACAGATCGGCTCCGTGGGCTACATCGCCTCGTTGAGCGCAATCTCCTACGCGTTCCTCAGCGCGCATTACAGTTTGATTCCAATCCTGATCTTCGCGTTCATCGCCGCCCACGCGATGGGCCAGGGCGTCACCATTTGGGTCTATATTGCCGAGATATTTCCCAATCGATATCGAGCGAAGGGGCAGGCCCTCGGCAGTTTCACGCACTGGATCTTTGCCGCGCTGCTGACATCCTTCTTTCCATTCGCGGTCGCGGCATTCGCGCCCGCGGCAGTCTTTGCATTTTTTGCCTTCATGATGTTGCTGCAGTTGATATGGGTTCAGACGCTCGTCGTGGAGACCAAAGGTGTGTCGCTGGAACAGATCTCCGAGCGCTTGAGCGTGCCGAAGGAACTCGTGAATACGGAGCCCTCATCGAAGCTCAGTGGCCATTGAAGTATATCGTGTAAGTGCTTGATAGCAATTATTGCATGGTGGCGTTCAGGGCGGGCTCGTGGAAGGAGGTCGACGATTTCCACACCGCCGCTCTCGCCAACAGTTGACGCATGCTGCGCCTAGGCGGACATTTGCACGGTTGCAGCGCGTCCCGACAAGCCGCACGGCTGAGGCAACCCATGTCGAAGGAGAGCGCTCGGTGGGTTTCCAGATCGGATGTGATTCCGATGTTCCCGACGCTGGTTTGGAAGGTCCAGCTCGAGGCACAGCTGCACAAACAGATCGATGCACAGGTGTTGGCTGTCCTGGCCCGCTTGAGAGGACCCTTGGCGCCGCTTGCGCCCGGCCACGGGTGGCAGTCGATCCAGACTCTGCACACTCTCGACGAGTTCCGGGAGCTCGTGTCCTGTGTGCGTCGCGCGGTGACTGGAATTCTGCGCTTCCTCAAAGTTGGCTACGACAGGTTCGAGATCAGCGCATGTTGGGCAACGGTTCTGGCCACGGGAGCTGCGCATCGAGTGCACCACCATCCCAACAACTATCTGAGCGTCGTCTACTACCTCCGAACCCATCACGGTGCGGACAGCGTCAACTTCCATGACCCACGGAGCCAGGCTGGAGTCATCCAACCGCCCGTGGTTGGTCTCACGCCCAACAATACCGATCAAGTGGTCGTAAGAGTGCGCAATGGGACGCTGCTCGTCTTTCCAGCCTACCTGCAGCACTCCGTCGACGCGAATGCCAGCGAAGGGGAGAGGATCAGTATCAGCTTCAATGTCATGTTTTCCGACTTCACCGAGAATCTCAGCAAGCCGCTGTGGGGCAATCACGGATCTTCCCGTCGCAGCTCACCCGCGGAAAACAGCGCAGCTCGACCGGCCCGCAAGCGGAAAGTGGATCGGGCTCACGACCCGTCCCGATAAATATCTACTGTAATTTCATTAAGTTGTAGATAATATCTCAAGAGAATAATAGAAATCGGACGCGGCTCGACGCGGGTTGAATGGACGTTCCGGCACGCTTCACCGGCGGCGATATCGGGGCTGTGACGGGTGCCCCAATGGGTTTAGACTTCAACCGCCCCGGCGGAGAAATTCCATGCAGCAAGCAGTACACAAGTACCTGTCGGCACTGGAAGCAGGCGACGCTGAGAAAGCGGCGGCCCTGTTCGTCCATGATGGCTGGGTCCAATCGCCGTTTTTGGGGCGACTACCCGTGCGCGACTACGTCACGAAGGTAGCGAGCGCATCCAGCCGGGCGAAGTTGACAGTCTACGACGTTCTCGTCAGCGCGGAAGGGCATCTGCGGGCGGTCGCTTACTACCAATACGATTGGTCACTGAAGGACGGCTCGCACGTCGCTTTCGATTGTGCCGACGTATTCAACTTCGATCCGAATACGGGACGTATCGAATCCATCGTGCTCGTGTACGACACCGATCCGGTGCGCGATGTGGTCGAGGACAAATATCCGTGACAGGGCGCCATGAGCTCATGATCCATGCAGCGCGTTGGGGTGCTTCATTGCACGTCGACGAGCACTGAGCTGACGCAGCGACCATCGATGTCCGAAAATGGCGAGCGCGCTGTCCGCGTACGACTACCATTTGAGGACGCCGAAATGGAGAGTCTGCATGAAAAAGTACGTCAGCAAGGTGATCGCGTCGCCGGTCGGCCCACTCAAGCTCGTCGCCAGTGGCGAGGGACTGGCGGCTATCCTGTGGAAAGACGACAGTCCGCGTCGTGTTCGCCTGGGCGACGTCGTGGAAGATGAGACCAGCCCGATCCTCCTGGAGACGGAGCGACAGCTCGGGGAATACTTTGCCGGCCAGCGCAAAGTGTTTGCTGTGAAGCTTGATTTCGCGGGTACGGATTTTCAGCGTCGGGTGTGGACTGCATTGCTCACGATACCGCATGGCCAAATCCGATCTTATGGAGAGATCGCCAGGCAGATCGGATGCCCTGCGGCCGTGCGTGCCGTTGGGGCGGCAAACGGCAGAAACCCGCTTTCCATCATCGCTCCTTGCCATCGTGTCGTAGGATCCACTGGCAAGCTCACGGGGTTCGCGGGCGGCCTCGAGGTCAAAGCGCGACTGCTGGCGCTGGAGGCGGGCAACCATTTGGAGTGCTCTCGGCCGACGTTCGGCGCTGCATCATGTGTATGATCGAGTCGCGGTAAGCGGCAAGTAGTGGCCCCGGCACTGTGATTTGCGTCGCCTCCTGGTTCGTCGCGGCCTGCGCGGCCATCGTGCTGCTGCTGGGGGTCATTCATCTGGTGTATACGTTTCACGGCCGGTTGCTGCATCCACGCGACCCGGACGTAATTGCCCGGATGAATGACGTCTCGCTCGTTCTGACTCGCGAGACCACGATGTGGAAGGCCTGGATCGGTTTCAATGCAAGCCACGCCTATGGCACCATCTTTTTCGGTCTCATTTACGGGTACCTGGCGCTCGAGCACTCCCTGTTGTTTTTTCAGTCGCCGTTTCTCCAGG
>JAQGOF010000034.1 GCA_028293745.1 Gammaproteobacteria bacterium | reverse complement strand
GCCCATTGTTCGCCACTCCAGGCGAGCGAGTCATGGCCCGCTTCTTCGACGCCTGGCTGTGGCGAGACATCTTCCCGCCAATGTTCCGCTGCTACGTACTCGACAACTATAACTTCGTAAAGCCCGAAGACCGCGCGTACATCCGCGAGAGCCGCGAGCGAATGTTCCTCGGCGGAAAGTCGATGGAGGAGGTCGTGGCGGGACGCGAGGAGAGGATGCCGGCGATAAGACAGGCGCTGAAACCATTGCGCGCTGTCCTAGCGGATACGCCTTGGCTAGGCGGCGATCGCCCGAGCTATTCGGACTACTGCGGACTGAGCGCATTCCTTTGGGCGGCCTCGATCAACACGTGCCCGCCACTCGAAGCGGCCGATCCGCTCTTCGACTGGATTAACAGAGGCTTCGACCTGTACGGCGGTATCTGTAAAGACCCGCGCCTCAAACCGCTCGCGGCTTAACGGGCCTGCAACGAAAATCGGCATCGATCCGGTCAGCAGGGACGCAAGCTGTGTAATTCGGTTGGTCGGAGTGTACTTCCACCATCAACGCAGCACGCCACGCACTTCAAAGGGCAAAAGCTCACACCCCGACCAACCGAACTTTACACAGCTTGCGGCACTGCCCCCCGACCCGTAGGGTTGCTCTTATTCCGAATTCTTCTTCCGACTTTCCGGTTACATCTGAAACAAATTTGTCACCGTCGTAGTAATTCCACGACGTATAAAGTGCCTTACGAGCAGCAGGAACGGCCAACGCGTAGCGCTTACGCCCCTGCAACAGGCACTCTGCCTCGAAAGTAGTAGCTCGCTCTTCCCACGCCGGTGCGGTATCCGCCCTCCGGGCGGTGCATATCAATAAAGACGCCCGAACACCAGTATCTGCACCCTGCGCATAGCTCCATAAACCCGAGCCCCGCGCACCCCAAGCAGATACGGACCGACGTTAAGGGAGTCATCGATGTATTCCGCGTTCAAGCGATCAGTTTTCTCCAAGCCCGCTCTTACCCTTTCAGTGCTGGCCGTCATTTCGGCCACCCTCAGCGCCTGCGCACGCAACGAAGCCGCGACAGGCGCAGCAGCGGCGCCGCCGCCGCCGCAAGTCACAGTCGCCCAGGTCATCTCGAAGCCCGTAACGGAGTTCGACGAGTTCACTGGCCGGTTCGAAGCCATTGACCGCGTCGAGATTCGTCCTCGAGTGTCGGGCTACATCTCGTCCGTCAACTTCACTGAGGGGAGTGAAGTAAAGAAGGGCGACGTGTTGTTCGTCATAGACCAACGTCCATATGTCGCTGAGCTGAAGCACGCACAGGCGCAGCTGGCCCAGGCGAAATCACAGCTGGCGCTCGCCAAGTCCGAGAAGGCGCGTGCGACCAACCTCCTGTCGCAGCACGCGATCTCGCAGGAGGAGTTCGATACGCGCTCCTCGAGCGACGAGCAGGCACAGGCGAACGTGGAGCTGGCTGAGGCAGCCCTGGAAACGGCCCAGCTGAACATGACCTACACGCGAGTCACAGCCCCGATCAACGGCCGCGTCAGTCGCGCGAACGTGACCCTGGGCAACCTGGTGACCAGTGGCCAGACTCAGATGACCACGCTCGTGTCTCTCGATCCGATCTACGTTCGGTTCGACGGCGACGAGCAGGCCTACCTGCGCTACGTGAAGGCGGCGAAGGACCGTGCGGCTGCCGGCTCGAAAGAGGCAGTGAGCCCGGTGTTGGTCGGTCTTGCTGACGAAGCCGGATACCCACACCCAGGCGTCATCGTGTTCCTGGACAACGAGGTTGATCCTCAGACGGGCACAATCCGTACTCGCGCCAAGCTGGACAACCACGAGCGCGCCTTCACCCCCGGTTTGTTCGCCCGTGTACGACTCATGGGCGACAAGAAGTACGACGCACTCCTTATTAACGACAGCGCGGTAGGCACCGATCAGACCGTCAAGTACGTGCTCGTAGTCGGCGCGGACAACAAGGTCGAGTACCGGCCCGTGAAGCTCGGTCCGGTCATCGATGGCCTGCGGGTCGTCCGCGAGGGACTGAAGGTGAACGACACGATCGTGGTCAACGGTCTGCAGCGTGTTCGCCCCGGCTCTCCTGTCACCCCAACACGGGTCGCGATGGGTGAGCAGCACCTGCACAGTGGCAAAACCATGTACGCCCAAAATGGAGACCTGCAGTGAAACTGTCGGATTTCTTCATCGACCGCCCGATCTTCGCGGCGGTCCTCTCGGCCTTCATCACGATTGGCGGTGCGATCGCACTGTTCAAGCTGCCAATCAGTGAATACCCCGAAGTGGTTCCGCCTTCCGTCGTGGTTCGCGCCAATTACCCTGGCGCGAATCCGAAGGTTGTAGCAGATACGGTTGCCGCGCCTCTCGAGCAGCAGATCGTCGGTGTCGAGGACATGATGTACATGTCTTCGACCTCCACGATGGATGGCTCGCTCTATCTGACTGTCACCTTCAAACAGGGATCTGACATCGATCGAGCACAGGTGCAGGTGCAGAACCGAGTCTCCCAGGCGCTGCCGCGACTCCCTGAAGAAGTCCGCAACCTCGGTGTAACGACGATCAAGAGCTCGCCCAACCTCACATTGGTCGTGCACTTGTATTCGCCAGATGGGCGCTACGACGCGCAATATCTCCGTAACTACGCAACCCTGAATGTCCGCGACGTTCTCGCTCGCATCCAGGGCGCGGGTGACGTCCAGTTGTTTGGCGGCGGTGACTACGCCATGCGCGTCTGGCTCGATCCGCAGAAGCTGGCAGCCCGCAATATGACTGCCGGCGACGTCGTGGATGCCATCAGGGAACAGAACGTTCAGGTCGCGGCCGGCCAGATCGGCGCGCCGCCTTCGACGGCCTCGCAGTTCCAACTGGCCTTGAACGTAACTGGCCGGCTCACAGATGAGCAGCAATTCCGTGACATCGTCCTCAAGACCGGTGCAGAAAACGAAGTCGTGAGACTGGGCGACGTCGCGCGCGTCGAGGTGGGCTCGCAGACGTATTCGATCCAGAGCCTGCTCGACAACAAGGGCGCGGTGGCCATTCCGATCTTCCAGGCCCCGAACTCAAACGCGCTGCAACTCTCCGATGCCGTTCGCGCCAAGATGGACGAATTGAAGAAGGACTTCCCTTCTGGCGTCGACTACACGATCGTCTATGACCCCACGATCTTCGTGCGCCAGTCGATAGATGCGGTGGTGCACACGCTTCTCGAGGCTGTCGCCCTGGTCGTGCTCGTTGTGATCCTGTTCCTGCAGACCTGGCGCGCTTCCATCATTCCACTGGTCGCCGTCCCGGTATCCATTATCGGTACGTTTGCCGTACTGCTCGGGCTCGGATTCTCGATCAATGTGCTCTCGCTGTTCGGCCTTGTTCTAGCGATTGGTATCGTCGTGGACGACGCCATCGTGGTCGTCGAAAACGTCGAGCGTCACATTGCCAGTGGGCAAAGTCCGCTCGTGGCCACCAAGTCGGCCATGCGCGAGGTCAGTCGGCCGATTATCGCGATCACGCTGGTGCTGTGCGCCGTGTTCGTTCCAGTGGCGTTCGTTCCTGGCTTGACGGGCGAGTTCTACCGGCAGTTCGCGCTGACGATCGCGATTTCCACGGTCATCTCGGCGTTCAACTCGCTGACCCTGTCGCCCGCTCTAGCGGCCGTGCTGCTCAAGCCGCACGGTGCGAAGAAGGACTTCCTTACGCGGATCATGGATCGGGTGTTTGGCCGGTTCTTTGCCCGCTTCAACAAGGGCTTTGAGCGTGCAGGCAATGCGTACTCCCGCTCAACGACCACCATCGTGCGGCGTACCGGGATTGCGCTCGTGGTGTATGGCGGACTGATCGCGCTGACCTATTTCGGATTCGGCGCGGTGCCGGGCGGCTTCATCCCCGACCAGGACAAGCAGTACATCATTGCCATTGCGCAGCTGCCGCCGGCCGCCACTCTCGACCGCACGGACGAAGTGATCCGCAGGATTGGCGAGATCGGCATGAAGCAGCCGGGTGTCTCGCATGCCGTGCAGTTCAGCGGCATGTCGGTCAACGGGTTCACGCCGAGCTCGAGCGCGGGCATCGTGTTCTTCCCGCTCGATGACTTCGAGAAGCGCAAGACAAAGGACCTGTCCGCGAAAGCGATAGCCCAGGCGTTGACTGCGAAGCTGGCACCGATCCAGGACGCCTTCGTCGTTGTCGTGCCGCCGCCTCCGGTGATCGGCCTCGGTACTCTCGGCGGATTCAAGCTGCAGGTCGAGGACCGGGCTGACCTTGGCGCCGAAGCGCTGTATGCAGCGACCCAGGAAGCCATCAAGAAGGCTTATCAGGACCCGTCACTGTTCGGCACCTTCAGTACCTACCAGATCAACGTGCCACAGCTCAACGTGGACATCGATCGCGTCAAGGTGAAGCGGCAGAACGTCAAGTTGTCTGATCTGTTCCAGTCGCTGAACGTGTACCTGGGATCGCTGTACGTAAACGACTTCAACAAGTTTGGACGTACGTACCAGGTTCTGGCTCAGGCCGACGCACCGTTCCGCTCTCATGTCGAGGACATCCTGCCGCTGAAGACTCGCAACGCGAGCGGCGAGATGGTGCCGCTGGGCTCCATGGTCAACGTCAGTGAGGCGTTTGGCCCGGATGTCGTACAGCGCTACAACGGCTACAGGGCTTCGGACATCAACGGCGGTGCCGCTCCCGGATACAGTTCCGGCCAGGCGCAGGCTGTCATGGCGAAGATCCTGACGGAGACTCTGCCTCATGGCATGAGCTTCGAGTGGACGGACCTTGCGTATCAACAGCTCATCTCGGGCAGCTCGACTTTGTTCGTGTTCCCGCTGTGCGTGCTGTTCGTGTACCTGGTGCTCGCTGCCCAGTACGAGAGTCTCACCCTGCCGCTGGCTATCATCCTCATCGTTCCGATGTGCCTGCTGGCTGCAATTACAGGTGTGGTGCTCACGCATGGGGACAACAACATCTTCACGCAGGTTGGTCTCATCGTCTTGGTGGGATTGGCGTGTAAGAACGCAATCTTGATCGTGGAGTTCGCGAAACACCTGGAGGAGGAGCAGCACCACGATACGGTATCTGCCGTGCTGGAAGCCGCCCGCCTTCGTCTGCGCCCGATCCTGATGACATCCATTGCGTTCATCATGGGTGTCGTACCGCTGATGGTGGCGGGCGGCGCCGGCGCCGAGATCAGGCACACGCTGGGAACGGTGGTGTTCGCCGGAATGCTGGGTGTCACGGTCTTCGGACTGCTCCTGACTCCGGTGTTCTATGTGTTGATCCGGCGACTCGGCAAGCGCCAGCCCGTTGCTGGTGAAGGCCACGAGCCGGCTCAAATTGCCTCCCCGGAGACTCATTAATGACTAGTCTGAAGATGCAGGGAGCTGTTGCGCTCTTCGTGGCGGTGACGCTCGCGGGGTGTGCAGTAGGTCCCAACTACAAGAAACCCGAGACCCCGGTGGCCCAAACTTACGGAGCCGCCGAACCGGCCCTGTACACGCCGGAACAGGCGCAGGTGCAGTTCTGGAAGCAGTTTGGCGACGAGACGCTCGACAAGTTGGTGGACGATTCACTCAATGCCAATCACGACCTGCGCATCGCTGTAGGGCGGCTCGCCGAAGCCCGCGCCGCGAGGCACCAGTCGCTCTATGACCTCGGGCCTACGGTAACCGCTACTGCTGGGCA
>JAQGOF010000008.1 GCA_028293745.1 Gammaproteobacteria bacterium | reverse complement strand
CGGAGACGCTGGTTCGCGAGATTGCCTACGTGCATCCCGACAATCGTCGCGAGATGAAGGCGACGCGCTATCTCAACTGGCGAATCAACCGACGCGTGAGTATTGAAGACAAAGCGTTGATCGAACGAGTCCAGGCGGGCATGGGATCCAGTGGTTACACAGTGGGCCCGCTGAGTGACGGGGAGGTGTGCCTGCGCAGCTTCGGTAGACGCATGCGCTCCCTCATTCCCGAGACGCGGCTGCACAAAGCGCCGCCGAAGGGTTGGAGCAATCGACGCGAACCGGAACAGGTTACCGCCGAGCAGGAATTCGAGTTCACCGCACCGCAACTCGCTCCGCAGGAAGTTGCCTGATCAGTCGTTTGAGCGCGGCTGAATCGCGTTCGGGGGAAATTGCCATGGCTGCTTCATCCACGCAGTCCGATGCGTTGATCATCGGTGGCGGGCATAACGGCCTCGTCTGCGCCGCCTATCTTGCTGCGGGCGGACTCAAGGTAACGGTTCTGGAGAGGCGTGGCGTTGTCGGTGGCGCCGCGGTCACCGAGGAATTCCATCCGGGTTTTCGTAATTCCGTCGCGGCGTACACGGTATCGCTTCTCAATCCGAAGGTCATTCGCGATCTCGAGCTGCCCAAACATGGCCTGCGTGTTGTTGAGCGCCTGGTCTCGAATTTCCTGCCAACGGAGGATGGCCGATACATCCAGACTGGCGGCGGCCACACGCATGCTGAGGTCGCGAAGTTTTCACACAAGGACGCGGGGCGCCTCGATGCCTACGGCGAGAGGCTCGACCTCATTGCCGACCTGCTCCGCGATCTCGTGCTCGAAACTCCGCCAAACGTCGTGGAGGGCGATTGGCGATCTGCTCTACCAGAGCTGATACGCGCAGCGCGGCTGGGCGGGCGCTTGCGAAAGCTCAATATGAAAATGCGGCGCGAGCTCCTTGCCCTGTTCGCGACTTCCGCCGGCGATTATTTGAATGGTTGGTTTGAAAGCGACCCTATCAAGGCCGTGTACGGCTTTGACGGGATCGTCGGAAACTACGCCAGCCCCTACACCCCGGGATCAGCATACGTGTTGCTGCACCATGTGTTTGGAGAGGTGAACGGCAAGAAGGGAGCCTGGGGCCACGCCATTGGCGGAATGGGTGCGATCACCCAGGCGATGGCAAGATCCGCTGCTTCACGCGGCGTGGATATCAGAATCAACAGTCCCGTTCGTGAAGTCATTGTCGAGGGCGGGCGCGCTGTCGGCGCCGTCACCGAATCCGGTGAAACATTCCGCGCCGCAGCGGTCATTTCGAACCTCAACCCCCGCCTTCTCTATCTCAACCTGATCGACCAGGCTGCACTGCCGACGGACTTCCGGGAGCGGATCACCAACTTCCGTTGCGGATCAGGAACGTTCCGGATGAACGTGGCACTGTCCGAGCTCCCGAACTTCACCTGCCTGCCGGGGAAGGGCGATCACCACACCGCCGGCATCATTCTCGCTCCAACTCTCAGATACATGGAGCAGGCCTATTTCGATGCCCGCACCTTCGGGTGGTCGAAGAAGCCAATCGTGGAGTTGCTGATTCCATCCACGCTGGATGATAGTCTGGCGCCTCCCGGGCAACATGTTGCCAGTCTTTTCTGCCAGCACGTTGCACCGCAACTGCCGAACGGCGAATCGTGGGATGCTCACCGGCAAACCGTTGCCGATCTCATGATCGATACCGTCAATGAATATGCGCCGAACTTCAAAGCTGCGGTGCTGGGCCGCCAGGTCATGAGTCCGCTGGACCTGGAGCGGACGTTTGGGCTGATCGGCGGCGATATCATGCATGGGACCCTGCAGCTCGATCAGATGTTCTCGGCCCGGCCAGTGCTGGGTCACGGGAACTATCGGGGCCCCCTGCCCGGTCTGTATATGTGTGGAGCCGGCACCCATCCGGGTGGTGGCGTCACGGGCGCCCCGGGGCATAATGCGGCCCGGGAAATCCTGGCCGACTTCAAACGGGGGCGGCTCAACCGAGCTGCCTGATTGAAGCGCGCCAAGAAAAAGACTGGTGAACCTCGTTTCGAGCGCAAGCTGCCTGACGCCCGCCGCCAGGCGCTGGTTGAGGCGACCATCGAGTGCCTCAAACGATTTGGGCACGACGGGCTGTCCATCCGCCGCATCAGTGCCCAGGCCAAAGTCTCCATCGGACTGATCAACCACCACTTTCCGACCAAGGATGCGCTCGTTGCCGAGGCATACCGGCACTTCAACAGCGAGCTGGTCGGGGGACTGAGGCAGGCGGTCGCGCAGACCGCCGGGTCGCCGCGCGACCAGCTGCGAGCTTTCCTCCAGGCATCATTCTCGCCGCCGAACCTGGACAGCGATGTATTGGCGGTCTGGGTGGTGTTTTGGGGCCTTTACCGGCATTCCAAAGACATCCAGCGGGTGCAGAACGAAACGTACCACGGCTATGTTGATCTGCTGCGTGGGATGCTCGCCGATCTGGACAGAGAGTCAGGGCCGCTCAGATTCAACATCCGACTGGCCGCGATCGGGTTGACCGCATTGATCGACGGTTTGTGGCTGGAGTGGTGCCTGGATCCCGACAACTTTGAGCCTCGCGAAGCTGTCGAGCTGTGTGAGGCCTGGATTGAGAGATTGGAAGGGAAGTAGTACGCCCTGCGCTACGCCGCCACCGTACCCTGTTGCTGCGCTTCCCAAAGCGATGCGTATCTGCCGTTCTGGCGAAGCAATTCGGCGTGGGATCCACGCTCGGCAATCGTTCCACCTTCGAGCACGACAATCTCGTCGGCGTGTACGACCGTTGACAGTCTGTGTGCAATGACCACCGTCGTGCTGAAACGGGAGATCTCCCGCAGGTTGCGCAAAATTTCCCTTTCCGTATTGCTGTCGAGTGAGGAGGTTGCTTCGTCAAACACATAGATCCGCGGCCGCTTGATTGCTGCCCGCGCAATCGACACCCGCTGCTTCTCACCACCAGACAACTTGACACCACGCTCGCCAACCCTGGTGTCATAGCCCTCAGGCAGGCTCATGATGAAGTCATGCAGGTGGGCCAGACGCGCCGCGTGCTCGATTTCGGCCTGTGTGCTTCCTGCTTTGCCGAACGCTATGTTGTAACCGATGGTGTCATTGAATAGAACGGTGTCCTGGGGAACAACCGCAATCGCCTGGCGCACCGAAGACAGAGGCAGATCGCCAATCGAGGTCCCGTCGAGCAGAATACGGCCCGTGTCCGGTTCGATCAGCCTGGCCAAAAGCCTGACGAGAGTCGATTTACCGGCGCCACTGCCGCCGACGACACCCAGCGTCTTGCCCGACGGAAGCATGAAATTCACGTCTTTCAAAATGACGCGGTCGGAACGGTAGGAGACCCCGACTCCTTCAAAGTCGAGCCTGCCGGCGCCACCGCCGCCGGCCGGGGACATATCGGCGGGCGAAAAAGCTTCCGTTTTCTCCCGAAAGATTTCGAACATTTTCCCGAGAAAGGCCATTCCCTGCGACAGAGTTTGCATGGCGTACCCAAGCATCTCTACCGGCCGGACAACCTGCAGCATGTAGGTGTTGACCAGGACAAACGAACCCACGGTCATTCGGCCGCCCTGCACTTCATGAGCCGCGTGGAGAATGGTTACGCCAAGAAAACCTGCGAAGATTGTCGCCACACCCAACCCGTTGTAGGCATAGCGACGATAGAAGCCGACCCAACCATCCTCCGTCTGAGTCAATGCTCGGCTGACACGCGCCTGGACTACCGGCTCAGCGGTGAAATACTTCACCGTCTCATAGTTGAGAATGCTGTCGGTCATAACCGCGGTAGCGTTGACCTGAGACTCCGAAGCCGCCCGCGCCGCAGCCATGATCGTGTATGCCGAGTACCAGAACACAACCGCATAGGCGACGATCGCTCCAGAAAAGAGCCCCAGGAATGCGGGCTGATCCAGCCGCGACAGGACAACCACAATCGTTCCCAGCTCCGTCGCAACTGGGAGGATCGTAAACACCAGGGTATGCAGGACCATCTGGTAGCCGTTCAGCCCGTTGTCCAGCGCCTGACTGATGGCGCCCGTTTGGCGCTCGAGATGAAACCGCAGGGGCAACCGCATGACATGCGCGAACAGCCGCTCGCTCAGCATCCGGGACATTCGGCGTTCCGCGCGGGCATACACCAGACCGCGAATTTCACCGACCGTTCTCGCCAGCCACTGCGACAGCACGTACAAGCCGATCAATGTGACAGCGGATATCCCCACCCCGCTTCCTTGCCCCGTAAACCCGTCGACAACGAGCTTCAGGGCCACCGGTCCCAGAGCCGTCATCGCGGATGCAGCCATGATCAGGAGCAGCGCAACAACCAGCCGCAAACGGACGAAGCCGGTGGCATCAGTCCAAATCAGGGCAATGACTTCGCGCAAGCTCGCCATTCCATTGCGAACCTTTTGCATCATCACGTTGCTCCTTCCGTGTCCTGGAAACCCGGAACCGGAGCACTCTACACCAGACGGCGGCGCCCCTTGCCCTTCTTGCCACGGCCCGTGCCTGGCGCGGTGGCCTTGCCCTTCCCAGCCCACCGGACGCTCCGCTCCGCGCGTCGCAGGAGTGTCCGAACTGGAATCTCCAACGCCTCTGCGATCGCGACCAGCTGGAGCAGGTCCAAGTTGGGATCGCCCGCTTCGGCTTTGACAATTGCAGCCTCAGACAGTCCGCTACCCTTTGCGAGATCCGCGCACGTTCGCTTTAAACGCAGCCGTTGCGCACGCACGGCTGCGCCCAAGGCGCGCACGAATGCAGTTGAGCCACTCTTAGGAACACGAGGCGGACACATCGGTGCGCAACAAAGATCGGAACGACGCTGCTCCTGAGAATCAGACGCGGCGCCAGCGTAGTTCCGTTATCCAGGCGGCTGGAAAGTTTCCTTCGTGTTGAGTAGCAATCGCATATAACACGACGATTGTCGGATTGTAGATCCTCTCTCGATCCGCCCGGCGGCATTGCGCCGCCAAAGATCGCCATAGACCATTATGGTGTCTGCATACTATAATGTTCATAGGGGCCAACAACCGGCGCGCCGCCGCACCTCAGCGCATGCGTCGTTCGGCGGAACTGACGAGCTCGGAGAGTGAAATATCAAATTCAGCAACGATCGAGAGCAGCGTGATGACAGTCGGGTTGTATGTTCCGCGCTCGAGTCGGCCAATGACATTCCGGTGAAGCCCGGCGCCGTGCGCCAACGCTTCCTGGCTCACGCCCAAGGGCTTGCGGCGGTGGCGAATTTCTTCGCCCAGCGCTTTGAGAATGTGTTTGGTTGCCATTCACGCCATGTTTGGTGTTGACCATCATAGTGTCCACACATTATAATGTTCAGCCGACCCGGCCCGATCGCATGACGAAAGCGCCTGCCTGATGAAGGGAGCACGAAGCGTTCGGCATCGCACCCGGGCTTCCGCCAGGCGTTCGGCACGGGCTGCCGCAGAACCGCGCTGTGCCCCAATGCCTGGCAGTGCTAATCAATTGCAACGGCGGGTACTCACATGCGCCAACGCACTGGACGCCCCGTTGAGGGGGCTCGCCCGTAAACACTCCCCTCCGGTACTGGTCGTAGCCCTGGTTTTACAGCTGAACAGGCTGGGGCGGGCGCACATTCTGGCGGGGTTGTTGACGGCGGACGATCTGCGCGACCTCGTGATGCATGCCTGTGATTTCGCGTCCTCTGCCCCGGCGAACCCCATCTCGACCCCAAAAAGAGCCCGCCGTGGCGCCCGGTAGCCCGTTTTGGGTCATTCAGGGGTCCTGCGGACCGGCGCCCTCGTCAGAATACGCAGACCCCGAAGCGCCTCCGATAATGAGGACGATAGCTGCGGGATTCGGGGCACTTGGAGGCGCCGGGATGGCTTTGACACCGTGGGTCACTTCCAGGGCGGCGAGAAACCCCTCGAGGTCCGTGAGGCGGAACTTACCTCCCACCCGCAGATGCCCGGTTGCTGGATCGCCCATCACCAACTGGCGGCCGTTGTACCGGTTGAACTCCGCCGCCACGGTTTCGAGACTCTCCCCTCGAAACGCAATCCAGCCATCTTTCAGGTGAATTCCGGCCCAGGCTAACCGTTGGGCCAGCGCCTCTGGGGGGACCTTTCTGATGGTCACCCTGCGCCCGTCAACACTGAGCTCGTAGCCGGCTGCGACGACCGTTTGCTTTGCGCCCAAGTCCCGCGGAGCCGGCCCAAACCCGACCGCCCGAAGTAACCTGGCCCACATGTGCCCGACGTCGACGTTGTAAGCCGCGCAAGTGCAGGCCAGTACCGCGCTGCACAGGACCACGCTCATACCCAGTTTGAAATGAGAGCGCAGCAGCTTCATAAGACTCAAGGACGGGCGCGGCGCGATCATCCGTTAACCCGCGCACAGGTGAGATATTTGGCGCCGACGCGACAGTATGTGTGTCTTATGGAGACCTTCGCGTCTTTGTGCTGACCCGATAACAATCCAACCTCTGGCTCCAGGGGATTTTGCACCGCAACATGGCAACGGGGAAATTTCTGCACTGCCGAGGGTCAGGTTTTTGCCGGATGCATAGCGGATGTTTGTCGATCAAACGTCCTACTGCATGGGATGTGCTGCAAAAGGAGCTTGCCGACCGCGCGTCAAGTTCGGCACCTCGCCCTTGCGGCGAGTGCCGTTTGAAATCAGGGACGTTCTCACGGACGACCCGACTCTTGTCGAGCTCGATAGCGCTGGCGCAAGAAGCACCATGACGAGAGCAACTGACATCGAACAGCGGGCCTCCGAGTGGATAATCCGCAGTGAAGGCGGAAATTTCACGGAGGAAATGCGAGCCGAGCTGGAACGCTGGCTCCAGGACCCTCGTAACCGCGTTACTTTCCTCCGCATCAAGGAGGCCTGGCGGCGTGCGAGCCGTATACGAAGCGCTCGCCCCCTGGACGGGAACGTGGATCCGGATCTGTTGAAGAATCCTGACCTGACTCCCGGGTCGGGAAACACTAACAGCGGGCCGGGCCCGGGGTGGCCCTTCCGGGTCGCCGCAGGCGCCGCGCTAACTTTGATCATATATCTACTTGGCCTCATGGCATGGATCGTGCTGGGCCGCTCGGACTGGATATCGTATACGACGAGCATTGGCGGCTACGCGCATGTCACGCTCGCGGATGGCAGTGCCATCCAACTCAACACAGACAGCGAGATCAGGGCCAGGCTGACCCCCGGGAAGCGCGAGATCCAGCTGATTCGCGGTGAGGCACTGATCAAAATCGCTCACGACGCGCACCGCCCGTTCACCGTGAGCGCGGCAAACACCTGCGTTCGCGCCGATCCGCCGGGTAACGTTGGAGCCGCTTTCGTGTTGCGCATGCGCGGCCCACAACGTGTTGACGTGGCCGTCGCCGAAGGCACCATTCTTCTCGGACCTTCCGAACGAATCATCGATGTAGCCCTCGGACGGAATTCCTCCAAGTCAACCCTCGGTGCCGGCGATGCCGCGACAGTTCGTCCCGAAGGCGTTCATCTGGGCAAAGTTGCGCTGCAAGACCTCAATCGCAAGCTCAGCTGGACCGCCGGACTCCTGTCGTTCCAGGGCGAAACGCTCTCGGAAGTCACCGATGAATTCAATCGCTACAACCGCAAGCACCTTGTCGTAACCGACCCCTTGATCGCAGATCGAAGGATTGGCGGCGCATTCCAGGCGACGGATCCCGAGAGCTTCGTGTCGGCGTTGCAGAAGTGGTTCGACATACGTGCCGATGAGCAAGTCCCGGCGGAGGCGGGCAACCCCGTCATTCGCCTGACCAGGACGAACTAGACCAGGACCAACCAGGAGTTTATCCCTCTCTCCCCCACTCCCGTATCCGAAACAACGCATGCACCTCCCTGCACGCCGCCCCGAAATTCGCTGCCCATTCAGTTCCCATATTCCTCAACAGGTAAGCCGTCTGAAAATCCCGGCTGTACTCCGGCCGGCTCTGTCGATGCCCACGCCACACGAAATCAGCCGAGCAGCCAACTGCAATGCCAGCCAACATCAGCGACCGCCGCGCATGCTCCTCATCAACTCCATAGATCGCATGCACCGCCTCGAGATGTAGCGCGCATGAGAACCACACGAGATCGATTTCCATCGTGTAGCGACCCGCGGCCTTCTTTCGCGGATCATCATCCGAAAATCGCGCGGCGCGCTCCATGGCCGGCGGCAGCATGTCGCAACCGAAGCAGAGCATCGCGTTGATGTAGTCTTCCTGCACGCGCGGATCGGAGGCATCGCCGAAGTGCGCTTTGAACAGACGCGACACGAGCCGATCAACCTCGAGCACAGCCGCTGCAACTTCCGGCACCCGTGCCTCTTCGACAAATTTTTCGCGGGTGTCGAGTGACAGCGCCATCCGAACCCAGGCATTGAATATGGGTGGCCGCTGTTCCCTGCGCAGGAATCGGCGCAGCAGCCCCGGCTCCGTGGTGCCGTTCCCGAAGTGATACCGGCCTGCGGTTTCGGGATGAAAGATATCCCAGTATTGCGTCCATGCATCGAGCTCGTGGAACCAGGCCGCATACCGGTTCGCCGCTTCAACCAGAACTCCCATGGCGGGCTTCAGCCCCGCTTCTCGCTTGACCATCGCCACCCCGGACACCGCCGACAACATTATGAGATCCTCCCCGTACAGCAAGGCCTGTTATCACGCGGGGATTTATCGCACTGAAGCAGCGTTCCGGATAGCTCGACAATGTGACACTGGACATGTGGGCAGCGAGAGTCCAGCGCGTGTGATCCGAATGCGAGATGCGGCTGCTTGTCGCGAGCCTTCAAATGGCTGCAAAGCTCACTTCGATTGCGCAGCGGGGCCCTGCGTGGCAGGCGACTCGGTCGTGGGAAGCGGCACTGCGGGCGGAGCGGCTCCACGCACAGAGCGATCAAACCTCTCCCTGACTCCCAACGCTGCCTGCAGCCTGCGCATCGGTTCGCCAATCAACTCATAAACCGCAGCGTGGGACCGCAGCAGTGCCCCGGCACTGGGTATGAACTTGAACATGCCCGGCTCCCGGTAACCTAACACCCCGGCCGGTGCCGGGACGACATCGAATCCGGCCGCCATGAACTCATGCGCAGCCCGCCATTCGTGGGCACTGCTGGTCACGAGGACGATACGCTTTACTCCCGCCGGCAGCAGAATCCTCGCCGAGAGTTGGGCATTCTCGTAGGTGTCGCGGGAATTCCGCTCGATCCAGCGGGGCGCCACTGCGAAGTTCCGCGAGAGCGTCTCGGACATTGCCGTCGCCTCAGGGCCCGCGCCACTGACCGCCAATGGCAGTGAATAGTGCCGCGCAAGGAACACGGCGAGAGTGAGGCGCTCCAGCATGATCGGCTCGGCAATCGCGCCGTTGTATTCGGGCGCATGATTTCGTTCGCCCCCGCCACCCAGGACGACCACGGCCTGTGCATTCACCGGCCGGTCCGGGTTGAGCGCCGGGTAGCCTTCAGCGAGCGCGGACAGCCGGTCTGCCACTATTGGCGTGCACAACAGCCAAAGCGAGGTGAATCCAACAACAAACACCCCCCACCCGAACCGTTGCCGCCGCCAGATCAGGATCGCGCCGAGCAGGGTCAGGATCAGGGACGGTATCGGCGGCAGAATGAGCTCGCGCGCCAGGGTCTTCAGGATGAACACGGTAGACCTGCCAACTCCTCGCTGACCTTCCAAAGTCGCTCTGCCACCGCATCCGACACGGCCTCGGCGCGTGTCTGTAGTTCCGCAAGGCGACACTTCACATAGTAGCCACCTGACAGCCCCTCGACCTCAGGCGCAGTCGCCAGATACACACTCGTCCTGGCGCCCTCCTCCACGGAAATCCCACCTCTGACCTTCACCATCAGCTTCCACACGAGACGCGCAAGCGCATTCGTCTGTCCAATGCCGGTAGCAATGAGCCCGGGGTGCAGGCAATTCGCCGTTACTTTCGAGCCGGCCAACCGTCTGGCCAGCGCCCGAGTGAACAATATGTTCGCAAGCTTCGACCGGCCATACGTTCTCATCACCCCATAGCCCCGCACGCTCATCAAATCGTCGAAATCAATCTCCTTGCCGCGGTGAGCCCGGGAGGCCACGTTGACAATCCGCGCTGGCGCCGATTCCTTGAGCTTGTTCAACAGCAGATTGGTCAGGAGAAACGGCGCGAGGTGATTGACCCCGAAAGTCGTCTCGTAGCCATCCGTCGTCACGGTGCGCGAGAAATTCCCGCAGCCCGCGTTGTTGATCAACACATCCAGACGCGGCACGGATGCCACCACTTGGGCTGCCAGTTCCCGCACCTGGGCGAGCGAGGCGAAGTCCGCCTGCAGGAAACTGACCTCAACGTTCGGCGCAGCTGTGGAGCGAACTTCCTTTGCAGCCGCTTCGCCCTTGCGGGGATCGCGCCCATGGATGAGCACCGAATGCCCCATCTGGGCTAAGACCCTGGCTGTCTGGAGACCGATTCCGCCGGTTGCGCCCGTCACCAGGGCCCGCATCAATCCCTCAATCGCCCGCGCAGCCGCGCTATCTCCATCTCATTGAGGCCGATCTTCTTGAAGTATTCGCGAATTCCGCCCTGGCTCTTCAGATAGGCGAGCATGTTGTGCACGCCCTCTTCGGGACATCTGACGTTCTCGAGGACGTCCTGGGGATCTGAATCCTTGTAGCGCTTCAGGTATGCGTCGCCCAACATTTGCGTGCTTTCGGCGTAATCGGATGCGATCGATTCAGGCTTGACATCGGCGAGGGTCAGCATCAAGGCCGCAATGATCCCGGTGCGATCCTTCCCGGCCACACAGTGGAACAACAACGGACCGGCCGGCGCCGATGCGATGACCTTCAGCACGTCCTTGAGGTCCGAGCGCACCTGCTCCAGGACCACACACTTCCACATCTCCTTCTCGCAGCTCTTGCTCAGCTCCCGCCATTTCGCAGGAGTCGCCGCGAGCAAAGACGCGTGTACGTACCGGATCTGGGGAGCCTGCTTCGCGATAGGACTGGGATTGAGTGCGATCTCCTCGGACCACCGCAAGTCAACCACGGTCTTGACGCCGTATTCGGCAAGAGCCTGCACACCTTCGGGCGTCAGTTGCGCCAGATCGTCGGACCTCAACAACGACCGCCACCGAGTCTGTGAGCCATCGGTGGTCGGATAGCCGCCCAGGTCGCGGGCGTTCAGCAGGGACGGAAAAACAAGCAATCGTTCTGAGTTGTGCATCACGCGGGGTCTACCTATGCTATGGGACGATGCTTAAGCGATAGCTAGTCGCTGGCCGATCATAAAAAGGGAGTTTCTGCATGGGGGTCTGTAGCCGTACCCGGCGGGCAGCTGTGCTGTCGGTGGGCGCATTGTGGGCAGTAATCCTCATCCCAGCAATGCTGGGATGTATCCAGCCCGCCAGGGCCGCGCCGCTCGAGACTTACGGGCGCCTGCCTTATCTCGAAGACATAGCGCTGTCCCCCGATGGCTCGAAGCTCGCTTTCGTGCGCACGAACGAAAGCGCACGAGTGCTGGCCGTCATCCAGATTTCGCCCAACAAATTGCTCGGGGGCTCCCAGGTCGGGGAGACCAAGCTGCGCCATCTGAGATGGGCCGACAACGAACACCTTCTGATCACCACCTCGGCGACGGGGATGCCCTGGGGCCTGAGGGGAACGGATACTGAATGGACGCAGGTACACGTGTTCGACATCCGCACGATGAAGCTGAAGACTTATCCCGAAGAGGACTCGGATGTGCGGGTCTTGAACGCTGTCGCAGGACCCGTGCAGGTTCGTCATATCGGCAACGACACTGTGTTGTTCATTACCGGTATCTACGTCCAGGACCGGACGCGACTCGCCTTGTTCAAGGTGAATCTGACCACTCACCATCAGAGGGTCCTGCGCCTCGGGAGCGACGCGACCGACGGCTGGCTCGTGGATGACGCGGGTGAGATCGTCACGGAAGAAAACTACTACGAGAAGGACCAGCGCTGGCAGATGAAGATACGGCGCGACGGTCATTGGTTCGAAGCCGAATCCACGCGCTCACCCATCGACGTCCCGCACGTGCTGGGCTTCGGTCCCACGGGCGATTCAGTGTTGGTTTCGACGTTCGACAAGGGCGAGCCGGTTTGGGAGCTGCTGTCACTGCAGGACGGCAAGCTCGGATCGCCCCTCGAGAGCGGCGATGATCTGGACGTACCCTTCGAAGATCCCATCACGCACAGGATGATTGGCGGCATCCGCATCGACGACCAGGCAAAGTACGTATTTTTCAGCCCGGCGCTGAAGAGCCGCTGGAGCTCCGTGGTGAACGCGTTTGCTGATGAGCGCGTCGATCTGGTGCCCTGCTCGGCAGACATGATGCAATTTGTCGTGCGGGTGGATGGGCCGGCCAATGGATATCGGTATTCGCTCGTCAACATGAATACCGCCCGGGCCGTCCCCGTGGGCTCCGTGTATGACGGGTTGAAGGAGGCGTTTGAAACGCGCCGCATAACCTATCAGGCGGCCGACGGCCTGCAGATTCCCGCCTACCTGACACTGCCAGCAGGACGGCCCGCTGCAAAACTACCGCTCGTAGTGCTGCCCCACGGCGGCCCGGCAGTCCGCGATACGCTGGACTTCGATTGGTGGGCCCAGGCGATCGCCTCGCAGGGCTATGCGGTGCTCAAACCCAACTACCGCGGATCCTTGACCACACACTCTTTCATGGCAGCAGGCTTCGGCGAGTGGGGCCGGAAAATGCAGACTGACCTGTCCGACGGAGTCAGATACCTGGCGAAGGAAGGGATCATCGATCCCGCACGTGTATGCATCGTAGGCGCCAGCTACGGAGGCTATGCGGCGCTCGCCGGTGTGACGCTCGACCCCGGTGTGTACCGCTGCGCCGTGTCAGTGGCCGGCCTCTCGGATCTGAAGCGAATGCTCCAATGGGTGAATGAGCGCGATCGTCTTGGTGCCCACGTGTCAGGGCGCTACTGGGACCGTTTCATGGGAGTCCAGGGCGCGAACGATCCTGCCCTGGACGCCATCTCACCCATCAAGCATATCGACAAAGTCAACGTGCCTGTACTGCTGGTCCACGGCAAAGACGACACAGTCGTGCCGTACGAGCAGAGCGAAATCATGCTGAAGGCGCTCACCAGGGCCAACAAGAAAGTTGAGCTGGTCACGATGAAGAAAGAAGACCACTGGCTCTCCCGCGGCGAAACGCGCTTGCAGATGCTGCAGAGCTCGATGGCGTTCCTAAAGGCCAACAATCCACCGGACTGACGAGGATTGAACCTACGGAGCAAACAGCTTCCCCCCACCCGCCACCGCATACTCCGCCATCAAGAACGCCGCAGCATTCCACGACTGCCCCGGCATCCCCCGCGGCGCGAGCGTCTTCCCATGGAGCCACTCAGTAAACGCCCAATCCCGAACCGCACACGAGCGCGCCATTCCCACGAGGTCCCGCTGAGCCTGTTCGCCCCGCCCATCGGCCGCGAGCGCGGCCACCCAAAAGCCACCCACCATCGGCCAGATCCCGCCATTGTGGTACTGCCAAACATGGTTCTGCCGGTGACGCGCCATATACGGCCGCCACAACGAGCTGTGCTGCCTGATCGGATGGGTTACGGCCCGCACCGGGTACGGATCACCGACATGCGCCTTGGTCAGTGCATCCAGTGTGCGCCTGGTGGCCCGCTTGTCCGTCAGCCCCATCAACACGGCCAACACATTGCCAAACACATCCCCCTCATCACCCCAGAACGAGAAGTTGACGAAGCTCAGGTACAAGTCACGATCGCGCCCGTTCTTGAGCACGTACTCATTGAGCAACCGTGCGCGCCGGTACTCGGCCAGCCTGGCCGAAAATGGATGAAACAATCCGTTGAAGTTCTCATGAGACTCCCGGGCACGATCAACCCCAAACAACAACTTCACGAAATACCATAACGCGTTGGTGTACAGGACAAACCCCGACCGCGGCATGATGTCAGCCCAGTCGCTCGCCTCATTCTGCTGGAGGAGGAAGAACCGCTGATGCTCCTGTGCGAGCAGCCACTGGATCGCCAGCTTGATCCGCTTCGAATAGCGCCGCAGCAGCCCGCGCGGCTGCTCGCGCCGATCCAGGATCGCCAGCGCAATCAGCCACCACAACGTGGAATCGATACACCCGAGGTACCAGAAGTCGGCCTCCTGCCGGTGCAGGTCGACGAATTTGGCGATCTGCCCATTGGGCGCCTGGTGACTGGCAAGCGTGTGCAGGCCCGTGACCGCTGCCTGCTCCAATTGTTTGTCGCCAGACACCGCCATGCCGATCGCACACACAGCGGCATCCCGCCCGAATATGGCCGTATAGCCGCGCTTCTCGGCGCGCTCCCCCGGGGTCGCGGCCAAAATCCCCCCGTCCGTCAGGTTCCGCTTCAATAACTCGATGGACCGTGCGTGGCAGGCCTGCAGCAATGTCGAGTCATCCGGTCGTTCACTCGAGCGCTTCGTCATGCAGGTCGGCATCTTCTAAAGGGCAGCATTGCTGGCATCATAGCGAGGTCATCCCGATCACTGTTGAGCCATGGATATCGCACATCTCATCCAGTCCGCCCTCGCGCCGGTATTTTTGCTGTCAGGCGTCGGTGTCACCTTGGGCGTCATGACAGGCCGCCTCGCGCGGGCCGTGGATCGCGCCCGACATCTTGAAGACTTACTGACTCGGCATCCTGCCGATGCCCGTCAGATTCACGACGATCTGCTGGTGCTCGTAAAGCGAACGCGATACCTGAACGCCGCAATCACGATGTGCGGCTGCTCGGCAGTATTGATCGCGCTCGTCGTAATCACCCTGTTCGCCAACGTTTTCTTCGGATCAGGCTTCGCAGGGACCATCGCCTTGCTCTTCGTTGCATCAATGGTGTTCATCACCGGTGCGTACATCGCCTTCCTCATCGAAGTCCGGATGGCCACCAGGAACCTGCGCATCGGCCCGGTTCCGTAGTTTCGATCATTCACAAAGCGGCGCATCGTTTGCGAGGGCCTTTCCCGGGGCGTGAAAAACAGGATGTTTTTCTCGCAGCCCCCATGGATGGGTTCACGGCGGTCCGGGAAAGGCCCTCGCAAATGAGGCGCCGCGTGCCCGAGAACGTTCGTGGATAGTCGAGATTAGTTATTGCCTATTTACGTCAGTTTTGCGGTCTTCAAATCCTGCAGCGCGCAAGTACGATAACCACATGCGACGCTCAAGGATCGAGAAAGCCTATTCGACATCGAGGCCGACATCGAGGGATTGGCTCGGCACGGACGCCAAGGTCGTGCGGCATGTGCATGTTTGCGGCGACGGCCATCTGGCCGTGGCAACACGGATAGAGCTGAAGCGCCTCGGCATCCAACGCGATACCGATTATCTACTACCGTCCCTGCGACCCGCCCTCGTGATCGCCTGCGCCGACAGTGAAGCTGACCGGTCGTTCAACGATATTGCGCAGCGAGCGGTCGACGAAGGCTCTCCTCTCTTATTTGGCTGCCTCATCGGGCGAATCGTACGGCTCGGGCCCCTGATCGACCCCTCCACGTGCTTCCTCACCACGGACCTCCCGCAACAGCCCCCGGACTGCTCTTACCTGCCGCAAACGGAGCCCGGCGTAGCTGAAGCTGATCCCCCGCTCAACCTCTACGCCCGCCTGGGCGCTCTCCTTATCAGTGCACAAGCCTTGAATTTTCTCCTCGGCGCCCGAAATCAGTGCGTGCTGGAACGGGCCATTGAGTTCAACCCCTGGTCAATGGAATCAAAGGGTTATAAGGTGTTCAAAGTCCGGCAATAGCCCCGCGAATCTGGTACCCTGCGCGTCCTTTTTTGCGTATGCGCCTCCAGGGCTTGCCGCATGCGCCGGCGCTGCCTATGTCAGCGACCGTACACATGCCCGTAATAAGCTAGCTCCTATGAACCGCCCGATACGCAACATCGCCATCATCGCTCACGTCGATCACGGCAAGACCACCCTCGTGGACTGCCTGCTCAAGCAGTCAGGCACCTTCGCCGCCCATGAGAAAATGGGCGAGCGGATCATGGACTCGAACGACATCGAGCGTGAGCGCGGAATCACCATCCTCGCGAAGAACTGCGCCATCGAGTACGGCGGTACCCGTATCAACATCGTTGACACCCCCGGCCACGCGGACTTCGGCGGTGAGGTTGAGCGCGTGCTCTCCATGGTGGACGGCGTATTGCTGCTCGTCGATGCGGTCGAAGGCCCCATGCCGCAGACGCGCTTCGTTACGCGCAAGGCCCTGGCTCTCGGCCTCAAGGCCATTGTCGTCGTCAACAAGATCGACCGTCCGGGCGCACGCCCTGCCTGGGTCGTCGACCAGACCTTCGAGCTGTTCGACAAGCTCGGCGCCAGCGACGAACAGCTGGATTTCCCGGTGATCTACGCCTCGGCCCTGCAAGGGTGGGCCAGCACCGACTACACCGAACGCCGTCCCGACATGTCGGCGCTGTTCGAAGCCGTTCTGGCGCATGTTCCCCCGCCGGCCGCCGATGCCGCCAAGCCGCTCCAGTTCCAGATCTCGACGCTCGACTACAACTCCTACGTTGGCCGTATTGGTATCGGCCGCATCCGCGGCGGATCGGTCAAGCCCGGTCAGAGCGTAGTGCTGCGCTTCGGCGACGAAGACCGCGGCATGGCGAAGGTCGGGCAGGTTTTGACTTTCACGGGATTACACCGAACCCCTGTTGACGAGGCCAGCGCCGGCGATATCGTCGCCGTCACCGGCATCGAAGACGTCAACATCGGTGTGACAATTTGCGCCCCCGAAGCTCCCGTGGGCCTGCCGCCCATCCGGGTTGACGAGCCGACACTGGCAATGAATTTCCAGGTCAACACCTCTCCGCTCGCGGGCCGCGAAGGCAAGTTCGTTACCAGCCGCCAGATCCGCGAGCGCCTGTATCGCGAGCTTCAGAGCAACGTCGCGCTTCGCGTAGAAGACACGGAAGAGCCCGATGTGATGCGGGTTTCCGGCCGCGGCGAGTTGCACCTGACGATCCTGATCGAGAACATGCGCCGCGAAGGTTATGAGCTCGCAGTCTCGCGTCCGCAGGTGTTGACTAAAGTCGTTGACGGCGAAATTCACGAGCCCTATGAGGCGCTCACCGTCGACATCGAAGAGTCACACCAGGGCGCTGTCATGGAAGCCCTCGGAAAACGTCGTGCCGAGCTCACCGACATGGCGATCGACGGCAACAGCGGCCGCGCCCGCCTCGAGTATCGCGTGCCGGCCCGTGGGCTGATCGGTTTCCAGGGTGAGTTCATGACACTCACGCGCGGAACCGGCCTCATCAGCCACATTTTCGACGGTTTCGCGCCAGTGAAGGGTGAGATACCCGATCGCCACAACGGCGTGCTGATCAGCAGCGAGCAGGGCGAGGCGGTCGCCTACTCCCTGTTCAACCTCCAGGAGCGGGGTCGCATGTTCGTGAGCCACGGTGAGAAGCTCTACGAGGGCATGATCATCGGCATCCATAGCCGCGAGAACGATCTCGTGGTGAACCCGACCAAGACGAAGAAGCTGACCAACATCCGCGCTGCCGGCAAGGATGAGGCCCTCATCCTGACTCCGCCGATCCAGCTGAACCTGGAATACGCCGTGGAATTCATCGCCGAAGATGAGCTGGTTGAAGTCACCCCGATTTCGATCCGCATCCGCAAGCGGCACCTGAAAGAGCAGGACCGCAAGCGCGCTTCCCGGAGCGATGCAGCGCTCACGGCCTGATCGGTCCCGCAAGGGGGCAGCGCTTCAGGCGGCCCCCTTTCCCCCTCCCGCCCTGGCCTGGCTGACGTTCCCGCCAAACCGAATCAATCGGATATTGCCCTTGGCGGCTTCTTGGTAGCATTCTGGTTTACGAACTAGAACACTACTAAAAAGGGGATCTCATGAAGATGAGGCTAACGCGCACTGCGCCTGCGGCGCTGTGCGGCATTCTTACGCTCACCGCCGGCATAGCCCGGGCCGACATCACCCTCGAGAAAACGATGGCCGTCGAAGGCGTCGGCGCAATGGCGTTCGGGAATATGTCAGGCACCACCAAAACCACCATTTCCGGCGACAAGTCGCGCACCGACAGCGACGTGAAGATGCAGTCGAAGATCATCCGCTTCCTCGCCCGCAATGCCATGGGCCCGAGCGCCGACATCGTGCGGCTCGATCAGGACAAGATCTACCATCTCAACATCAA
Source organism: Gammaproteobacteria bacterium (assembly GCA_028293745.1). Classification (GTDB taxonomy): domain Bacteria; phylum Pseudomonadota; class Gammaproteobacteria; order Steroidobacterales; family Steroidobacteraceae; genus 13-2-20CM-66-19. The sequence goes on along the minus strand of JAQGOF010000008.1, from coordinate 29,436 downwards.
CAAGAAGGAATACACCGAGACCACGTTCGAGCAGATGCGCGAGCAGATGAAGAAGATGTCGGACCAGGTGGCGTCCGCCGAAGAGAAGAAACAACCCTCCGCCGTCGACGAATCCAAATGTGAATGGCTTCCGCCCACGGCCGAAGTCAAAAAGACCGGCGAGAAGGCGCAGTTCGCCGGCTACGATTCCGAGCGTGTGACCATCACGGCAACACAGCCCTGCAAGGACAAGGAGACCGGTTCGATCTGCGAAGTGGCCCTGGTGCTGGACGAGTGGCTGTCCACCGGTTTTGCCGAAGGGGCAGAAGCGCAGAAGTACTACAAAGCCTACGCCGCGAAGATGGGCCTGGACGCATCGGCCTCCCAGGACATCTCGCAGAGGGCGCAGGCCCTGTTCAGCCGCTACAAGGGTATCTGGTCGCAGATCGCCAGCAAGATGCAGGGCATGAAAGGCTACCCGGTCAAAACCAGCTTCACACTCGCCTTGGGCGGTCAGCAGTGTAAGAGCTCAAACGCCCAACAGGCGCAGTCGAGCACGGACAACGCCGGCGCCGAAGGCTCCGGCAGCCCGGGTGGCCTTGCAGGCGCGGTGGCCGGCAAGCTCGGCGGCCTCTTCCACAAGAAAAAGGACGATGCAGAGACACCTGCCGCGCAACCCGCGCCCGCTGTAACACCGGTAGCGGTGCCGCCCGGTGATGTGGCCTTGATGACCGTCTCGTCGCAGTTGGTTTCGGTGTCAACGAATGGCGCCAGTGCCGAAGCGTTCAACGTGCCAGCGGATTTCAAGCGACAGGAAACGAAGACGCAATAAACAGACAGTCGGCGTCAAGCTCGTGGCCGACAGCGCTGTCGGCCACGAGGACGCAGCCAACACTCGACGAAGGTCTCAAGGCTTAAGTCGCGCACGGTTAGATGTTAGCTCAAAGTCATAGAAATCCCACTTGTCCAACGCTTGCATAAAGGCAATCATGGCAACGCTACAAGGACGGATGCGCACACGAGACTTCCAGGGACTCTCGGATTCCGTCCGGGACAAAACCACGGAGGTTGAATGGATTTCGCGTCGCTGCGCAGGTCAAACGCGCGGTATGCTCTCGTGCTGAGCCTGTTGTCCGGTCTGTCGTTCTTCCAGCATGCATCCTTCGCAAGCGCTGCAGTGGATGCGGACGATGCGCTCGGGCTGTGCCAGATAGAGACCCTTCCGAAAGATATCCGCGCGACACTGGAGCGGCGTTTCTACGGCTGGAAAGTGCAGGACTCCACCAATCTTCTGCCGCGAGCGCGGCAAAAATGGGCTGCAATCGCGCCCCTGGGCTGCCCCGGAATCGCGGCCGGCCACTACCAGGACTCGCGATCCGTCTCCTACGCCCTGCTGCTCGTACCGTTGGACCGCAGCGCCAACGGATATAAATTCGTGGTATTCAGCGCACCGTCCGGCCAGTCGTTTTACGGCTTCAAGGTGCTCGACCAGAGCCCGATCAATGCGAGCGCGTTCTTTATTCACGCTGTCGCGGTGGACCGGGTCTTCGATGGCGACCTGAGGAAGAAATTCCGCCCCAAGGGCAGCGACGGCATTTTGTTGGCGTTCGTTGACGATAAAACACCCACCCAGAACGTGTTCTTCTGGACGGGCGAGTCCTACGATCACGCGCAGGTGGATTTCTAGTAGACCTCTCTCGCCGCCCGGATATCCACGAACTGCAGGAATTCCATACGGGTGCGGGCGTCCTCGCGGAATGTACCCGTCATGCGGCTGGTAATCATCGACACACCGCGCTTGTGTATGCCCCGCGTGGTCATGCACTCGTGAGTTGCATCAATGACGACACCAACACCGCGCGGCTTGAGCACATCGTTGATGCAGTTGGCGATTTCGGCTGTCAGCTTCTCCTGAACCTGCAGGCGCCGGGCATAACCCTCGACCACACGCGCCAGCTTGCTGATACCAACTACCTTGTTGGTCGGCAGATATCCGACGTGCGCCCGTCCGATGATGGGCGCCATGTGATGCTCGCAGTGTGATTCGAAGGAGATGTCCCGGAGCACGATCATCTCGTCGTATCCCCCGACCTCCTCGAACGTGCGGCGCAGATACGCCGACGGATCGAGCTCATAGCCCGAAAACCAGTCCCGGTAGGCATTGGCGACCCGCTTGGGAGTCTCGAGCAGCCCTTCACGATCCGGATCATCCCCCGCCCAGCGCAGCAGCGTGCGCACGGCATCTTCCGCAGCCTTCCGCGAGACCTTTCGACGACTCTTTTGGGCCATGCTGTCCCTTGGTGTTCTTCTACGGCGCGGGACGCGCCAAGGGGGCATTCTCGCACGCCAATGGTCTCGGTGGCAGCAAACCCCACCGACCATGATCTGCCCCTGACCCTGCCTAGGTCGTGGGCGCGAGTATCCGCAGCTTCGGGCTCTCCGCCACAGCCCGCGGCGGGCCGCGCAGTTGCCAGAGCATGGCGCGGCAGGATTCAGCCGACACAGGCGGGCTGAAGTAGAACCCCTGTCCGCACTCGCAATCCAGCTTTCGCAGGCATTCGAGCTGCTCTGCCGTCTCGATTCCTTCGGCGACGAGCTGCAGTCCCAAGCTCTTCGCGACGCCCACGATGGCGCGAACAATGGCCGCATCGTTGGCATCGACCGCCATGTCGCGCACGAACGCGCGATCGATCTTGAGTGTATCGATGGGCAGATGCTTCAAGTAGCTCAAGCTGGAGTAGCCCGTCCCGAAGTCATCGATGAGGATGCGTGACCCGAGGTTCCGTAATGCCTGCAGCGACCCGAGATGCTGCTGCGAGTTCTGCATGGCCGCGCTCTCAGTGATCTCGAAATGCAGCAGGCTCGCATCGATCCCAAGCTCATCCGCAAGCAGGGCCACGACATTGGCCAGCTGTGTATGCTCGAACTGCCGCACCGAGATGTTGACCGACACCGGCAGCAGTGGGACGTGTTGGCGCTGCCATTCGCTCAACTGGAGGCACACGGTACGCAGAACCCACTCGCCGATGTCCACGATCAGGCCGCTCTGTTCCGCAATCGGAATGAAGCGCGACGGCGGAATATATGTTCCATCCGCCGTCCTCCATCGAAGGAGGGCCTCGAGGCTGACAGGCCGCAGAGTCTGCAGGTCGAAGCTCGGCTGATACTCGAGAGTCAGCTCATTCCGTTCGAGCGCCTGCCGAAGGGCACGCTCCAGGCCGAAACGCTCGCGTAAACGCGCATTCATCTCAGGTGTGTAGAACTGATGATTGCCGCGACCGCGGTCTTTCGCGTGATTCAGTGCGATGTCCGCGTGCTTCAACAGCTGCTCTGCATCTATGCCGTCTTCCGGATAAACGCTGATTCCGATGCTGGGGCTGGCGAACATGGTTACGCCATCGAGGTCGAGCGGAACCACGAGCGCCCGGCGAATTCGATCAGCAATCGAGTTGACCACCTGTGCGTTGGGCAACATGTTCGCGACGATGACGAACTCGTCTCCGCCCATTCGAACAACCACGTCGTGCGTCGACACGGCTGCGCGCAGGCGGTGAGCGACGGCCATCAACAGCTTGTCGCCGGCCTCATGGCCCAGTGAGTCGTTTACGTTCTTGAAGTGATCGAGGTCTACGTAGAGAAGCGCGAGGCGGCTCTGATCGCGCGTCGCCCGCTTGATCAGTCGCGGTAGAATTTTCTGCAGGTACACACGGTTTGGCAGTCCGGTCAGGACGTCCCGGCGCGCGAGCCTGGAGAATTTCCGCTGTTGATCGAGCGACTGGCGTTGCGCGACGGCGCGGGTCCGCCAGCCGAGGTTCACTATGGCCAGCAGCACGCCGAGCAGTAGTGCAAATCCGATCAGCAGCGCGACGAAGACCCCTGTGATGGTCCGCCTGCCGAGTTGCAGGGCGGCGTGGGAGACGCTGTTGGCCAGCACGGCCAACGGGCGCCCCTCGACATCGCGCAGCAGAGTGTAGCTGTCGAGAGTTTCGCCACCGTTGGTCTGGATGAATATGTCATTGTGCTGTTGTGCCGACGCTGCCGCCAGCCAGCGGGCTACTGAATCACGTACCGCCGCGGTCGCGGCACCGTGTTCGTCGAGGAGGATGAGCTTTACGGGAGACTGACTCGTCTCTTCCAGGTGCCGGACGATTTCAGCGTCGAAGTAGTGGCCGAAAACCATTAATCCGGGGCTTGGACCTGCGCGATTCGATCGGAGTATGCGCGCCGTAGCGAATGCGAGCACGCCGTCGGGCACGCGCATCAGCCTCACGGGAGACTCAGCGCTGTCACCTGTCACGAGCGCGGGTGCGTACTTCTCAATACGAGCCAACAAATCGGGTGCCAGTTGGAGCAGCGTTCCGGGCGGTGTGCCCCGGGTTCCCACACTAACCCGCGTCCTCCCGTTGGAGTCCGCGATCCACAGCACCTGCATGCGGATGACGTCCAGGCCGTCCCGGGTGAAATTGTCCCTTATGAAGTTGTCGTTGCGACCGTTTACGTATTCGAACGCCTGGTCCCAGTGACCGTTGTCCACGGCCGCAGTCGCAAGCCGCAGCAGCTCCATCTGCATCGCCTGTTTGACGCGCTCGATGCTCTGCCGTGCCTCGGCGGTCTCGATGGTCTGGAAACTGTGCAACAGCAGTAACCGCGTGGAGGAGAAAACCACCACGATCAGCGCGAGCGCGCCCAGGCAAGCGGCAATCAATGTCTTCTTGTGCAATTCCAAATCCAGCCCCGGCTCCGCGATCTCACGCGTTGTAGTGCTGACGCCCACTATGTCGGCAGCACGCCGGTTGAATCCAGACTAGCACTGAGACACGTGTCACCGATCAGTCGAATACCCTGTAAACCTCAAGGATTAGCGCCGGTTTGGAGCGAATTTGTGCCTTGCGCCAATTGACTGAGTTAACGGGCGCTCATGTGACAATAATCCAAGGACTGGCACCCGGGCCCCTTTGCCGGGTGAGGGCAGCCAAGGAACGCGCAATGGGCGCGCCGGCCTTGCGCTCAGCGCAGCAGTTTCTCCACGCGTGCCACTAACGTCGAGGGCTGGATTTCCAGCGCTTCGGAGAGTTTGCACAAGGTAGTCAGTGTGGGCTGGCGAATGCCCCGCTCCATCTGACTGACAAAGGTGCGGTCAACGTCGGCGCTCAAAGCCAGCGCCTCCTGCGAAATACCGCGCGCATTACGCTGCTCGCGCAGCACTTTTCCAAAGATCGCAGCGATGCTTTCGGTTGCCATAGTCTCAACATGATTCGATGTTCTGTGGCATTAGGTCCACGGGATATAATCTACGAGCCCCGTGCCCGGCGATCTCAATAAACCCCCACTCACCCACACACACCTGTCAGAATCACCGGGGCGCGTAGCCCGGGCGCGCAGCGCGAATCCATCAAAATGAATTACGGACGGAACACCATGCCCTCAGGGGCCGAAACATCCAATCTTGCCCTGTTCTGCGACTTCGAAAATATCGCACTGGGCGTACGTGATGCGCGCTACGAAAAGTTCGACATCACCCGCATTCTCGAGCGGCTGCTCCTCAAGGGCTCCATTGTCGTAAAGAAGGCCTACAGCGACTGGGACCGCTACAAGGAGTTCAAGCCCGCCATGCACCACGCCGGCTTCGAGCTCATCGAGATCCCCCACGTGAAGCAGTCAGGCAAGAACTCTGCCGACATCCGCATGGTCGTCGATGCCCTCGACCTCTGCTATACGAAAACACACGTCGACACATTCGTCGTGATTAGCGGCGATTCGGACTTCTCACCACTCGTCAGCAAGCTGCGTGAGAACAACAAGGCGGTGATCGGCGTCGGGGTGAAGAACTCGACGTCGGAGCTGCTCATCGCCAACTGCGATGAGTTCATCTACTACGACGACCTGGTGCGCGAGCAAACCAAGGCGCGGCGGACAACCCGCAAGAAGGCTACCAGCACCGAGTCCTCTCACGGTCATACCGCTAAGGACGCTAAGGAAGAGGACAAGAAGCAGGAGGCGTTCGACCTGGTGTTGTCCACGATCGACGCCCTGGTCGCCGAGCGCGGTGCGGAAGACAAGATCTGGGGCTCGATGGTCAAACAAGCGCTCAAACGCCAGCGCCCCGGATTCAACGAGACCTACTACGGCTTCAGATCCTTCAACAAGCTGCTGGAGGAAGCCGCGCAACGCGGGCTTCTGAAGCTCGAGCGGGACGACAAGTCCGGTGGCTATCTCGTGCATACCACCGCGGAAGGCAGCTGACGGCTGCCGGCGCGCGGCAGCCCTGCTGCTACGCACGAAATTTGAAGCTTGTCAGTGCACTGCGTTCGGTCGCAGTATCGACCCCAACTTGAACGATTCCCTCGGAGTGCAAATACGCTCCCACGGGAATCAGTCGGCTCCCTCCGTTGCACGCAAATGCAACGTTCTCTTGCCGGTGACATCTGAAAGGGTGCTCACCGGCAGGACTTTTCAGCCCCCAGAATGGCTCCGCAGGCGGGGAACGAGATCAACTTCCCTGGGTTCGGGTGCCCGGCGGTTCGTGACCATCGCGGCATGCAACTGCGTGATGGCCTGGCTGCCGGTCTTGACGAACAGGAACGGGAAAATGGCGTGCACGAAACAGGCGCCAGCGGCCAACAACATCTTGCCGCCGAACCAGGACGCCCTCAGCAGATGCCCCCAGTAGGTTTCCCCCACCGAGGCCGGATGTTCCGTGAAGATACGTTGCAGGTCCATGGACACAGAGTAGTCCGTTAGGCGCGCTACAGGGTTGCGAAGATCCGGCTGTTTAGCGTACCCGACGCAACAAAGTTGCGCGGAGGGCGGCGTCGAGGCGACAATGTCTCATGGATAAGCTGGACAAGAAGATTCTGGAACATCTCCAGAAAAACGGGGGCCTCACGGCCGCGGAGCTCGCCGACCGCATAGGCCTGTCGAAGGCGCCCTGTTGGCGGCGCATCAAGAGGCTGGAAGAGGAAGGCGTCATCAAGCAGACCGTGGCGCTGCTCGATGCCCGGTCGCTGAACCTCGGTACCACCGTGTTCGTCACCCTCAAGACCGGGAATCACAGCGAGGCGTGGTTCGATAAGTTCGTGAAAGCGGTTCGTGATATTCCAGAGGTGACAGAGATCCATCGGATGAGCGGTGACGTGGACTATCTCATGCGAATAGTTGTGCCCGACATCGATGCCTACGATCTCGTCTACAAGCGGCTCATCGCATCAGTTGAGTTTCAGGACGTGAGCGCCAGCTTCGCGCTCGAGACGATCAAGTACACGACGGCGTTACCGTTGAACTACGTCAAGCTCACCTGACACTGCCGCCTCAAAATGCCCACGCCGCGCCCGCCAGGAACTCCCCCTGAAGGAACGTCTGCCCACTCCCACGAATCCGACACAGCAGCCCCGCCTGATCCGACCTGCAGAAAATCGCTGCATCCGGATTCACGAGCGTCACAAAGCCACGCCCCTCGAGCCGCACCGAAAAGTGCCTGGTGACCGGCCACCGCAACCCCAGCCCCAGCGAGGCTGAGAACCGCGTGTCGGTGTTCCCCTGCGCGCCCGGAGTGAATCGGGCGATTCCCAATCCACCCACCATGTACGGTTGGATCTTCGGCTCATCGTTGAGCAACAGCGTGCCGCCGAGGTGTACATACTCCACAGTGACATTGATACGTGGAACACCGGCGTTCCCGCCGAGATCCGTAGCCTCGCGCGAATAGAACAGCTCATACTGACTTCCCGCGTCAGCTCGCAAATCTGCCGCCAGGGCAAATGCGCCGTGATCCGCCAAACTGACGGTACTCCCGGTACCCATGCCGGTCGCAGTGGGATCCTGCAACCGAAAGTGCCCACCCACCGCAAGCGCGCCAAATCCGGCGATTTCAAACAATAGCGGCTCTTCGGCAACCCGGGATGATGCTGACTGCGCGTACGAAGCCTCGGCCGCCAAAGCCAGCGCACCGTTCCCAATAGCGGCGATGGCGGCACCCGCAGTGACCGCCAGCCGCGCAAATCCCAATCTCCTCACTTTCCTCACCCCTATCCACCCAACCAGAACCCAGAGGCATACTGAGCGTGCACGCCACCGGCCTCAAGTCTCCGCCAATAAAAAAAGGGGTGCCGTGGTCAGCGGCACCCCAGCGGGGTGGCTCCATCAGGGAGCCCAAACGCGATCGATCTCCAAAAAAAAAACCGTTTACAAACTCCGCAGGAAGTTGAGCAAGTCCTGCTGGGAGGCACTATTCAGGTTGTTGAAGTTCGCAATGACCCTGTTGGCCTCCGAAGGCTGCGTACCGCCGGATCCACGCCAGTTGGCAATGGCGTCCGCATCCGTAGCAGCACCGGCAGCGTCGGAACGTCCACCCCGGCCACCACTACCACTTGCGTGCAGCTGAATCGCCTGCACCAGGTCGCTCGTCCGTCCGTCATGGAGGAAGAACACACGCTGGCCGAGACCCCACAGCGGGGCTGTTCGGAACTCATCCGGGCCCGCGGCACCCTGGATGACATTGTCGGCCAGTGTCGGCCCCATGTGATGAACCGCGAGGTCCGAGTACAACGTGGCAGTCTTGTTGGACAGTGCGCCAACTTTCGTGGTGGCCGTCGTCATCGAGGGCGTGTGGCACAACGCGCAACCAACCGAGTTGAACGCCTGCTGACCACGGGTGATCGAGGCGGCTCCTCCCGGCGCTGTCGTTGACGGCATAGGTGCTCCCAGGTAGCGCATGTATAACGCGAACTTCTCGACGTCACTCAAGGTCATAGCGGCGTCAGCAAGTCCCTCCTTGCCTGAGATGTCATTCGGAGTCGCGTCCGTCTGGCAAGCGGGGTTGAGATCACGCTCCGTCTGGAACAGCTCGTTCGTGATGCCCATCTCGACGTTGTAGGCCTCGCCGGAGAACAGCAGCAACGAGACGTTCTGCGCCTTCCATCCGAAACGGGCGACGCGGCCATCATTGCCGTTCGTGTTCAGATGCCCCGAAATACCCAGCTGTGCCTTCTGTTGCGCATTGGCTGCCAGATTGGCGGTCAGCGTGGTGTCCGGAATGTTCTCGACCAATCCCAATCCGTAGGTCGGGGTCGGTATGCGCAGCGACACGTTGCCGCGCCGGAATTGCCCCGCAAAGTCTTCCTGTACCGCCGTGCACTTCGCAGCGGTGCCGGTCGCATCAACGCGGCCGCTGATCACGAATAACGAATGCACGCCACCGTCCCGCTGTCCATTGGGCAGGAATTGGAAGCGCGCCTCGCGGATCGGTCCGTTCGCGGTGATGAAAGGAGGCAGAACATTCTTTGCCCCCAGGTCCGTTGCCACGGTGGCCTGCGGGTTGACCGGTGGAGAACTACCTCCGTGAACCGGGAACGAGTGGCACCCGAGACAGCTGTCGAGATTGAATCGAGGCCCCAGCCCATCCTCGAGAGCCTCCTTCTCCGCGAATGTCGCCTGCCCGTCGAAAAACAAAGTCGACTGGTCCGCTGTCAATCCCGGTACAGGATCGCCAGCACCGGGAGCGCCTCCGCGGAGGCCGGGGTCAGCAGCGGCGCTCGCAGCGGACACGCTGAGTGCCCAACCAGCCATGGTCAATAGAACGGCGCGCGAAGCCGTAGTGAATCCAAGTTTCATAACTCCCCTTTACAAGCGTGATCCGTGTAGAAGCCTGCGGCACGATGTGCATTCGTGCGCGGGAGCCCAAGCAAAGCCCATGCCGTCCATGCATGCCCGTACAGTCGCGGCCGGCCAAGAGGTTGAATTTGTAAAGTAAAGTAACTAAATGGCACGCAGCACCAGCAACATAACATCGCGAAATGCGTCGCTACCCGCAGACAGATATCGGCGGCGTTCCCTAACTTGTTGATTTATTGGAATGAGGGCTGTCGCGCCCCGGTGACGGACGGCCAGGGATCGGCGGGGTGTTTGAACCCGTGAGCGCTCATTGAGCACTTACGGGTGAGATCAATATCGCTATAAACGCCGCGCGAAATCTGAGAAGCAGCTCACACCGCGGCGCCTGTCATCTTTTTGTCTTATCTCAACGACGAGACCGTCCGGGAACGCGCCCGTTTCCCGGTTTGATGTTGGTTCATCGCTGCTGCGCCGCAAACCGGCCGGATCCTTCCGCGGTGTTTTCCTGGATGATGTGGGCGATCCGGGCCATGACTTCCCGTCGGTCGATGTCATAGGCGTTAGTCGCAAGCACCGGCGTCTGACGTGCTGACTGCGCGAGGATCTGTCCTGACACGTTGCGCACGTCGACCTGTACTTTGGTCGATAGCCCCACGCGCAACGGATGCCCGGCCAATTCCTTCGGATCGAGGGCGATGCGCACGGGGACTCGCTGGACGACTTTGATCCAATTGCCCGTGGCGTTTTGTGCCGGCAGCAGCGCGAACGCAGCGCCGGTTCCCAGGCCAAGACCCGCGATCGTGCCGTGATACTCGACTTGACTGCCGTACAGGTCAGCGACGACGCGCACCGGCTGCCCGATACGCATCTGATTCAGCTGCACTTCCTTGAAGTTGGCTTCGACACGCAACCGCTCCAGAGGCACGATGGAAAGCAACGGTTGCCCGCCGGGCGCAACGCGCTCACCCAACTGAACGGCCCGTTTCGCCACATATCCTGACACTGGCGCCCTGATGCTGGTGCGCCGCAGCGCGAGGTAGGCGCGCTCCACCTCGGTTGCAGCGGCCTGCACGTCCGGATTGTCGGATACGCCGGTTTGGCCGGTCAGCGCCAGGCTGGCGCTAAGATTCTTTTCCGCGGCCACCAATCCGTCCCGCGCCGCGCTCAAGGTATCGCGAGTATGTGAGAGCTCCTCGGCGGAGACGGCTCCAGAGCTCGTCAGGTCCTTGCGCCGATCCAGATCCGATTGCGCCTTGTTCAGGTCCGCCCTGCGCTGCGCAACGACCGCTTCGAGCTGGTCCCGGTTTGCAAACACGGTCCGTGTCTGACGAACGGCGCGCGCAAGGCGCGCCTCCGTGTCGCGTAACGCAATCTCCGCGTCGGTGTTGTCAAGCCTGACCAGTTCCTGGCCGGCCTCAACCAGATCCGTCTCGTCGGCACCGATACTGACGACAGTGCCGCTCACCTGCGACATGACATTGACGAGGTCGCCGGCTACGTAGGCATCGTCAGTGTCCTGGTAGTTGCGCGCGTAGAAATACCAATAGCCGAAAGCCAGCAAACCGATGAGCCCGAATGCCACGGCGGCGATGGCGAGCCAGCGACCCCGGCGCGTCTGAAAGAAGCCCACCGGGGGCGGGACAGTTGCTGTATTCGCTTCCATAATCAATTTCCAGCCGGCGCGGACGCCGGGTAGCCTCCACCGAGAGCCCGTACCAGGTCCGCGGTCAGATTCAACTCCCTGGCGAGCAGTTGTGCGCGTATGGCCTGCGTGAGAAACACCTCGTTCTCACTCGTCAGGACGGTGAGATAGTTATCGAGGCCAGCGCGGTACCGTTCCTTGGTGATCGAGTATGCGGTTTGAGCGGCATCCTCGGCGATACGTGCATCGCCGGCTTCCTTGACGAGCCCATCCCAATTGGTAACTACGTTGGCCACCTCGTTCACCGCGTCGATCAGCGTTTGGTTGTATTGGGCAATTGACAGGTCGTACTGCGCTTGCTGCGACTGCAGCGCTCCCCGCAACTCGCGCCGATTGAAGACCGGAAGGCTCAGCGCCGGTCCCGCACCCACGATGGCGCTGCCTCCATTGAAGAGCTTGGAGAGACCCACCGTCTGAAAGCCGGCAAACGCGGCCAAATTGACGTTGGGGTAAAACGCCGCCTCGGCGGCCGCCACGCCCCGCGTAGCCGATTCGACCCTCCAACGCTGAGCTACAACGTCAGGTCGACGCCCGAGCAGGTCGGCAGGCAAGGTGGACGGCAATTCCGCTTTGTTTGGACCGGCGATATGTGGTCGCTGGAGATCCGCACCACGATCGGGTCCTGCGCCAACGAGCGCACCCAGCTGTGCCCGGACGAGCTTGATACTGGCTTCGACATACTCAACTCCTGCCCGTGTCAACGCAACGTTCGCTTCGGACTGTTTCACGCGCGCGATGTTCTCGAGTCCGCGTGACGCCCTTTGCTGGGTCAGGTCGAGAATGGAGCTCTGCTGCTCCAGGCTGCCCTTGGATACATCAAGGAGCGCAAACTGCAGGTCGAGGTTGAAGTAGGCGCGTGCCACCGCAACGGTCAGCGCGAGTCGGGCAGCAGCGTGGTCGGCTTCTGCAGCGCGTACGTTCGCGCGTGCTGACTCCAACACTTCGCGATTGCGCCCCCAGAAATCCAGGTCGTAACTGAAATCCAGCGCCACTCGCCCATCGGTGAAGTAGTTGCCGGCGTAAGGTGCCGGATACAGACCGTTCTCGGAGTAACGCTGCCGCGTTGTTTCAGCGTGCACAGCCGTGCTCGGAAAACGGGGACCGGATGCCCGGGTCGCCTCGGCTTGTGCCGATCGCAACCGCGCCTGTGCAACTTGCAGCGACGGACTGCCGGCGAGCGCTTCGCCCATCAGCGCATCCAACTGCGGATCGCCATATGCACGCCACCAGTCATCTTCGGGCCACGCGTCCTCGTTGGTCTGCGCGGTGGCCAGCGCACGATCGGCAGTCAAGCTGTTTGGCGTCACGGGCCGCGGAGGGTGCCAATCACGATTGGTCGCGCATCCAGCCACGAATACACTCGACACCGCAGCCAAAACGGTGGCAGCGTGCCGCGCCGCATAGCCTCGCTTGCCCAACGTACTCAAACCTTGCCCCTCTCTGACGCTCATCCGCCGTTGGCCGGCTGTCCGTTTTCGATCATGCGGCCCAGGGAAGCCCGCAGATCGTTGACCTCGGCGGCGCTGAACCCATTCAGCATGCGCTCGATCACGCGCGCCGCGGAATCTCGCAAACGAGGTAGAACGGTACGCGCCGCACCGGTGATGCGAAGGGACACGACGCGACGATCGTCCTTGCTGCGCTCACGGCGGATGAGCCCCTTCTGTTCCAGCCGATCCAGCAGCCGGGTCATGGAACCGTTGTCGTAATGCAGCAGGCGGCACAGGTCGGCGGCCGTCTCGGCAGCGCCCTCTGCAACGTTCTTCAGAATTGCGAACTGCATGGCCGTCGTCCCGAATGGCTGCAGCTCCGCATCGAGCCTCGAGAGCATGACCGACCGCACGCGTCCGATCAGCGGCCCGATGGCGAACGCCGCCTCGGCGTCGGACCTGGCTTTGTTAACATTTGTCAGCTTGGTAGCTACTTTGTGGATCATGGGCCTGGTCAGGCTGCTTGCTTGCTATTAAAAATACTGTCGGTAAGATTACTGCCTCGGCAGATATTTCTGACCGCAGGGGGCGCGTTTGTCAAGAGAAAGCCATATGCGCGCGTCGCGTTGCTTCGCCGTCCTGGCTGCAACGCTGCTGGCAGCGGCGTGTGGAAAAGCGCAACAGGATCAGCCGCCACCGCCGCCACAGGTTGGTGTCATAACGGTGCACCCGGGTCCGATCCCGCTCACTCGTGATCTCGTCGGGCGACTATCCGCGACACGCGTATCCGACGTACGGGCGCGGGTACCCGGCATCCTGCTCAAACGGCTCTACAAGGAAGGCACCGAGGTCAGGGAAGGACAGCCGTTGTTTCAGATCGACCCCGCGCCCTTACAGACCGCGCTCGACGCGGCTCTCGCGGCGCAAGCACAAGCTCAGGCGACGGCAACCAACGCACACATCGCGGCTGCTCGCGCGCGCGAATTGATTCCGAGCGGGCTCGTATCCCGCTCCGACCTGGACAACGCCGAGGCGACGGAGCGATCGAGCGCCGCAGCCGTCCAGCAGGCCAAGGCAAATGTGGAATCCGCGCGGATCAATCTGGGCTATGCGCGTGTCACCGCCCCGATCTCCGGCCGCGCGGGCCAGCAGGGTGTGACCGAAGGCGCGCTGGTGGGCCAGGGCACCGCGACTCTCCTGACTACGGTCGAGCAACTCGACCCCATCTATGTCAACTTCGACCAGCCCGCCATCGAGGTCGAGCGGTTGCGCCGCGAGCAAAGCTCCGGCGATATCTCGCTGGTCGAGCCGCACAAAGCCGTAGTGCAACTGACATTGCCCGATGGCAGTGCCTATGGAACGTCCGGCCTGCTCGACTTTTCCGACGTTGCCGTCAATCCAACCACGGGCGCAGTCGCGTTGCGCGGCACTGTACCCAATCCCGACAAGCAGCTGCTCCCTGGAATGTACGTCAACGTGCGACTCACCGTCGGCACGCTCAACCATGCATTCCTCATACCTCAGGCGGCCTTGTTACGCGATGCCAAAGGGCCCTACGTCCTCACCGTAGGCACTGATAGTAAGGTGATCCAAAAGCGCGTTACGGCTGACACGACCAATGGCCAGAATTGGATCGTCCCCAAGGGACTGGACGATGGCGACCGTGTCATCGTGTCCGGAACGCAGAGCGCGCGTCCCGATTCCCTGGTGAATGCAGTCCCCTACTCTTCCGCGGATGGGTCCTCCGCCGCGGCATCCCGGTAAACCCGCTTCATGCCCCAGTTTTTTATCGACCGGCCGATCTTCGCCTGGGTGCTCGCGATTCTGATCACCCTGGGCGGTGTGATCGCAATCACTCAACTGCCTTCCGAGGCCTATCCCGCAATCGCGCCACCGCAGGTCATCGTCACGGCGAGCTATCCCGGTGCGGACGCTGCAACCGTTGAGTCAACAGTCACCCAGGTCATCGAGCAACAGCTCACCGGTATTGACAATCTCCTGTACTTCACATCGACCTCCGCGTCCGACGGCAGCTCGCAGATCACCCTGACGTTCGAAAACGGCGCCAACCCTGACACGGCGGCCGTGCAGACTCAGAACCGGGTCACCCTCGCCCAGCCGCGCCTGCCCACGGAAGTCACCCAACAGGGAATCAGGATCTCAAAGTCGAGCTCCGGCATCCTGGGTGCGGTGGCTCTGCGATCCAGCCCCGGGGGCCCCGACCAGGCCGAGCTCAACAATATCGTCGCATCCCGCATCCTCGACCAGGTGCAACGTATCCAAGGCGTGGCTTCCGCCAACCAGTTCGGCACGGAATACGGCATGCGAATCTGGCTGGACCCCGACAAGCTCCGCGGCTACAACATGTCCGCGGCCGCGGTGCTCGACACGGTCCGCAAGCAGAATGTTCAGTTCGCCGCGGGCTCGATCGGCACCCAGCCCGCAATTGCGGGGCAACAGGTCAGCGCGACGGTGACGACGGAAGGCCGCTTCTCGTCACCGGAACAATTTGAAAACATTCTCCTGCGGACCGATCCCAACGGCACGTCAGTGCGGCTGAAGGACGTCGCCCGGGTAGTCCTGGGTCAGTCACAGTACGGCACTGAAGCACGCATCGGAGACAGGCCGGTGGCCGTCTTCATCATCCAGCTGCTGCCGAATGCCAACGCCCTGGAAGTCATGAAGGCCGTCAAGGCGAAGATGGCAGTCCTGCAGCCCAGTTTTCCGCCAGGCGTCACGTGGTCCGCACCCTTCGACTCGACCACGTTCATTCGAGTCGCGATCAAAGAAGTCATGGTCACTCTGATCGAAGCGGTCGTCCTGGTTTTCCTGGTGATGCTGGTGTTTCTCCAGAGTTTCCGCGCCACGATCATCCCAACCCTCGTCGTGCCGGTGGCCCTGATGGGGGCATTGATCGGCATGTACATGGTCGGCTTCTCCATCAATCAGCTGACTCTGTTTGCCATGGTGCTCGCAATCGGCATTGTCGTGGACGACGCCATAGTCGTCGTCGAGGCTGTCGAGCGCATCATGCGCGAGGAGCATCTGCCGGCGAAGGAAGCAACTCGCAAGGCGATGCAGCAGATCACGGGCGCAATCGTCGCGATCACACTCGTTCTCGCTGCAGTATTCATCCCAAGTGCGCTGCAGCCCGGCAGCGTCGGTGTGATCTACAGGCAATTTGCACTCACGATCGCACTGTCGATGGCATTCTCCGCCTTTCTCGCTCTCAGCTTTACCCCGGCGCTGTGCGCCACGCTGCTGCGTGCCGAGCACTTGAAAGGCAACCTCCTTTTCAACTGGTTCAACCGCGCGTGGGAGCGTACCCAGAAAGGGTATGTCCACCGCGTCTATCAATCCGTGGCCCACACGCCGCGCTGGATGATCGGCTTCGCCGTGATTGTGGTGCTCGCTGGCTTCCTGTTCCTCAAACTCCCCGGCAGCTTCGTGCCCGAAGAAGATCAGGGTTACGGGTTGCTGGACGTACAGCTCCCCCCGGGCGCCACGGTCGAACGCACCACTCAAGTACTACAGCAAATCGACAAGGTGCTACGACAAAATCCCGCCGTGGAATTAGCCACACTTGTGTCGGGTGCCAGCTTCACGGGCAACGGTGAAAACGTCGGGCGATCTTTCGTAAAGCTCGTGCCTTATTCCAGACGCGATGTCACCGCTCCCGAGTTCATCCGTTGGGCGAACCAGACATTGAAAAGGGAAATTCACGACGCCCGCGTGTTCATGATCAACCTGCCCACCATTCGGGGTCTCGGTCAGTTCGGGGGCTTTGACTTCTACCTTGAAGACCGCAGCGGACTCGGACGCCAGGCGTTGGCCGACAGTCAACGCGCCGTCCTCAAAAAAGCGGAGTCCGATCCTGTATTGACGGCAGTCCGAATCAATTCGCTCCAGCCCGCGCCCCGGCTGCAACTCGGCGTAGACCGGGTCCAGGCTGAGGCACTGGGACTTTCGGTCAGTGACGTGTTCACGGAAGTTCAGCTAATGCTAGCGCCTGTCTATGCGAACGACTTTCTCTACCAGGGGCGAGTGCTACGCGTTCTACTGCAGGCAGACGCGCCCTACCGCATGAGCCCGGACGCGCTCTCACATTTCTATCTCCCAAACGCGAACAACGCGATGATTCCCCTCTCCAACTTCGTCAGACCCTCGTGGGTAATCGCTGACCCTGCGCTGACACGCTACAACGGGTACCCCGCTATAGAAATCACCGGCTCGAACGCGCCGAACAAGAGCTCCGGCGAGGCGATGACCGAGATGCAGAAAATTGTCGAGAGCAGCGTACCGCACGGATTTGGCTATGACTGGGCGGGACAGTCGCTGCAGGAGCTGCTCTCGGGAGCCCAGGCACCTCTGTTGTTCGCACTATCCATTCTCGTCGTGTACCTGTGCCTCGCCGCTTTGTATGAAAGTTGGAGCGTTCCGGTGGCGGTCCTCATGGCGGTCCCCGTGGGACTCCTGGGAAGCACGGTTGCAGCACTTCTGCGCGGTTTACCCAATGACGTGTTCTTCAAAGTCGGCCTGCTGACCATCATCGGCCTGTCAGCGAAGAACGCGATCCTGATCGTCGAGTTTGCCGTCACCGAGCGGGCGAAGGGCAGAAGTCTGCACAACGCTGTCATGGAGGCGGCCAGGTTGCGTTTCCGCCCTATTTTGATGACGTCATTCGCATTCATCCTCGGCGTCTTTCCCATGGTCATCTCGAGTGGCGCAGGCGCAAATGCCCGCCACGCCATTGGCACCGGCGTCGTCGGTGGGATGCTGAGCGCGGCTGTTCTTGGCGTGCTCCTGATTCCAGTGTGCTTCGTAGCGCTCCGTCGTCTCATGGGCGACAGGCTCGACGAGCCCGGTCGTGCCGAAGCCGTTCCGGGGCCGCCAGGAGGCAATCCATAGGTGCGCATTGATATCGAGCAGGTCATTGACGGCGCCAGACTCGGCCCCCTGCATTGGCGGGTTCTGATCCTCTGCGCGCTGGTCACCCTGCTCGATGGCTTCGACATCCAGGCGATGGCCTCCGCAACGCCCAGCCTCGCCGCAGACTGGCATGTGCCCCCAGGCGAGCTGCGCTGGATCATTACCGCAGCGCTCATCGGGATTGGTGGCTCGGCTCTCATAGTCAGTCCCCTCGGAGACTATTTCGGGCGGCGCACCGTCTTGCTCGGCTCCTTCGCGTTGGTGGGAGTTGCGACGCTGCTGGCTGCAACCTCTCACACGCCGAACGATCTCTTCACATGGCGCCTTCTCACAGGCATAGGGCTCGGCGCCAGCCTGCCCAACGCACTGGCGCTCACGGCCGAATTCGCTCCGGCGCGCAGCCGAACGGCGCTGGTCGCTCTGATGGCTTGCGGAATTTCGCTCGGCGCCGCCATATCCGGCTTCGCCGCGCCGGTACTGATCGAACTCGGGGGCTGGCGAGCGGTGTTCGCTACCGGAGGTGTTCTCGCAGCGCTTGCGTGGTTACCGCTGTTCGCGCTGCCCGAGTCGCTGCGTTTCCTCGTCGCCCGCCGTCGCGACCCGAACATGATCGGGAAGCTGCTGGAGCGGTTGGACCGTACCCATCGCCCCGGGGAAGGCCAGACCTACATCATGCGAGAGCGCCCGGCCGGCAAGCTCTCGGTCAGCGAGCTCCTGACACCCCGACTTGCACCCGCCACTCTCCTTCTGTGGCTGGTGTTCTTCCTGAATCTCGGCCTGCTGTACCTGCTTTCGAGCTGGTTGCCGACACTGCTCAAGGAGAGCGGCCTGCCGCTCGCCGTGGCATTGAGAATAGCCGCCATGTTCCAGATAGGCGGTGTGGTGGGCGGCTTCGCGCTCGCCTGGCTCATGCAACGCTGGGGACCGTTCACCGTGTTGAGTATCAGCTACACATTGACCGCCATGGCGCTGGCCGTGCTCGGGGCAAAAGTCCCTGAGACCGCCCTGACTACCCTGCTGATAGTCATCATGGGCAACGGTGTAGTCGGCGGTCAGGTCGCGTTGAACGTTCTGTCTGCGACGCTGTATCCCACGACCGCCCGCGCAACCGGCGTTGGTTGGGCACTGGGCATGGGAAGGTTTGGAGGAATCATCGCCCCGCTGGCGGCGGGGCAACTGATGGCCACCGGGATAGCGACAGGCCGCCTCTTCTGGTTGGCAATAGTGCCGGCATTGATCTGCGCCGGCGCAGTGGCGCTCCTGCGCACGGCAGTCGGCCGCTCACAAGCTACTGCGCCGGCTGTGTAAACACGTCGCTCCCAAACACCTGCAACCCCTTCTGCCCGGCGTATCCCAGGTGCTCCAGCCCAAACTGGTCCTCGACATAGCGTAACGTCGAGTAGTGGTTGTAGTGCACGGTTGAGACCGTCCCGGGCTTGATAAACCGCGACAGCAACACCGCTCCAACCCTGCCACCGCCCGGTCCAATGACTCCGGGCTGCTGCGGTTCTCCCGGCAATCCCTGCTCCGCACAACAGTCAGAAGCCGCGTCCTCGCCCTTGCTGTCCGACTCGTCGAAGGTAACGATGAGCAGCCCGTCTTTCTTGTAGGCGGGCGAATCCATGATGAGCGGCACCCACTTCTGCAGAAATACCTCGATCGCCGCGTAGCCACCCGACTTTCCATCGATGCACTGTGCGTCGTGCCCGTCATTACACAGATTCGGCGTGATGAATGAGTAGTTCGGTGTCGTATCGGCACTGCGCAGGTCTGCCGGCAGCTTGTCCAGATTCACCACATGCGTGTCGCATCGATTCTGGTCGTCGAGGATGCTGTGGAAGTAGACGAACGGGTCGTGCTTTGCAGCGTATTTGTCAGTAGCGGTCGCCCTGCTCGTCCTCTCGTCCTCGCCGAGCGGCGAATGCCCGCAAGTGGGGCGCTCCCGAGCAGGATCGTTTCCCATGTCCTCCATGTAGCCTTTCCACGTCAACTTCGCCGCTTCGAGCTGATCTGGCAGCGTCCTGACCATCGCCGGATATATACACCCTTTGCCCAATGCCTGACCGTTGGCATCCAGCTTCGGTTGGCTCAACTGAAACTCGGTGAGGGTGGGACAATCCGCCTGGGTATCGGAGTTCGGCGCCTGGCCGCTGATGAGCGCCAGGTAGTTGTCCAGGCTCCAATGGCCGATTCCGTAATAGTGGGGCAACAAGGCGCCCTTCGAGGGCAGAGTATTGGCCAGATAGGGAGCCGGTGTGGGCTTGCCGAACGTCGTCGAGTACGACTGATTCTCGAGCACCAGGATGAACACATGTCGGACAGGCGGTAACCCTGCCGGGACCGCGGTGGACGTTGGAATGCCCGCCGGTCCGGCACGAGGGTCGTCCGGGGAGGCATGGGCGGCCGCGAAAACTGCGCCAGCAACAAGGGCGGCCAGCAACCCCGAAACTACTGTCCCCGTAACGAGTGCTCTCATGCTCCGCCCCCTAACAGGGCTGTAGCCTTTTCCAACCTATCGGAATACGCGGTGAGCGCAGCTGCGGTCAACACGACGTACTGGTTCGCCTCGTCCCAGTGGTTTTGTTCGATGGCCTCTCGCACTCCCGGAACCGTCTTTACTCCGTACCCGGTAAACAACCCGGGCGCGTAAATCAGGTGCTTGTACCATTCCCGGCCTGGCAGCCCGCGGGCACCGATCAGCGTCCTCTCCATCCCACGCAGCAGGTCATCCAACTGCTTGCTCTGCTCGGCACTCAAACGCGGGTTCCCGGCTGTGAGCCTGGCATAGCGGTCATCGTATGCCTTGGCGCTCTTCTTCAGCCGCACAACGGCGTTGTCGAGGGCGACAAAATCGAGGTATGGAACCTCCGGATCCCGCTCCGGCGCCAGCAGGGGCCGTGTGGGATCGGATGCAAGCGCGAACGCATTCTGATCCAATAGCTTGCCCAGCTCTTCGGCGGCCTTGCGTTTGTGGTCGGCAAGCTCATGCACCTCGGTCACGTAGCCATCTATCGTGTCGGCGAATGACCCGAATTGCATGGGAATTACGTCTGCGTCAGCCATGCGCAGTACGGTATGCCCAACAGTCTGCGCCTCTGCTATGCCGTACACGAAACCCGGATCGCCGAACCGCACGTAGTGGTCATACGAGTCATAGTTGGAATGGTAGACTCCGGCCTGGTCGTCCTCATCACCGTACTCGATATTCAGAGTGGTGATGCCCAGGTGCTGCAGGAACGGCGTGAAGTCCGATCCTGATCCCAGCGCTCCGATCGGGAGATCCCCGCCGGCTCCCGCAATCTTTGCTTCCTTCTTCTCGTTCTCCGATGCGCCCTTTTCATATCCGCTGACGAGCATCTTCGCGCGACGGCGTGCGCCCACCGTCACACCCGTTTCCGGATCCTTCACGCTCTGCGAGACATCATTTACCAGGTGCTGCAGCGAGTGACTTCCGGCTACATCGAGGAACCCGCGCCCATTGGTGTCCGAGTTGACATACAACACCGCCTTGCGCTGCAGCTCATCAGCATGCGTCTCCGCCCACTCTGTCGAGCCGAGCAGCCCCGCCTCCTCGCCATCCCAACTCGCGTAGACGAGAGTCCGCTTTGGCCGCCAGCCGGTCTTCAGAAGTCCGCCGATCGCCTTCGCTTCCGCCATCATGTCAACATGACCGGAGAGCGGATCCCACGCGCCGAATACCCAGCCGTCACGGTGATTGCCGCGGACAATCCACTCATCCGGACTTTGCGACCCCGGGATCTTTGCGATCACGTCGTAGAGCGGCTTCTGGCTCCATTCCGAGGTGATCTCCAGGTGCACTTTCGCGGGTCCCGGACCGACGTGATACGTGATCGGCAGCGCGCCCCGCCAGCTTGCCGGCGCAACGGGCCCCGACAAGGCAGCGAGCAGCGGCTGTGCATCCCCGTAGGAGATCGGGATCACCGGGATTTTGAGAAGGGTCTTCGCTTCAGAAATCTTGAGTCGCTTGGCGCTCTTCGTCGCGCCGACACCCGGGGTCAACGGATCCCCTGAGTAGATTGGCATGTCTGCCACCGAGCCGCGCTGCAGGCCATCGGCCGGACGCCATCCGCCCTTCGGGTACACGTCCCCTGCCGCATAGCCATCGTTTTGCGGGTCGGAGTAGATGATGCAGCCTATGGCTCCGTGCGTTTGCGCGAGCTTGGGTTTCAGGCCTCGCCATCCGCCGCCGTAGCGTGTGATCGCGATCTTCCCCTTGACGTCTACACCCCGGCGCGCCAGCTCTTTGTAGTCGTCCGGCATGCCATAGTTGACGTACACAAGGTCGCCCGTGACGTCACCATCGGCGCCATAGACGTTGTACGGACCCATGCCATCGGTTCGCGTGGAGGTCTCGTCACCCGCTATCGGCGGCTCCTTGAGCGCAGCTACGAACTTCGTGGGAGCGACGAGTTCGAGCGTGTGGTGCTTGAGAGTCGGGTAAAGCGGGTAGAACTCCTCGATCTGCGCGTCCCATCCCCACTGCTTCAGCTGGTCACGCACGAACTCAGCGTTCGCCTTGTCATGTGGCGACCCGATATGGTTTGCCTCAGACGATAGATTCTTCAGCCACGCGCTGAGATCTTCCGCTTTGAGGTCGGCGTCGAAACGCTGCTCGATCGATCTCTGCGCGGCGGACTCTTCAGCCGTGAATCCGAACAGCTGCGTCGGCGGAGTTGCGGCGGACGCCAGAGTAGCGGAGCAGACTAAGGTAGATGCGGCCAGCAGAACAGGCCGGCGGACGCGGTGATCCATGCTAGGGTCCTTAGGATTGTTGGGCTTGCGGGGTTCGCGAAGCGGGGAATGTTAAACGAACCGGCGCCACAGGTAGTAGATGGGCGCGCCAGCAATGATGATACCGAGCGTCACGCCGGTATTGACCGGATCAGTTATGAGCGCATTGGCAACCATGCCGAGTGAGGCTAGCAGAAACAGCGCCGGTACGACGGGGTAGCCAAACGCCCGATAAGGACGCTCGAGATCAGGGCG
Organism: Gammaproteobacteria bacterium; assembly: GCA_028293745.1. Lineage (GTDB taxonomy): Bacteria > Pseudomonadota > Gammaproteobacteria > Steroidobacterales > Steroidobacteraceae > 13-2-20CM-66-19. Next base: position 6,780 of record JAQGOF010000008.1, on the reverse strand, counting down.
CTTCCGCCGCAGAACGTAAACACCGGCAACCGCTAGGGCGTAAAACGGCCAGATACCGAGAATGAACTTATCCGCGAGCTGTGCGAAGTCATTCTGGAGAACGTAGACGACACCCAAAGCTGTCGCAAGCCAAATTGCGACGGATGGACTCTTAAAGCGCGGCGAAACGCGGGCAACGCCGCGAAAGAACAACCCGCGGTCCGCCATCGCAAAGAATATGCGTGGCCCGGTCATCATCGAGCCATTCAAGCCACTGAACGTCGAGACCATCACGACAGCCGCAATGATGGCGGCGCCACGTCCGCCAAACAGCGGGATCTGTTCGGCCGCCGTCGCAGCGATCAACTTCGACTGGGCCATCTGCGGCAGTGGCAACAGGTACATGAACCCGATGTTTATCACCAGGTACACCAACATTACGCACAGCGTGCCCAGGATCAACGCCAGCGGCAAGGTCCGTTGGGGGTTCTTCACCTCACCCCCCATGAACGACAGGTCCGCCCAGCCGTCATACGTCCACATGACCGGAATCAGTGCAGTGGCCAAGAGCGACACATGCAGGCCGGAGCCCCAGGCAGGAGTGAAGTGCGAAGCGCCACCAGAACTGACCGTAAAGGCGAGCACACCCAGCGCCATCACAGCTACATACTTGGCTACCGTTGCGAAAGTCATTACGGCGGCGGCGCGCTGCACGCCAATGTAGTTGATCACGCCAATGACGATGATCGCTCCAGCGGCAACGTACCGTACCTGGGCTGGAGTCATGCGTAGGAAGTAGCCGAGGTATTCAGAGAAAATCGTCGACGTCGCGCCAAGGGCAGACGCACGCACGACTGCCAGCTCCGTCCAACCAAACATGAACGCTGGCAGCGGCCCGAAGCTTTCCAGGATATACGCGAAAATGCCGCCGGAACGAGGGAGAGCTGCCGCCAGTTCGGCGATCGTGAGTGCGCCGAAGAGGGCTACCACACCGCCGAGTATCCAGCAAAGAATGACCGGGCCAGGATCGTGCAGCTGAGCAGCCACCGTGGCGGGCACTCGGAAAATGCCGCTGCCAATGGTGACACCGACCAGTACGGCAGTCGAATTGACCAAGCCAATCTGGCGAGGAAGGCGCTCACCCCAACGGTCGGCCTGTCCTTCAGGCACCGCGTCGCCGGGTACCGCAGCAGCCACGTCGTTCTGCATCTAATCCCTATGCTTCTGCGGCAAGCGAACCCACGGTCGGTGGCAAGTCCGGGGGAGATTCTGGCTCTGTCTGCACACAATTGCGCCCACTTCTCTTGGCAGCATACAACGCAAAGTCCGCGCGCTTCAGCATGGTGCTTGGCGTATCTGCCCCCGGCATCGAAACCGCACACCCAATGCTAGCAGTAATACGTCGTCGGTCGGAAAACCATCGCGACGTATCGATCGACATGATCGCCTGACGAAACCGCTCTGCTTCAGCGCGCATCCCGCACAGATCCAAACGCGGCAGGACGATGAGGAACTCCTCGCCACCCAGGCGTCCGAAAAACCCAGGCTCAGCCACGCAGCTGCGCACAGTACTGGCCACCACTTTCAAGACCTCATCCCCGGTTGGATGTCCGTATTGGTCGTTGATCCTCTTGAAGTGGTCGATATCGATAATGAGGATGGCGCACGAGCCCGCATCCGAATCGCGCAACAGAGGGTCCAGCCGCGACAGGACCGAACGTCTGTTGGGCACCCCCGTCAACTCGTCAGTCAACGCCAGATATTTCATGCGTAGCGCATGGCGCCGCTGGTGTACAGCCAGGGTCGCGAGCATCAAGACGAGCGTCACCGACAACACGATCACCGCGGCCTGCAGATGCCGAACGCTCAACCCTTGGGCAAGCGCTTGCTGATTGATCTCATTTTCGTGGATCAGAAATGCATTTTCCTTGTCCTTCGCAGCCGAGTCGAATTCGACCTTCAGTGTCGCGAACCGCTGATCGAGCTGATTGTTCAGCAGCCTGTCGGAGGTCTCCTTGGCCTGCGTCCGCCTGTCGTAGGCCGCACGCCAGTTACCACTCTCGGCATAGACCTCAGCGAGCTCCGAATAGGTTGCGTTCAACTCGCCCATAGCGTCGGCCTGCCGAAACACCTCCAGCGCGTCTTCCAACGCCGCGCTGCTCTCCGGCAGTCGATCCAGCTTGTGAAATGCTATGCCGCGAGCCAGTTGTATCTGCGCGCGCAGGCGTGCATCTGGCGTCTGCCGCTGCAGCGACTCTGCGCGAACCAGGGTATCCAAGGCGCCTTTCGGGTCGCCCAAGGCATTTGATACGGCCGCCAGACCGCGCAGGGCATAGGCTTCGCCCCGCGCATAGTTGAGCTGGCGGCTCAAGGCCAATGACTCCGTAAATGACTGCTGCGCCTTGTCCCATTCGTGCAGGTTTTCGTAGGCGCGGCCGAGATTGTGCAGCGTTACGGCTTCCTCGCGCTGCATCCCTGATTCGCGCTGAGCCTTGAGCGCGCGCGAGTAGATGTATCGCGCCTGCGCGTAGTCGCCCATCCGGTTGTACAGGATGGCGATGCTGTTGAGGGTGGTGAGCGAGTGCTGGGGCTTGTTCAGCTTGTCGTACAGCGTCTGCGCGCGCTTCAGGTCAGTGAGTCCGGATGCATATTCACCCTGCAAGCCGAGCAGATAGCCGCGGGAAAATAGGCTCTGAGCCAGCATCTCGTCGTCATGGGTCTCCGCCGCAACCGTCACCGCCTGTTCGTACAGTGCACGCGCCTTGGCGTTATTCCCAGCCGTCTCGTACATCTGGCCACGGCAGTCGAGCAACCCCGCCCTGAGCCCCACACGATGCGCCTTCGGCAGTAACGCCGTACCGGCCTCGATCTGCTCCTCGGCGGCCTTGGTGTCCCGCTCCGCCTGGTAATCGCACAGAAGCAGCCGAGCCCGGATTTCGAGGTCCGTGTCGGGCTGCTGCTGAAGCAGCCGCAATGCGTCGTCAGCATCCCGCTTGCTTGCATCGGGGTCGCTGCGCATCTCGATGATGCCGCGCTCGACATATGCCAAAGCGGGGTGAGAACCGGCCGGCACGACCACCGTGGACCTCGGGCCGCCCCCCGCCGCGGTAGCCCAGGTAGCCGCCAGCAGCGCCATGAGTTGGCGGGCCAGCGCCCCGGATCGGGTGTCCCAGGCTCTGCGTGGGTCAGTCATCTATGCAGGCGACAACCTTGAGTGGTGGCCGTGCATTATCCCCTACGCCGCTGGAACCGGAAGCCTAAAGTCGCGGCTGTCGTAGGCCACCCGCGTAGGCCAGCGCAGGTCGCGACGCCCGCGCGAACCAGGCATCGCTGCATCGGTGCACCGTGGTAGCGCTCCCCGCTACAATAGGATTTCCGGTAGGCGGGGAAGCGTCGTATCCGCGAATAGCGAGTCAACCTCGCTCTGCGCGCTGCAACGAGCGGCCCGATCCACCACATCACGTTCCAGGTGCGGAGCGACGAGCGCAAGCAGGGCGTACATGTAGCCACGTAACAGCCGGTCCCGGGCAAACCCGATCCACGTTGTATGGACGGGAAACAAGTGCGCGGCGTCGATTGAAACCAGTCCCCGGTCCTGCTTCGGGTCCAAGGCAACGTCCGCCACGATTCCGACTCCAAGTCCCAACCTGACGTAGGTCTTGATCACATCGGCATCGCGTGCGGTCAGCGCGACTTTGGCAGTGAGTCCCGCATGGGCAAACGCCTGATGCAGCGACGACTTGCCGTTGAAGCTGAATACGTAGGTCACTATCGGATAGGCCGCCAGGTCCGCCAGCGTTGGCTGCCCGACCTGCGCCAATGGATGACCGGCAGCCACAATGATCCGCTGATTCCACTGGTAGCACGGCAACAGCACGTACTTGCTGAACAACTCGTGCGAGCCGGTCGCCATGGCAAAGTCGATCCCGTCGACTTCAGCCATTTCTGCAATCTGCTCTGATGTGCCCTGATGCAGGTGAAACTGCACGTTGGGATAGCTGGATCGGAACTTCTGGATGATCCGTGGCAGGACATAGCGCGCCTGCGTATGTGTCGTACCGATCGACAACGATCCTCGATCGCCCTCCCTGAGATCTTCCGACAGCCCGTGAATGTTCTCCGCCTCGCGCAACATCTTCAGCGCGTGACGGATCACCCGCTCGCCCGGCAGCGTGACCCGGGTCAGCATCCGCCCGCTTCGTGCAAAGACATCGAAACCGAGCTCTTCTTCGAGCAGCTTGAGCTGCTTGCTGATCGCAGACTGGGTCGCGCGCAACTTCACCGCCGCCGCCGTAATGTTCAAATCGCTCTGGACGACGGCCGCCAGGTAGCGAAGTTGCTGGAGTTTCATGGGGACGACCGCAGTGTAGCGGCCACCCTTTAACAAGTCGGTCGCGCGGTGGTCACGAAGTGGTGACCAGCCCGCAGCGTCATCGGCGCCCCGCGGGCGCTCACACAATCCGCACGGCATCCTCGAACGGCACCCGTGCCGCCCGCGGCCTGGGCACGCTGCCATCAGGGAATCCGAGATTGACCAGGAAGTTCGCGCGCCAGGTCGAGCTCGCAAAGAACTCCCGGTTGACGGCCTCCGAATTGAACCCCGACATGGGCCCCGCGGCGAGTCCCAGCGCACGCGCCGCCAGAATCAGGTACGCCCCCTGCAAGCTTCCATTGCGTAACGCCGTGAGCTCGGCGAGTGCCGGATCCTTGGTAAGGACGGCCGTGCCCGTGCTTCCCGGCGCCCACTCGTCCAGCCGGTCGAAGAAACGCGTGTCATAAGCCACGATTGCCGTTACCGGCGCGGCGAGTGTCTTCGCGCGATTGCCACTCGACATCGCCGGTGCCAAACGCGCCTTCGCTTCTGGGGACCGCACAAACACGTACCGACCCGGCTGAGCGTTCCAGGCAGTCGGGCCCAACTTCAGCAGCTCATATAGCTGCCGCAGCAACTCGTCCGAAACAGGCTGCGACGTAAACGCATGCGTAGACCGCGCGGCGCGGAACAGCTGATCGAGAGCCGCGTCATCGGGCATATTCGCGTTCCTGTTGGTTATTGTAATGTGACTGGGCTCCTTACACGGGCGCTGGCTCGACAGCCCCGCAATCGCGGGCTAGCCGATATAACTCGATGTCCGTACTGATACCCAGCTTCTGCCGTATGAGCGAGTGATTGTTGGCGACCGTCTTGAGGCTGATGTTCAACAGCTCCGCGATCTCCTCGTGGGTCTTGCCGCTGGCGACCAGGCGGAAGATCTCGAATTCGCGCGCGGAGAGCCCGAGTGTAGGCTGCGACATTGCGGAGTCGGCCGCCAGCTCCATCTTGCGCGCCACGTCGGAACTGAGCGTTGGTGTGCCGGCGACGACGCTCCGTACCGCTTTGACCATCGACTCCGGCTCGCTGCTCTTGGTGATGTAGCCCGTAGCTCCAGCTCTCATAGCTTGCACGACGAACGGCAGGTTGTCGTGCATGCTGAATACCAGCACTGGAAGCAACGGCCAGCGCACCTTCATGCGCCGCAACACCGACAGCCCACCCTGCCCTGGCATGCTCAGATCCAGAATCACGATGTCCGGCTCGACCGTTTGCAGCAGCAGATAGGCCTCCTCGCCTGATGAGGCCTCAGCGATCACCTGGCAATCGGGCTCCTGCTCCAGGAAGCGCCGGTAGCCGGCACGAACGACGGTATGATCGTCCACCAGCAGTATCCGAATGCGCTTCGGGTTATGCATCGACGACCTCACCCTGCAGTACCACGGGAATCCAGGCATGGAGCGACAAACCGCCCGCCGGATCGAAGTCTATCTTCAACTCGCCCCCGTGTGCCTCGACTCTTTCACGCATGCCCAGCAGCCCAGCGCCGCTGGTTCCAACCGCCGTTGCGTTCGCTGCCATTTCCGATTCCGTGACGTCCAACAGCACACGGCGCGCTCCCGGGGAAGCCTGTTCCTCCTCGACTGACAGTCTGATCGCGATCATGCGTGCGCGCGAGTGCCGTACGGCGTTGGTGAGGCATTCCTGGATCAACCTGTACACCGTGATGTTGAGATCCGGCGCAAGGACATCAACTTCGCCTCGTATGGCCAGCGAACAGTGGAATCTGTCCGCAACACGAGCCTGCCAGCCGTTGACGAGGTCCTGCAGAGTCTCCCGCAGGCCGGCCGTTTCCAGGCCATGCGGCCGCAGCCGCGCGAGCATGCTGCGGATCAGCTCCATGATGTTGCTACTCAGCTTTTCGATCGCATGGGCGCTACTGACTATCTTCGGCGCGCTACCCGCCGCCTCGCGCGCGATATACGCGGCATCGACCTTGATGGCGGTCAGACTCTGACCCAGCTCATCGTGAAGCTCGCGCGCCAACCGCCTGCGCTCCTCCTCTTCGGCCCCGATGATCCTGCGATTGAGATCGCGCCGCTGTGCGGCAGCTTCCTGCATGGCGGCCGCGCATTGGTTGAATCGTAGCGATATGTCATCGACATCCTTGAGCCGGAATCGCGGCAAGCGGGTCTCGAGGTGGCCGGCCTGGAGATTCGCCAACGCGGCTTGTACCTGCGCAATCGGTTTGAGGCCCTGCCGCACCATCCCGTAGAGGGCGGCACTCATAGCAAGGAGTACCAGTGCCAACACGGCGAGATCGCGCCACACGCGCTGCTCGATTTCCGCGAACTCCGACATCGGGTTGGATGAGACGCGCAACTCGCCGAGCGGCACAGCGTGATAGGCGACCGGATATGTAAGGGTTGAGGGCGGGCTCGAGGAGAGCAGTGCTCTGGTGAGGCGGCCCACCTGGGGCTCGTCCGCAG
>JAQGOF010000258.1 GCA_028293745.1 Gammaproteobacteria bacterium | reverse complement strand
GTCTTTGTTGCTTCGCCCCTGGGCCACCAGCTGCAAAACGTCGAGCTCACGTTGTGTCAGGCTGGGCTTGGCCATGCGCTGCAACGCCTTGGCGGCAACGGATGACGAGGTGTAGGGGCGGTCTTCGCTCACGGCGCGGATGGCCGAGAGAATTTCCTGACGCGGTGCGTCTTTCAACAGGTAGCCCTTGGCGCCCTGGCTCAGACACTGGAAGATGTCTTCATCGCCGTCGTACGTAGTCATGATCAGAAGGCAGGCTTTCGGATTCCCTTCCAGGACACGCTGCACCACAGCAACGCCGTCGCGCTTGGGCATGCGTAGATCCAGAACCATGACGTCGGGGCGGTGTTGCTCGTAAAGAGTAACGGCCTCCTCCCCATCGCTGGCCTCTGCAATAACCTCCATATCCGGCTGCTGATTGACCATCGCAGCCAGCCCGTCTCGCACGACCGGGTGATCATCAGCGAGGATCACCCTGATCTTTCGCTTCAGTACGGCGACCATATCACGCTCTCCGCTTCGGCAGCCGCACGCTCACGCGCGTGCCCTGTCCGGGTTTACTTTCAATCTGCCACTCGCCTCCTATGGCTCCGGCACGCTGGCGCATGCTGGTGAGACCAAATCCTTCGCCGGAATACAATTCGACGTCCTGCTCCATACCAACACCGTCGTCCGCCACGGCCAACGCCCAATGAGCCGGCTCATCCGTCATCGTGATGCGTACGTTGCTCGGATGAGCGTGACGCACCGCATTACTGAGCGCCTCCTGGGCAATTCGCAGCAGCTCGTGCTCATGCTCGGGCTTCAGTCCTGTCGTGAAGTCGCCGCCTTCAAACGTGCACTTGACCCGTCCGGGGATCGTTGACCGCTCACAAAGTTGCCGCAGGGCGATTTCCAACCCCGCACGCCGTGTTTGATCCAGGCGCAGAGCCATTACCGAACGGCGCGCTTCCGACAAGCCGTCACGGGCGAGATCGCGGATGCGGTTCAGGACACCCGCCAGCTCGGAATTCTTCTTCTTGCACGGCTGGAATTCCTCCGCCGCGCCCAACTGCATGAGAATTCCGGTGAACGCCTGCGCAAGGCCATCATGAATCTCCTGGCCGATGCGGGTGCGCTCGACGAGAACGGCCGCTTCCTTGGCGGAGTATGCGAGGCGCGTCAGCTGCACAGCGAGCGTGGCCTGCTGTGCGAGCGCGACCAGCAACTCGCTGTGCTGGACTTCCGGCGCTTCGCGTCGGAAGGACAGGATGAAGAATCCAACGTTCCGGGCTCCAAACACCAGCGGGTAGATCAACACGCTGGAATAGTTCTCCCGCCGGTGGAATGCGAGCGCGCCGGGCCAGATTTCCCAGTTGCCATGCTCGATGTTCATGTAACGCGGCTCGGGGCTCCGCCCGAACACTTCCGTGAAAGGTGAGCCGGCGAACGGCACGCTCGTCGCAAAGGGCGGCGTGTCGAGTTGGCCATCACGGACATGAGCCAGGATTCGCCATTCCTGCAGAGAGTCCTTGGAGACGATGACCGAGCCGGACGATGCGTTGAACTGACGAGTTGTCTCGAGCAGCATGTGGCCCATGAAGCTATGAAGGTCAGGCTCGCTGGCGAGGCGCTCGAGATTACCGCGGATAACGGCGTTCGCTTTCGCCAGTTCGGTGACTTTCTCTTCGGCGGCGCGCTCGCGCGCGCGCCGGACGTCATCTACCAGGCGCTCCCGGTGGAGGGCCGCACCGATGACACCCGCGGCGGTCTCCAGGGCTGACAGCTCCGCGGAGTCGATCGCCCGGCGCTGCTTGGTGTTGTCGAAACCAACAATGCCGGTGAATTCCCCACCGACGAAGATGGGCACGATTGCCTTGGTCTTCGTGCCGATTCCTTCGAAACCCACCGCTGAATAGTCGGCCGGGGAGTCACTCTTGCTCAAGCACACGCTGCGGCCTGCGCGCAACTCGCTGCACACACCCGAGAAATCACGCTCGTCGCAAGCGCTGGTCGCGGGATCTTCGAGGTGCGGCGCCACACCTTCGGCAACCCATTCGCTGGCAACGACCAACAGCGGCTCGCCTCCCGGGCCGGCCTGGGACAGCATGAGGTTGACGCGGTCAACCCCGGCCGCTTCGCCGATCAGGCGCAGCACATCGGGGACCACACCCCGGACGTCAGGCGCCTCGAGGAGCAGGCGGCTGGCTTTGGCGGAGGCCGCCAGCAGCTCTTCCCGCCGCTGCAACGACTCGCTGATCTGGGTGTACTCTTCCTCGCACTTGCTGGTTGCAGAGGGAAAATTCTCTTCCAGAACAGGTAGTTCCAATAAATTGGCATTCATCGCGCGATCTCCAGCCGAACCTCGGGCCACCCCCCGGTGACCTCAATGTGGGGGTTCGGCGCGCTTCGAGCAAGCCTGGGCATGGCAGCCCTCCCGTTGCGTCTAGTTTGATGCCTGAGTGTAGCGCGGGAACGCGGCCCCTTCCCAAGCACCGCCGAGCGCTTTGTACACGGCAATGAGGCTGGTGGCAGTGTCGGTCCGGGTTTGGGCCAACCGGTCTTCGTCCTGCAGCTGGGTCCGTTCTGCATCAAGGACTTGCAGCAGGTCCACAAGTCCGCCCTGGTAGCGCACCCGGGCCAGCTTGGCCGCCGAAGCGCTCGCTTGCGCGGCATCCGCTGCATGGATGAGCTGGTCCCTGGTACGCGCATGCGTTACGAGGGCATTTTCGGTCTCTTCCAGAGCCTTGAGCACCGTCTGCTCATATTGAGCGACGGCCGTATTTGTGCGCGCCTTGGCCCCAGCCACCCGTGCATGCACGCGGCCGAGATCGAAGGCAGCCCAGGAGATGCCGGGTCCAATGCTGTAGAAGCGACTCGCGGACGTGCCTAGTCCGTTCGGCTCCTTGGCCTCGTATCCGAAGGTACCGGTGAATGTCACCTTCGGAAAATAGTCTCCAACGGCTACACCGATCTCCGCGTTCGAGGCGGCCAGCTGGCGCTCGGCGATCCGAATGTCCGGACGCCGACGAAGCAGGGTGCCGGGATCGCCGACAGCCACATTCTTCGGCAACTCGGGTGCGTCCTTCACAGGGGTCAGCAACGACTGCAACGCGTTGGGATCGCGGCCGGTCAACACTCCGAGGCGGTGGATGGACCGCTGCACGGCGGCTTCGAGCGGATCGATGGTCGACAGCGTCGTGCTGAGCTGTGCACTGGCACGCGAAGTATCGAATTCCGTGCCGCGCCCCGCTTTCAACTGAGCGTCGGTCAGGTTGAATGTCGCCTGTTGGTTCTCTACGTTCTGCTTCGCGACGGCGAGCTGGTTCTGCTCGCCGCGAAGCTCGAAGTAGGTCCGTGCAACCTCGGCTATGACAGATACCTGTGCATCGCGAAGGCTTGCCTCGGCACCTTGCAACTGGGCGCTGGAGGCTTCGATTCCGCGCCGCACGCGGCCAAACAGGTCGAGCTCCCAGGTCGCATCGAAACCGGCGTCGTAGTAGGAGCTCGTGAACGGAAACCCGAACTGCACTGCCGAAGTCTGCTGGGTGGTATGCCCAGCAGTAGCGGTTACCGTAGGCCCGAGGTCATAGAGCGACTGGTGCCTCGCGGCGCGGGCTTCGGCGAGCCGCCCTACAGCGATGCGCAGGTCGTGATTGGCATTGAGTGAATCGTCCACCA